>NZ_CP041352.1:2744316-3088632 GCF_009746125.1 Casimicrobium huifangae
GCAAGTGGTGGCCGTCGATATGGTCATCACTGCCGTGAAACTCGCCGCGCAACCACGCCGAGCTGCTCGCCACGCTGCTGAACACCACATCGTTGCCGGATTTGTCGCGCACGACGACGTCCAGGTAACTGTCCTGCCGTGAGCCGAGGGCGTCAGGCGTCAATGCATCGGGCACTGCGTCCAGGTTCACATACTGGTGAGATACGACCGAGAGCGTGCCGTCGGCGGCCTCGCTGATCACGAAATAGTGGGCCGGCGCAGCAACAGCAGGCAGCGCCAAGGCGACCGTCAGCATCGTTACGACAATCGCGAGTAATCGCGACATCGCGGGCCGAAGCCGCTTGCTGGAAATTGTGATCATCGCCCTCACCTACCCCGTAATCCTCCTTCGTACAACGTGGAGGCTTGGTGCAAGTATCGGGCATCCAGATCACGGCGCGATCAATTTGCGCGCTCCGCAATATCAATCGCCGTTGCCCAAAAACAAAAACCGGCTTGCGCCGGTTTTGTCTGGTTGCCTTTGCTTTGCTTTGTTGCCAGCACTGAGTTACAAACTCGTCTGGCCTAACAAACTACCCAACTGCATGTGCAGTTGGTGCCCAGGAAGGGACTCGAACCCCCACGATGTTACTCGCTAGTACCTGAAACTAGTGCGTCTACCAATTCCGCCACCTGGGCAATTCAGGCAAACCGAGATTATAGATTGATAACGAAAAAAACTCAAAAGACATCGACCCAAACTGCCAAAAAAGCAGGCAAAAGCACCTCACAGAAAGCGGTAAAGCCCACGTCCATCAAGGCGTCTGGCGCATCGAAAAAAAAGATTGCGGCAACGGCAAAGGCAGCCGCCGCAGTGCCTGCGAAAGTGAAGAAATCTGTTCAGGATGCTTCCGACGGGAAAAAGCGGCAACCTGCAGCGCCCAATCCATCAGTCAGCGCCGCATCGGCAAACGCCGCCGGTAAGACGACGGGGAAAACCAGTAAGTCCGCTGCAGTCAAGCCGGCTGCCCAGCCTCGCGCAAAGACTTCTGCGCAGAACGCGAACGCGTCGGGCGCCGCAAGTGCAGCGACCAAACGTAAAGCAGCACCCGGCGCAACGCCAGTCGCGGCCCGAAACGCGGTGGCGCCGCCCGCACCGGTGGTGCCGCCGAACGCGCTCGTCGGCACCATCATCGGCCACGCGGATGGCTACGGTTTCGTCAAGCTCGATCAGGGCGGCGACGACATCTTTCTCACCGAGGATGCGATGCGCGCCGTGCTGCATGGCGACCGCGTGGCCGTGCAGACCACCGGTACCACACGTGATGGCAAGACCACTGGCGAGATCGTCAGCATCCTGCAGCGGGCGAATCATCGGGTCGTCGGCAAGCTGCGCAGCAAGGATGGTGTGTGGTTCCTCGTCGCCTCGGAGCGCCGGATCAATCAGGACATCGTTATCCCGCGCAACAAGCTGAGCACGGCCACGGTGAACCAGATCGTGGTCGTGGAGATCACCCGCCAGCCCACGCCGTACGACGATGCGACTGGCGAGGTCGTGGAAGTGATTGGCGACGAGGATTCGTCCGACATTGAACTCGAAATCGCCATCCGCAAACACAATCTGCCTTACGTCTTCTCGCAGGCGACGCTGAAAGAAGCAGCGGCCTACGGCGACAAGGTGACGGCGGCCGACCGCAAGGGTCGTGTCGATCTGCGCGAGATGGCGCTGGTCACCATCGATGGCGAGACTGCCAAGGACTTTGACGACGCCGTCTACGCCGAGAAGTCCGGACGCGGCTACCGGCTCGTAGTGGCGATTGCCGATGTGTCGCACTACGTCAAGCTCAACATGGCACTCGACGCCGATGCGCGCGAGCGCACCACTAGCGTCTACTTTCCGCGGCGCGTGATCCCGATGTTGCCCGAGGCGCTGTCGAACGAGCTGTGCAGCTTGCGGCCGAACGTGGATCGCCTGTGCATGGTCTGCGACATGAAGGTGAGCGCGGCCGGGCACATCACGGGCTTCGAGTTCTACGCCGCGGTGATGAACTCCAAGGCGCGGTTGACCTATACCGAAGTCGCCGCGCAATTGCCGACGCTGGAAGCGGCGAAGCCGAAAGCCGGCAGCATTGAAGCTTCGCTGAAGACACTCCATACCCTCTACAAACTGTTCCGCGAAGTTCGTGAACGGCGCGGTGCGCTTGATTTTGAAGGGCAGGAGGCGGTTTTCTCGTTCAATGATGACGGCAGCGTTGCCAGCATTCGGCCAGCCGTGCGCAACGACGCGCACAAGCTGATCGAGGAGATGATGCTGGCGGCGAACGTCTGCACCGCGCAGTTCCTTGCTCGCGCCAAGCAGCCGCTGCTCTACCGGGTGCACGACGTCCCATTGCCAGAAAAGCTGGCGGCATTGCGTGAAACGCTGTCACTGCGCGGCCTGACGCTAGGCGGCGGCGAACGACCATCGCCGAAGGACTACGCACTGCTGATCGAGCAGACGCGCGAACGCATCGATGCCCCCGCCCTGCATACCGTCCTGCTGCGCTCGCTGCCGCAGGCGATCTACACGCCACACAACGCGGGGCACTTTGGCCTGGCCTACGACCACTACGCGCACTTCACGTCGCCGATCCGCCGTTACCCGGATCTGCTGGTGCACCGTGGTATCAAAGCCGTGCTGGCAGGCAAAAAGTACTCGAACGAAGACTGGGAACAGTTGGGCGATATGTGCAGCGCCAACGAGCGCCGCGCGGACATTGCGTCACGCGAGGTCACCCAGTTCCTGAAGTCGAAATACCTAGAAGCGCACCTGGGTGAAGAGTTCAATGGCACCGTCTCCGGCGTGGTGCCGTTCGGGGCTTTCGTCACGCTGGACGAAACCTTCGCCGATGGCCTGATCCATGCCACCACGCTGCCGCGTGACTACTACGAACTGGGCCGCGACAAAGTGACGCTGGTCGGCCAGCGCAGCGGCTTCACGATCGCCCTTGGTGAACGAGTTCGCGTGAAGATCGCATCGGTCAATCCCGAGAATGCGAAGGTGGATTTCCAGTATGTTGGGCCGGCCGAGGCCTGATTAGTCGGCAGTAAGCCCGGTTCATCCACACGCAAACGCATTCCTTCCTGCACGAAATGAACCCCACTTTTGCTTCCCCCAATGAGGTCGTGAAGTTCTGGCGAGACGCTGGTCCGGAGCGCTGGTTTCGCAAGGACGTGGCGTTTGACACGCTGTTCCGCGAGCGCTTCGCGGCCGAGCATGAAGCGGCGGCGCGCGGCGATCTGGCGGACTGGCAGAACAATGCCGAAGGCGCCCTCGCGCTGCTGATCCTGCTCGACCAGTATCCGCGCAACAGTTTTCGCAATACGGCGCGCATGTTTGCGACGGACGCTCAGGCTGTCGCCGTCGCCGACGCGGCCATCACCAGAGGCTTCGACCGTGTCGTCGGCGACGACATGAGACGCTTTTTCTACCTGCCGTTCATGCACAGCGAGCAGTTGGCCGACCAGGAACGCTCAGTGGCACTGTACCGCGCGCTCGATGGCGACGGCTTGCGCTATGCCGAGATTCACCGGGATGCAATCGCCCGCTTCGGGCGCTTTCCGCATCGTAATCCCGTTCTTGGCCGTGCGATGACGGCGGAAGAACGGAAGTACCTCGATGAGGGCGGGTTCGCGGGCTAACCGTTCCCGTTTGCACGCCCGCTTGGCGTTCAAGCGATGCGCTTGAGCCCCTTGCGGAATCGCTTGCCGTTTTCGATATAGCCATCGGCGCTGCGGCCGAGCCCGGCGATGGCCTCGGGCGTGAGCTCGCGCTTTGCGGCCGCCGGGCTGCCGACGATCAGCGATCGATCCGGGAACGACTTGCCCTCGGTGACCAATGCGCAGGCGCCGACCAGCGAGTCATTGCCGATCACGGCCTTGTTCAGCACGGTGGCACCCATGCCAATCAGCGAACCATCGCCCACCGTGCAGCCGTGCAGGATGACCTTGTGGCCAACGGTCACGCGACGGCCGATGGTCAGCGGCATGTCGAGGTCGGAGTGCAGCACCGAGTTGTCCTGGATGTTGCTGCCGTCGCCGATACGGATGGGCTCGTTGTCGCCACGAATCACTACACCGGGCCAGATGCTGCAATCGGCGCCGATGTGCACATTGCCGATCACCTCGGCGGATTCGGCAATCCATGCCGTTGCGTGAATTTGCGGCCGGACGCCGTCGAGTTCGTAGATTGCCATGCGCTCACCTGTGCCTTGTTTTGATGCCGCTCCAGCCGAGCTTGAACCGGAAGGCGGATTGATGGTGTGGCTGCTATTTGACCTGAATTGCATCCGGCAGCGCGTGGCAGGGCTTTGACGGGTGCGGTCCGTAAACGTCAGTTTGCGATCTCTGATGTTCGGCTTTTGTATGAAACCTTTATCTGCATTGGGTAAAGGGCGCAATTTTCTATGAAGTCGACTTTTGTATCAAACGCGGTCTGAGCCCTTTAAGAATGGCTGTTTCGTCAAAAAGTTGATAGTAAAAAGTCATTGTCAGGTGGCCACCTAAAATCACCAGCCATGACCTCAACTGCCGCTACCCATTCCTCGCCCGCCGCCAACGTACTGCCCGCTGACCGTGCCATCCCGATCACCCAGGTCGGGCTGATCGCGATGGACATGGATTCCACGGCCATCACCATCGAATGCATCGACGAAATTGCTGATTTCGCCGGCGTCAAGGCCGAGGTTTCCGCGATCACCGAGGCAGCCATGCGCGGCGAGCTGGATTTTCAGGCGAGTCTGAGAAAGCGGGTCGCCTGTCTCGAAGGCCTGTCCACCAAAGTGCTCGCCGAGGTCTACGCCGAGCGGCTGAAGCCCTCGCCCGGGCTCGCCGAGTTGATGGCCCATGCCAACAAAAACGGGGTGAAAACGCTACTCGTCTCCGGCGGCTTCACCTACTTCACCGAGCGCATGCGGCAGCGCTTTGGCTACACCTGGACCCGCGCCAACACGCTGGCCGAACACGACGGCCGGCTTACCGGCAAGGTCTGCGGCGCCATCGTCGATGCGGTCGAAAAGGAGCGTCTGCTGCGCTTCTTTGCCAGCACGCTCCCGGCCGATCGCCGCGCCAGCATCGCACTCGGCGACGGCGCCAACGATTTGCCGATGCTTCACGCGGCAACGCTTGGGGTTGCCTATCACGCCAAACCGAAAGTGCGCGAGCAGGTGCCAGTGGCCATCAATATTGGCGGAATGGATACGCTTCTCGCGCTACTGCCCTGATTTCACGGGCTTTTTCTCGTTTTTTCAGCGCCCCTTTGCTAGACTTTTCAGCTAGCGAGCGACATTCCACGTCCTCGGGGGAAACCATGAACCGAAAATCATCCAACGCAGCGCTTGCCATTCTTCTTGGCGGCGCTTCCATCGTCGCGCCCGCGTTCGCGCAGGACGCAGCCAAACCCGTCCCCGGCGCCAACCTGCAATACGTCGGTGCCAATACGCGCATCGGCGTCGGCATCGATAGCGACAACAACGCGCGCGGCGAAATTTTTCAGGTGCTGCAGGGCGACGACAAGTCAGCCACGCTGGCCGAGCTCTGGGCCAGCCGCAATTCGGGCGGCGCCAAGCTCTCGCACCACTGGACGTCCGGCGGCGCTGCGGTCAACAAGCTGTTTGCAGCCTACGACCAGGGTGACCGTGATCTGCGCAAAGCGACGCTGGGCGGCGGCCAGGAATACGAACGCTGGTTCTGGAACGCTTACGCCAGCAAAGGTCTGTCGGGTGCCACCCTCAACTCGACCAGCAGTGTGGCAACCACTGTCACCCAAACCGGCAGCGAAGCCGGGCGCCCATACGAGCAGGACACCATCACCACGGTGACTACGCGTTCCTTCACCCGCGCCTACGACTGGGGTGTCGGCGGCCGGGTTGGGCATTTCTATGAAGCCGCCCTGCTGCGCGTGACGGCCGGTCTTGACTATGAATGGGGCAAGTATTCGTCGAAGCAATGGACCGGCACCCTGATGGCCGAGAAGTTCTTCGCTGGCTCGCCAATCTCGATCGCATTGTCGGGCGAGATCCTGCGCAAAACCGGTGACTTCGAAGGCACCCGCAACGACCAGCGCGGCATGCTGATGCTGCGCTATGAATTTGGCGCACCGAAGTCGAACTTCCGCTCGAACAAGGTTAGCCGCATGGTGACCGCGACCGAGCGGGTACCGGATCCGAACTGGAAGCCGCCAGTCGCCGCTGCAGCGTCTGCTGACGCTGCCAAGGCTGCCGGCACCGCCACCAAACCGCAGGAACCCGCTACCCGCCTTGAAAAGCGTGTTAGCCGCGCCAACGCCAGCGACGCGCAGGAGACCTACTTTGACCTCGGTTCCGCCAAGCTCAAACCGGCGGCGCTGAAGGAGCTGGATGGGCTGGTCAGCCGCATCGCGGCGCAGCGTCCGTATGTCGAACTCAAGGTCAACGTCGTCGGCCACACCTGCCCGACCGGATCTGACCGCAACAACTTCGCGCTGTCCAAGAAACGTGCCGAGGCGGTCAAGGCATACCTCGTCTCCAAGGGCGTGCCGGAGAATCTGGTCACGACGGATGGCAAGGCAGGCAAGTCGCCGAAGTACCCGGAAGTGAAGGGCCAGAGCTTCCGCAACCGCCGTACTGACACCGACGTGCTGGTGGTGAAGGAAAAGGTCGAGGAAGTGCGGGTTCCGGTGGCGGTAGCCGCAGCGCCGGCGCCACAGACGCCTGCCGCCGCTTCCGCTGGTACGCCGACAGCCGCCGCCGCCACTGCGCCGATGATTGAGCGCCAGGTGCAGAAGGAAGTGATTGAGGACGTGCCCAACAACTGGGTCAGCCGCGCGCTGCACAACTCGGCGCAGCACAAGACGGCAATCGACACCTACCGCTTCGCTGAAGTCACCACCACGCAGACAACCGGTGCCCGCCGCTATCTCAACCGCGCACCGGCTGCAGCCAATGACGCCTACACCATTGAGTGCAGCGCTGCGGCAACGTTCAACGTGCTGGCCAACGATACCGACCCCGATGGCGACACGCTGACCATCTCCAGCGTCACCACACCGGGCAAAGGTACCGCTGCCATCTCGTCTGGCAAGATCGTCTACACGCCAAACGCAACCACCTGCCCGGCGGGAGCCACCGACAGCTTCACCTACACCGTCAGCGACGGCAAGGGTGGATCGTCGACAGCGACGGTCAACGTCACCATCAACGCCGCACCGAACAATCCGCCGGTCGCCGTGGATGATCGCGTCGACGTCCCGTGCTATGGCACCAAGGTGTTGAGCTCGCTGCTGGCCAACGATCGTGATCCTGACGGCGATCCGCTGCGCATCATCTCGTTGACACAACCACCGGCCGGCCGGGGCAAAGTCAGCATCACACCGGATGGCAAAGCCGTGTTCTATGACGGTACTGACGCCTGCTACTACGTGAGTGCGTTCACCTACACCATCAGCGATGGCCGCGGTGGCACCTCGACGGCAACGGTTACCCTGGTTGATCCCTGATCGCTGGAGAGTGCTGGAAAAAGGGCCATTCGTTGGCCCTTTTTTTTTGCCGGTATCGCCGGAGCATGCTCACCTGCCAGATACCTGTAATGCGAGGAAAGCAGCGGGCGCACAATATCGTTTCGCAGCACTCACCACACGATCGCCGCTGATCCGCGGCTTCGACATCCAGATGAAACGCATACTTGTGATCCACCACTCCGCCAGCGGCGGCGCTCGCGCGCTGGTGAGCGCCTTTCTGGATGGCGCCAGCGGCGTTGACGGGGTAGCAGCGATCACCCGCTCGGCAACCGTGGCGGACGCTGGCGACTTGCTGGGCGCCGATGCGCTGGTCTTCGCCACGCCGGAGAACTTTGGCTATATGGCAGGCACGCTCAAGGCCTTTTTTGATCGTGTCTTCTATGCCTGCATGACGGACACAACCGCTTACGGTGGTGGCACTGAAAGCCGCATCGCGGGACGCCCGTACGCCGTTCTGGTGTGCGCCGGCAATGACGGAACCGGCGCCATGCAGAGCGTTGATCGCATCGTCACTGGCTGGCGTCTGCGCAAGGCGCACCCCGGCATCATCGCTCGCCGCGTTGGCGGCGAGGCTGGGTCATCGCGTGGTGATCTGGCACGTACCGATCTCGACGCCGCAAGGGAGCTGGGTCAGCTGTTCGCCGAAGCCCTGACCATCGGCGCGCTGTAGAGCCTGCGCCGCTTGCGCGCGGTACCCACCGGCCGGACCGAAAAGGCTACTTCCAGCCTGCCTTGACCATCGACTGCATGACGCCGGCGCCAAAGCTGGTGCCAAGCTTGCGCGCGAATTTGTCGAAGGCATTTTCTTCGACGGTGTAGTCAATCAGATCTTCTGCCTTGGTGATTTCGCGGGCAACACTATCAACCGAGCCAAGTCCGTCGGCCAGGCCATTTTCGACCGCCTTGTTACCGCTCCAGATCAGGCCGGTAAACAGGCCAGGCGTGTTGAGCTTGAGCCGGTCGCCGCGACCATCCTTGACAGCCTTGATGAATTGCTGATGCACCTCGCCAAGCATTGCTTCCAGGTGCGCCTTGTGTTCCGGCTTCGCTGGGGAGAACGGATCCATGAAGGCCTTGTTTTCGCCGGCCGTGACGGTGCGCGATTCGACGCCGAGTTTCTCCATGGCCTTGTCAACACCAAAACCGTGGAAGATCACGCCGATGGAACCTACGAGGCTCGAACCATCGACAAAAATCTTGTCCGCAGCGGCGGCAACGTAATAGCCCCCGGAGGCGCACATTTCGTCGACCACGACGTAAAGCGGCTTGTCCTGGTAGTCTTTGCGCAACCGGCGAATCTCGTTGTAGATGCGGGAAGATTGCACTGGCGAACCACCCGGGCTGTTGATATTGAGCACCACTGCGACGCTGTCCGGATCCTGAAATGCCGCGTTCAGTGCAGCATTGATGTTTTCGGCGCTCGCCTTGCCGTGATCGTCGATCTCACCTTCCAGCCGCACCAGGGCGGTGTGGCGACCGGAGCGATCGCTGCCGCTGCCGCCATGACCGATCCAGCCCATGATCGCGGCGAATACCACAAGCGCAAGCGCAAGCCACACCAGCCGGAAGAAGATTGACCAGCGGCGACGGGCACGCTGCTCCTTGAGATTCATCTGGGCAAGCTTGGTGACGAGTTCCCGTTCCCAGCCGGGCTGCGACGGCAGTTGATCCATGGGTTCCACTTTGAAAATCAGGCGTTGGTTTCGAGAAAATGGCGCAACGCGGACACCGAATCTACCAGTGTCAGTGATCGGTGTGCTTTCAATAGCGCCGGCTCATGGGCGCCGTAGGTCACGCCGATTGAATGGGCGCCAGCGTTTTCGGCAAGCTGCAGGTCATGCGTGGTGTCGCCAATCATCACCGCCTGCGACGGCTGCATGCCCGTTTCGTCAAATATCGCGTGCAGCATGCCCGGATGCGGCTTGGAAAAGCCCTCGTCGGCGCAGCGCGATGCCGCGAAAAACTCACGCAGGCCGAGCGTTTCGAAAGCGCGATCAAGCCCGCGCCGCGACTTTCCGGTCGCTACCGCCAGCCAATGACCACGGCCCTTCAGCGATGCCAGCATCTCGGGTACGCCATCGAACAGCACGATTTCGTTCTCGCCGGCCAGGAAGTGGTAGCGGTAGCGTTCCGTCAGTGGGAGCAGATCGGCCTCCCGCAACGTCGGCACCGCGTGCTCAAGTGCAGGCCGCAGTCCCATGCCGATGATGAACGAGGCCTGCTCGTCAGAAGGCACCGGATAGCCAAGATCGCCCGCTGCGCGCTGAAGCGCGCGACGGATCACTGCCGTGGAATCGGCCAGCGTGCCGTCCCAGTCAAACACTACCAGGGGGTAACGACGTTCACTCATTGCAAAACCTTAACCACTACTCGCAGGTGCCGTGTTGCCGTACCAGAAACTGGCCAGCTCCCGCGGCAATGGGGCTTCCACCGTGATGGGCAGCCCCGTCACCGGGTGCTCGAACGTGAACGATTTGGCATGCAAGAACATGCGCCGCAGCGGCACCGGTTGCCGCCCGCGCAACAGCTTGTTCCACGCCGCATCACCGTATTTGTCGTCACCGGCGATCGGGAAACCCAGATGCTGCAGATGAACACGTATCTGATGGGTACGACCGGTCTTCAGCTCCGCTTCAAGCAGACTCATCTCGGGCCGCCGCTCCAGCAGGTTGAAAATTGTGTGCGCGAATTGTCCTTCGTCGGCATTGACCTCAACCCGACGTTCGCCGTCCGGTCGCGTGTACTTTGCCAGCGGCGCTTTTACATGTTGGCGGTCGTTCACCCATTCGCCCTTGACGGCGGCCAGGTAACGCTTGTCACCCGATTTTTCGCGCAAGGTATCGTGCATGCCCAGCAAGCCGGCACGGGTCTTGGCGATCAGCAATACGCCGGAGGTGTCGCGGTCGAGCCGGTGCACCAGTTCGAGCAGTGGCGCCTGCGGCCGCGCCATACGCAATTGCTCGATAACACCAAAGCTGATGCCGGAGCCGCCATGCACGGCCACCCCGGCTGGTTTGTCGACCGCCAGCAGGTGCTGATCCTCCCACAGCACGGGATGCGGGAACTCGCCGGGTGCAGTCGGGACCATCGCTGATTCGGCCACGCGGACCGGCGGCAACCGCACCTCATCGCCGGTTGACAGCTTGGTTTCGGCACGCACGCGACCGCCGTTAACCCGTACCTCGCCGGAACGGATGATGCGATAAACATGCGTCTTGGGCACCCCTTTCAGCTCGCGGATAAGGAAGTTGTCAACGCGCTGGCCGGCGTAGTCTTCGGTTACGCGAAGATGACGCACTTTCGCCACCACAGCGCCAGCGTCATCGACGCCCTGCCGGGAGGCTCCATCAGCGGCAGAAAATTGCCGAGAAACGCGTCCTAAGTCCTTCATTTGCCTTATAATTTGCCTGTTGACGTAGTTCGAAGGAACTGCGGCATTTTGAATCCGGTGCACGGGTCCACGCCACCAACAGGCGCTTTCTGGGTGACTATCATGGAAAGTGCGGGCGAACAGAGGGTCAGCAATGATCCGCTTCGCGTCAGGTAAGCGGGATTCGCGCGGATTCCACGGTCAAGCCGCCACCGGGAAAAGCGGCGATTGTAAGAGTTCAGCCACCGCGCGGCGCCTTTCGTTGCTCGCTGGCCTGTGAAAAAAGATTGAAGCGGGGCCGCCCGATAACCAACGGCGAGTCCCAAGAAGAAAATTTCGTCATGAACCCGCGCAACAGCGCAACCAGCGTGAGCCTCCCGGTCAACGACCGGGCTCCCGCCCTGCCCACCCCGACAGCGACCGCGCCTCGCGCGTACTCGTTGCCCCGGTTGTCTGGCCAGGTCAAGGTTCTGCCTCCCATCCGTCAGGCCACGATTTTTCTGTTCAGATCTATGCGCCCATTCTCGCCCGCGCTGCGCGCCGCGAGAATCGGTGACATTTCACTGGCTTAGCAGCATCCGTCTGGTTCACCGCTCGTTCGCTGAACGGGAAGGTACGCATGAAACGCATGCTGTTCAATGCAACCCAGTCGGAAGAACTGCGCGTTGCCATCGTCGATGGTCAGAAACTGATCGATCTCGACATCGAGTCTGCTTCCAAGGAGCAGCGCAAAAGCAACATCTACAAGGGCACCATCACGCGCGTCGAGCCGTCGCTGGAAGCCTGTTTCGTCGACTACGGCACCGAGCGCAACGGCTTCCTGCCATTCAAGGAAATCGCACGCTCCGTGCTCTCCGGCGACGCTGATGTCAGCCGTAACAAGATCGGCGACAGCCTGAAGGTTGGCCAGGAACTGATCGTTCAGGTAGAGAAGGACGAGCGTGGCAACAAGGGCGCCGCGCTGACCAGCTTCGTCTCGCTGGCCGGCCGTTATCTGGTGCTGATGCCTAATAACCCTCGCGGCGGCGGCGTATCGCGCCGCATCGAGGGCGAAGACCGCAACGAACTGCGTGACACCATGGCGCAGCTCGAAGTGCCTAACGGCATGAGCATCATCGCCCGCACCGCCGGTATTGGCCGTACCGCAGAAGAGCTGCAATGGGATCTGAACTACCTCCTGCAACTGTGGACCGCCATTGACGGTGCCGCCAAGGGCAACAAGGCACCGCTGCTGATCTATCAGGAATCGAGCCTGGTGATTCGCGCCATCCGCGACTACTACACGCAGGACATCGGCGAGATCCTGATCGACACCGAAGACATCTTCGAGCAGGCCAAGGGCTTCATGGGCCATGTGATGCCCAACACGGTCAGCCGCGTCAAGCTCTATCACGACGATGTGCCGCTGTTCTCGCGCTTCCAGATCGAACACCAGATCGAAAGCGCGTTCAGCCGCACGGTCAACCTGCCCTCGGGTGGCGCGATCGTCATCGACCACACCGAGGCGCTGGTCTCGATCGACGTCAACTCGGCACGCGCCACCAAAGGCGGCGACATCGAGACGACGGCGTTCAACACCAACCTCGAAGCGGCCGAAGAAGTCGCGCGCCAGTTGCGCCTGCGTGACCTCGGCGGCCTCGTCGTCGTGGACTTCATCGACATGGAGTCGTCCAAGCATCAGCGCGAAGTCGAAGACAAGCTCCGCGACGCGATGAAGCTCGACCGCGCCCGCGTGCAGCTGGGCAAGATCTCGCGCTTCGGCCTGATGGAGCTGTCGCGTCAGCGCCTGAAACCAAGCCTCGGCGAGTCGGCCCACCTGCCCTGCCCGCGCTGCCACGGCACCGGCCACATCCGCTCGACCGAATCGATCGCGCTGCACATCCTGCGCATCATCCAGGAAGAGGCGATGAAGGACAACAGCGCGCAGGTCATCGCGCAAGTCCCGGTTGACGTCGCGACCTATCTGCTCAACGAGAAGCGATTCGACATCCAGTCGCTCGAGACGCGCCTCAAGGTCAGCGTGGTGCTGATCCCCAACATGTACCTCGAGACGCCCAACTACACGGTGCAGCGTCTGAAGCACGACGAGCTCAACTCGGCCGAACCGCTTCCGACCAGCTACAAGATGGTCGAGCGTCCCGAGCAGGTTGATCCCGTCGAGGCGATCAAGCAGGAAGCCCACGAGGTTCGCGTCGAGGCTGCGGTCAAGGGCATCACGCCTGCGCAGCCGGCCCCGGTCGTCGAGCCGAAGCCGGAAACACCGGTTGCTGCTGCAGCACCTGTGGCGGTGGCGCCCATGCAAAAGGCTGGCCTTTGGGCGCGCGTGAAGTCGATCTTCGGCATTGAGGCTGCGGCACCGGTCGCTGAGCCACAACCCGCAAAGGCGGAAGAAAAGAAACGCGATGACCGCCGCGACGGTAACCGTGACCGTGGTGGTCGCAATGATCGCGGTGACCGCCGCGACCGCAATGACCGCAATGACCGTGGTGATCGCAAGGACCGCAACGGTAAAGGCGATCGCAACGAAAGTCGCGGTGATCGCGACAACCGTAGCGACCGGAAGGATCGTGGTGACGCTAAACGTGACGGCCGCACGGACGGCAACCGTCAGGGCGACCGCGCTCCGCGCGAGCAACGCGAGCCGCGCGAACAGCGTGATGCACGCAATCAGGCCAATGCCGCCGAAGCGGTGACGCCGGGTGCCGGAGTGGTTGCAGGAGGCGCGGCCGACAGCAACAAGGCTCCGCGCGAGAACCGTGAGAATCGCGAAAACCGCGGTGAACGCGGTGACCGTGGCGGGCGTCGTGAACGCGGCGAGCGCGGTGATCGCCCGCCGCGCGACGGCAACAATGCGCCGGCACCGCTGGTTGCAAACGCAGAAGCGCAAGCAGCTGACGTTCAACAGGCCACCAGCGCACAACCGCAAACGACAGTCGATGGCACGTCGCAAGAACGTGGCGATCGTCCGCCGCGCGGCGAACGTGGTTCGCGTCGCCGCGATCGCGACAGCCGTGGCGAACGCGGCGAAAATGGTGAAGGTGGAGAAGGACGCCGCGAACGCGCAGCCACCGACAGTCAGGGTGATGCCGGTGTTGTAACCGCGCCGAAGGTGAACGAGGCGGCTGGTGGGGTGCAAGCGTCGATGTTCGATGCCGCGCCGGCGCCAGCAAGCGCCCCTGTATCTGCCCCAGCCCCGATGGCACCTGCGGCGCAAGTCGCAGCTCCTGCCGCACCGGCTGCGACTGCCGCCCCAGTGGCTGCACGCGAATCGGTGAAGCCCTTCACCTACCAGTTGCCCGGTGATGCTGGCTTGCAGATGATGGAAACCCGCAGCAGTGGCGCGCCGTCGCCCGCAGTGGCCGATGAACCGGTCAAGCGCGGTCGCGCACGCCCGCCGCGCGCCGAGGTTGCCGCCGAGCCAATGCAAATGGTAGAGACCGGCAAACCGTCGGGACAACCCGAGACCGTACAGCAGTAGCTCGCGACTCTGCATGCAAAAGGCCCGCCCTCGCGGGCCTTTTGCTTTTTGGCGGTATCGCGCGCTTGGGGAACACGTCCTGCCGCCAGCTGCAACGTTAATCGTTTCACCGTTTGCGCTGATCGCCTGAAGACGCTTACGGCGCAGTACCGCCGTTCTGCCAGCCGCCACGCACTCATTGACCAAACGCAAATGGATCGCAGTTTGGACATTTCGCCATAGAGCAACGCTCAATGCGGGTGCTACTATGTTCAAGTGCATAAGACGATGCGGCGATGGGTTGCAATTCTCCTTATGACTTTGCTGTCAGGGAGCGTCTTTGCCCAATCTTGTGAGCTGAGCTGCGAGCTGTCTCGTGTGAGTGAGGGAGCAGCAGTCCATCAAGATGGCGCAACGCATCATCACGATTCGTCAGCTACCAGCGCAGCGGCAGACGATGCAGCATGCCCTTTGAGTGCACTTTGCGCCTTCGCTCACTCGATCGGGCTGCTGCCAGCCGATAACGCTTCCCGGCCTCAAGATCGTCCGCTCGAAGCACTTCGGGCACCTTTCGCGAACTTCAGCTCCGCTGAAGTCGTCCGCCTCGAACGACCTCCCGCTCCGTAGCGTTCAAACGTCACTAGTCCGTCTGCTGCAGCTCACTGCGCTGCAGCGTCGCGTCCGTTGTCTGAACGTAAGGAGATGCGCCATGCTAAGTGCCTTGGCCGACCATGTTTGTGCTCGTTGCAAACCCGAACTACCTCGAACTCATTGCAAAGCGTCTGTTGGCCACCGCCCATCGTGGAAGTTGTGGCAGACAGCGGTGGCTTTTACCCTTCTCGCCCCTTGGCAAACGCCAGCGTCAGCCGAACCTGGCGCCTCCACGAACAGCATCGAATTCGCCCAAGCCCTGCAAATTGCAGTCGAAAATTCTCCGCAACTGCAGGCGCAGGGTCATTCGATTCGCGCCGTTCAGGCAATGCGCCAAAGCGCTGGAGAATGGCCCGACCCGGTGCTCCGCGCCGGGGTTGATAACCTTCCAGTAAGCGGGAACGATCGCGGGCGACTGACGGCTGACACCATGACGATGCGTCGCATCGCCATTTCCCAGGAAATTACCGGCTCCGAAAAGCTGGATGCGCGCCGCCGTCGACTGGACGGAGAGATTCAACGCGAGCATCAGAACCGCCGCGTGCAGATCGCAGCGTTGCAGCGCGAAACCGCCCTGGCGTGGATCGACACTTTCTTCAGTGATCAGCAACGGAGAGTGCTGGCAACGCAGCGCGCCGAGGCCACACTGGCTGTCGATGCTGCCATTGCCGCATATCGCGCCGGACGGAATACACAAGCGGATGTAGCGCTGGCACAGTCTGCAGTCGCCACGATAGATGATCGAGCGATTCAGGTCGACCGGCAAGGCCAAGTCGCTCAAGCGCAACTTGCGCGCTGGATCGGACGCATGGCCAATCCAGAAACCCGCGGCGGTTTGCCAGCGTGGGCGACATCGGTGCCAGCAGACGATCAGGGGGTGGAGCTCCACCCGGCGGTACTGGCGCTGGACGCACAGATCGCCACGGCTTTGGCAGACAGGGACCTTGCAAGTGCGGCCAAACGGCCAGACTGGACTTGGGAAATCAGTCTGGGCCAGCGCGGCGGTGACAAAGCTAACCTGTTTTCAATTGCTGTCAGCATTCCCTTGCCTGTCGCGACAAGTCGCCGACAGGATTTGGACATTGCTGCGCGCGTTGCCCAAATTGACCAATGGGTGGCACAGCGTGCGGAGTTGATTCGCAGCCACATCGCAGAACGGCAGACGCTTCGTGCCGAGTGGAGCAGTCACCGTGATCGGCTTCGCTTGCTTGACAACAGGTTGTTGCCGCTGGCACGGGAGCGGACAACTGCCACGCTGAACAGTTACCGCAGCGGAACGGTGTCTCTCGTCTCGGTGGTGGATGCACGTCGTAACGAAATCGACATTGCCATGCAGCGACTCGACATCGAGCGAGAGCAGGCACGGACTTGGGCACAACTGCGCTATCTGCTACCAGATGGCAGTGCGTCTCAATACACAAACACGGAGCGCGCAAAGTGAAAAAGAGTTCGCAAATCAAGATCGGGCTGGTGATCGCCGGCGCGTCGCTGCTGACAGGCGGCGCATGGTGGATCGGCCTGAATCAGGGGCAAAGGATGGTGAACCCAACCGCAGCGTCGGGTGGCGCCATGACGGCAGCCACACCAGCGTCCACCAACGAAGCCAATCCAGCGTCAGGTCGGCGGGTGCTCTACTGGTACGACCCGATGGTGCCTTCGCAGAAGTTTGATCGTCCTGGTCGCTCGCCCTATATGGACATGGCACTGGTACCGAAGTACGCTGATGACGTGGACAGCATGGCGGGCGGTGTCGCCGTCAACCCACAGGTGCAGCAGAGCCTCGGTATCCGCACAGCCACGGTGGCAAGTGGCCCGCTGAACGTACCTTTCGAAGCCAGTGGCACGGTCGCGTATAACGAGCGCGAGGCGACTGTCGTGTCCACCCGCGTTGCAGGTACCGTCGAGCGGCTGCTGGTCAGGGCGCCGCTCGACTCGGTGCAGCGAGGCCAGGCAGTCGCCGAACTCTTTGTACCGGAGTGGCTAGCCGCGCAGGAAGAGTTCCTGGCGGTGCGCAAGACACAAGGCACGGACGTTGGCTTGCTGGTTGACGCAGCCCGACAACGAATGGTGATCGCGGGCATGCCGGACGACGTCATCCGCGCCGTTGAGCAATCGGGACAATTGCAACGTCGAATGACGCTGACAGCCACTTCCGGAGGCGTGGTCTCCGAGCTCGCCGTACGGGAGGGTCTGGCCGTTGCTGCGGGCAGCGTCCTGATGCGGGTCAACGGACTGTCGTCCGTCTGGGTAAACGCGGACATACCCGAAAGCCAAGCCTCCGGGATACGTTCGGGAGCAACGATTGAAGGCATGACACCTGCGCTGCCTGGCGAAGTGTTTCGAGGGCGCGTCAGCGGGCTGCTGCCCGAAGTCAACGCGACCACGCGCACCATTCGCACCCGAATTGAACTCCCAAATCCGCGCGGGCGACTACTTCCAGGGATGTTCATCAGCCTGCGCTTCGGTCGAGTAGCTCAGGGCAACGTTTTGCAAGTGCCGACCGAAGCGGTGATTCAGACCGGTCGCCGGACTATCGTCATGGTGGTCGGCGAATCGAACGGTCGCTTCCGCCCAGTTGACGTCGAGACCGGTGCCGAGGCAAACGGATTCACCGAGATACGAAAGGGACTGCTGGCAGGACAACGAGTCGCGGTATCAGGGCAATTCTTGCTCGATTCTGAGGCGAGTCTCACCACGGGTCTTGCACGCCTTTCCGGCGACATCATGTCACAGCCGTCCTCACCAGCCCGTCCTGTGCATCACGGCGAAGGAATCGTTGAGGCGATAGACACAGGCGAAGTAACGCTTTCGCACGGGCCGATCGCCACGCTCAAGTGGGGCGCCATGACCATGCCGTTCAAGCGGCCCGCGACCGCACTGCCTGCGAACTTGACGGTAGGAAGTCGCGTCGCCTTCGAGTTCGAAGCGCACGGCGACAATGAATTCCGGTTGATCCGCCTGCAGGTTCTCCCGGCCAACACACCCCCCAAGGACAAGTCACCATGATCGCGGCGCTCATTCGCTGGTCACTCGGCAACCGCTTTCTGGTGCTGCTGGCGACACTCACCGTCGCCGGCTGGGGCATCTATTCGGCGCAGCGCACGCCGCTGGATGCCATTCCCGACCTCTCCGATGTCCAGGTCATCATCCGCACCACTTATCCCGGTCAGGCGCCTCAGATTGTCGAGAACCAGATCACCTATCCGCTGACCACCACCATGCTGTCGGTACCGGGCGCGAAGACCGTGCGTGGCTATTCGTTCTTCGGTGACTCATTCGTCTATGTGCTGTTCGAGGATGGCACCGATCCCTACTGGGCTCGCTCGCGCGTACTCGAATACCTCAATCAGGCGCAGGCACGTTTGCCACGTGGCGCCACGGCGGCACTCGGGCCGGATGCTACCGGCGTCGGCTGGGTTTATGAGTACGCACTGATCGACAGAACTGGTCAGCAAGACCTGTCGCAGCTCAGAGCACTGCAGGATTGGTTCCTGAAGTACGAGCTCAAGGCAGTTGCCAACGTGTCCGAAGTCGCCAGCATCGGAGGCATGGTGCGGCAGTATCAGATCGTGCTTGATCCAGAGCGCTTGCGCGCCTACAACCTGCCGCACAGCAAAGTCATCGAAGCCGTTCAGCGCGCCAATCAGGAGGCCGGTGGCTCAGTGCTGGAGCTTGGCGAGGCGGAGTACATGGTGCGCGCGTCAGGTTATCTGCGCTCGCTGGATGACTTCCGCAAGATTCCGCTGGTGACAACGGATGCCGGGGTATCAGTGCGGCTGGGTGACGTGGCGCGTGTTCAGGTTGGTCCCGAAATGCGCCGCGGCATCGCTGAGCTCGATGGCGAAGGTGAAGTCGTCGGTGGCGTTGTGGTGATGCGCTCAGGCAAGAATGCGCTGGAAACGATTGCCGCCGTCAAGGCGAAGCTGGCCGCTCTCAAACCCAGTTTGCCACCGGGCGTCGAGATCGTGCCTGTCTACGACCGGTCAGATCTGATCCTGCGCGCGGTGGACCACCTAAAGACGAAGCTGGCGGAGGAATTCATTGTCGTCGCGCTGGTATGCCTGGTTTTCCTGTTTCATTTGCGTTCGGCGTTCGTGGCTATCGTGTCGCTGCCGCTGGGCGTGCTGATCGCCTTCATCATCATGCATCATCAAGGCGTCAACGCCAACATCATGTCGCTCGGCGGCATCGCCATTGCCATTGGTGCGATGGTCGACGCTGCCGTCGTCATGATCGAGAACGCCCACAAGCACATCGAACACTGGCGACATGCGAATCCCGGCGTCGAACTGCACAGTGAGGCCCAATGGCGAGTCATCGGCGATGCCGCCGTAGAAGTCGGTCCAGCACTGTTCTTCTCACTATTGATCATCACGCTGTCATTCATTCCTGTGTTTACGCTGGAGGCACAGGAGGGTCGTCTGTTTGCCCCGCTTGCCTTCACCAAAACTTACGCAATGGCAGCCGCAGCAGGGCTGTCGGTAACGCTGGTACCGGTGCTGATGGGCTATCTCATTCGTGGCCGCATTCCCGACGAACAGAAGAATCCCCTGAACCGGCTGCTGATCGCGCTTTACCAGCCTCTGCTCAACACGGTGCTGCGCTTTCCGAAGAGCACATTGGTTTCTGCTCTTTTGGTGGCCATCGCCAGCGCGTGGCCAGCGACCCAGCTGGGTGGCGAATTCATGCCGCCGCTGGACGAAGGCGATCTGCTCTACATGCCGTCGGCCTTGCCCGGTATATCCGCCGGAAAAGTTGGTGAACTCTTGCAGCAGACGGATCGTCTCATCAAGACCGTACCTGAAGTCGCGCGGGTGTTCGGCAAAGCAGGCCGTGCCGAGTCAGCGACGGATCCGGCGCCGCTGGAGATGCTGGAGACCACCATTCAGTTCAAGCCGCGCGAGCAATGGCGACCCGGCATGACCCCGGACAAGCTGGTCGAAGAACTGGATCGTGTCGTCAAAGTACCAGGACTCTCCAACATCTGGGTACCGCCGATCCGCAACCGAATTGACATGCTGGCCACCGGCATCAAGAGCCCGGTCGGTGTGAAAGTAGCAGGCACCGATCTGGCGTCGATTGACCGGGTAGCGACCGACATTGAGCGCATCGTCAAAACCGTTCCCGGCGTGACCTCCGCACTGGCCGAGCGGTTGAGCGGCGGACGTTATGTCGACATTCGCATCAACCGCGACAGCGCTGCACGGTTTGGCCTCAACATCGCTGATGTGCAAAGCATCGTGTCAGCTGCCGTCGGTGGCGACAACATTGGCGAGACGGTCGAAGGCCTGCAGCGCTTCCCGATCAATGTTCGCTATCCACGCGAAATCCGCGACTCGCTGGAGAAATTGCGCGCGTTGCCAATCCTCACCGAGCGCGGCGCGAGGCTGCGCTTGTCTGACGTCGCCGATATGGTGATTGCCGACGGCCCGCCGATGCTCAAGAGCGAGAACGTTCGCCTGTCGGGGTGGGTCTACGTTGACATTCGTGGCCGCGATCTACGCACGGTAGTGAAAGAGATGCAGGCGGCCGTGTCGAAGGAGATCAAGCTGCCACCCGGCATGTCCGTGTC
Organism: Casimicrobium huifangae; assembly: GCF_009746125.1. NCBI lineage: Bacteria > Pseudomonadati > Pseudomonadota > Betaproteobacteria > Casimicrobiaceae > Casimicrobium > Casimicrobium huifangae. The sequence goes on from NZ_CP041352.1 coordinate 2,764,880, forward strand.
GTGGTCAGGTCAGTTCGAATATCTGGAGCGTGCCAGCGCCAAACTGAAAATCGTGGTGCCCGCAACGTTGTTGATCATCTTCGTGCTGCTTTATCTGACATTCCGTCGCTTCGACGAGGCGATGCTGATTCTGGCTACCTTGCCCTTCGCTCTTGCTGGCGGTGTCTGGCTGCTCTGGGTGCTTGGCCACAATCTGTCAGTGGCCAGCGGTGTTGGTTTCATCGCGCTGGCGGGTGTGGCGGCCGAGTTCGGCGTAATCATGCTGCTCTATCTGCGGCAGGCATGGGACGCCAGCGTCGCCAACGGCAAGGCAACCGACGATGACCTGCTGAACGCAATCCATCATGGCGCGGTACTGCGCGTGCGACCGAAAGCGATGACCGTCGCAGTGATCGTGGCGGGGCTGGTGCCAATCATGGTTGGCGCAGGTACAGGCTCGGAGGTGATGCAGCGTATCGCCGCGCCGATGGTGGGTGGCATGGTCACGGCACCGCTATTGTCGATGTTTGTCATCCCCGCCGCCTACCTGATATTGCGGCGTCGTGCCCGTCAAAAATAATGCAGCAAAGGATCGCACTTGCCACTGCGGCAACACCTGCAACAACAGCAGAGTGTGTTCGTGCAGCATGTGCAACGGTTGTTACGTCCGCGCACAGCGCTCGACGCAGGTGTTGCGTTCCATGCGGTATGGCACCCTCGCCCGATCAACACCAGGTTCGTCAAGTCCTCCTGCGGCGCGAGGTGTTGCCGTAGCGAATGGTGCCGCACCTGGTTGCCGATGGTGCCTATCGTTCCACCACCGGGCGCCGGGTGAGGCGCAAGTAGACAATCGCGCATGCGATCACCAGATAGTTGGCTACCATAAACCACGGTGTATTCCACGCAAGCCCGTCAAATCCGCGCTCGGTGAAGGGGTAGAGCACGGGCACAGGGTAGAAGTCTGCCGAGTGTGTGAACACGTCGATGACGATGTGCGACCACCAGCCAAGCAGGGGCAACCACAGCGAACGCATGACAATCCAGTAAAGTGCCGTCACCACACCAGCCACCACGGCGCTGTGCATGATGCAGTGCAGGTGATGGGTGAGCGAAGCCACCGCTGGCGGCAGTGCCGGCTCCATTCCGGGGAGAGCCGTCACATAAGCCGTAAGCACCTTGACGCCGTCGGCATCAAATAACACTCGACCCACAAACGGCAGCAATTGAATGACATCGGGCACCATGGCCGCCAGAACCGTGGCAATGGCCGTCTTGCGGTCGATTGCCCAATACCGACTCGCCGCAGAGACGCCAATACCAGCCCACAGCCCATGCGCAACGATGTCCATGCGTCAGGCCAGCATCCCCTGAGCCGTGTGTCTCGCGAGACGCAGGCGCAAAGCATTCGCCACCACTGACGCTGAACTCAGGCTCATCGCAAGGGCAGCGATCATCGGTGAAAGCAGCCACCCAGTGAATGGGTACAGCAGGCCCGCAGCCAACGGCACGCCAAGTGCGTTGTAGATAAAGGCGAAGCCAAGATTCTGTTTCATGTTGCTCACGCTCGCGGCCGAGAGCTCTCGCGCAGCAGCAATGCCACGCAGATCGCCCTTGACGAGCGTAACCTGAGCGCTATTCATCGCAACATCTGTTCCCGTTCCCATCGCAATACCGACGTCGGCCTTCGCCAGAGCAGGCGCGTCGTTGATACCGTCCCCCGCCATGGCGACGATACTGCCTTCCTGCTGCAATCGCGTCACCAGCGACAGCTTGTCTGCCGGTTTTACTTCACCGTAGTACTCGTCGATGCCGAGCGTACTGGCGACCGCGCGAGCGGTAGCAACACCATCGCCAGTTGCCATGATGACGCGAATGCCAGTTCGCTGTAGCTGTGCCACGGCTTCTGGCGTACTTTCCTTGATCGGATCCGAGACGGCGAGTAGTCCCGCGAGGCGCTGATTCACCGCCAGATACATGACGCTGGCGCCAGATGCACGCAACGTTTCCGCTTGATCCTTCAACGAGTCAACGGTCACATCCGCCTGCGCCATAAGCGCTGTATTGCCAAGCATCAGGGCATCACCACCGACCCGCCCCTGCACGCCGATGCCGGTCGCGGATTCAAATGATTCCGGCTTGGTTAACGGGAGGCCCCGTTCGCTGGCGGCCCAAACAATCGCAGCGGCCAGCGGGTGCTCGCTGCCCTGGTCGAGACTGGCCGCGAGACGCAATACATCGTCCTCACTCAGCGCGCCGGCACTGACGACGGCGTTGAACCGCGGCTTTCCCTCGGTCAGGGTACCGGTCTTGTCAACGATCAGCGTGTTCACTTTTCTGAGATTCTCGATCGCAGCTGCGTCCCGAAAGAGAATGCCTTGTGTTGCCGCCTTGCCGGTCACCACCATGATTGACATTGGCGTCGCGAGACCAAGGGCACAGGGGCAAGCAATGATCAATACTGCGACCGAATTCACGAGTCCGTACACCCAGCTTGGTGCCGGCCCCAGCACGCCCCAGCCAATCAGCGTCAGCAACGCGATGATGACGACTCCCACGACGAAGTAGGCGGCTACGCGGTCCGCCATTCGCTGCATTGGCGCACGGGAACGCTGCGCCTGTGCCACCATTTGCACGATTTGCGACAGCAGCGTCTGCGCACCGACCTTTTCGGAGCGCATCACCATCGCCCCGGTGGTGTTGAGCGAGGCACCAACCAGTTTGTCGCCGGGACGCTTGCTCACCGGAATCGGCTCGCCGGTCAGCATTGACTCATCAACGGCGCTGCTGCCCTCAGTGACCACGCCGTCCACCGGCACTTTCTCGCCGGGCCTGACGCGCAGGACGTCGCCAACATGCACATGCGATAACGGCACATCTTCTTCAGTGCCATCCGCGCCGATGCGCCGCGCTGTCTTGGGTGCAAGACCGAGCAGCGATTTGATGGCGGCAGATGTCTGCGATCTCGCCTTCAGCTCCAGCATCTGTCCAAGCAGCGTCAGCGAAATGATCACAGCCGCTGCTTCAAAGTAAACCGACACCCGCCCCATTGACTGAAAATCAGCAGGAAAAGCACCGGGTACTACGGTCGCAATGACGCTATACAAAAAAGCTGCACCGGTACCCAGCCCGATGAGTGTCCACATATTTGGACTACGGTTGACGACAGACTGCCAACCGCGCACGAAAAAGGGAGCGCCCGCCCACAGCACAACGGGCAGGCTGAACAACAGCTCGATCCAGCTCTGCAAGGCCGCGCCCGGCCACGCAATGCGGTGACCAAACATCGCGAGCAAGGTAACCACCGCCGTCAGCGGCAATGTCCACCAGAATCGTCGACGGAAATCCTCAAGCTCCGGGTTGTCATCGGTGTCGAGGGTCGGCATAACCGGCTCCAGTGTCATGCCGCAGATGGGGCAAATACCGGGGCCATCCTTGCGAATTTGCGGATGCATTGGGCAGGTATAGATCACCCTGCCATTGATAGCTGCTGGCACGTCAGTAGCATCGGCCTCACGATCAGGTGGCGCCGCCGACCCTGACGACACGGCAGCCGGCGTGCGGTGGCCGGAGTGTCCGGTTGGCATTGATGTGTGATCTTGATGGTGATGGTGTTCGTGTTCGTTCATCTGCACGGCTCGCAATGAAAACAGTTGATCAAAACCCGATCTTCATCGACTGGGGAATACGAATTCGTTGAGCATCTACCAAAACCGGATCTGCACGGATCTAGCTGCGAATCTGCGTTACCAAGGATCTTGCACAAGAAGGTGAATGTTCTCTTCGATGCGGGCAGTTTTCCGAGAATCTGGTTAGCGATGAAGCAACACAAAAGCGGGCAGGAACGACTAACTGCGCGACGGACAAAAAGAGGAGCGAATACAGGCGTATCCTACCGGTGTTCTGCTGAACATGGCGCTCACGAAAATGAACGACAATCCCTCTCGCAAAACGTCATCTGCTGTGGCACGCTGCCGAGTCGCTGCCCTGATGCTCGCCGTGATCGCTATTGCGTTCGCGCTTCGCGAGCACTGGGGCCATATCTTTGGGCTAAGCCCTTATCTCCTGCTTTTGGCGTGCCCGTTGATGCACCTGTTCATGCACCACGGACACCACAAACACGGAGATTCAGACCATGATCAGCCCGAACATCGCATGCCCATGAATAGTCACAAATAGTGGATCGTTACGGTCCTCCGCACGAGCGAACAGCGTAGCGACTGTCCGATATGTCAAACACTGTTGGCCGAATGCAGGAGTGCCGCGTGCAATTGAAGTAGTCGGATCCTATCCGCATTTCGCCTATTTGATGACCTGCAACTCGGTGACTGTGTACTTCCCCGCGACGCTAGCCACTTTGAACTTGATCTTGTCGCCCACTTTGAGCGTGCCGATCTGAACGCTTTCCTGCAATTGGAAGACCATCGTCATTGCCGGCATGTCAAGATTCTTGATCTCACCATGCTTGATGGTGATCTTTCTGGCATCGGTATCGATCTTGCGGATTTCGCCTTCTGCTGGCTCGATAGCAGGCGTCGCTGCCGCCGGGACATGTCCAGCGTGGCTGGCATGATTGTCGGCTGCGTGAGCTATTGCGGTGAGTGACAGCATTACCGGAGCGGCCCCAGCCGCAAAGGCGGTAAGCACGACGGTGCGAATGAAGTGGATTTGGCTGGATTGCATTGATTTGACCTTTGCTTGCTTGACGTCGTTAGAAAGTAGTTAAATGGCCAGAAAGGGTTAGTGTCCGCGCGTCGACAGGACGCGGAGCGTGCCTCGCATTCCGGCCTGATAGTGCCCGGCAATCAGGCAGGCGAATTCGAACTCGCCCGCACGGTTGAACTGCCAGACGATTTCGCCAGTCTTGCCTGGCGCCACGTGTGCCATGTAGGGCTCATCGTGCTCCATGCCCGGGTGCTTGAGCATCAGTTCAGCGTGGGCAGCGTTGTCGGCCGGTGTGCCGATCACGAATTCGTGCAGCATCGTTCCCGTGTTGTGCACGCGGATGCGTAATGTCTCACCAACTCGCACCGTGATCGCGTCGGGCGCGAAGCGCATGCTGTCCAGCATGGTCACGTTCACCGTGCGGCGCACAGCCTTGGTATCGCCAGCAATTCCCCAAGCCTTCTGTTCTTTCACTGTCGTCTTGGTGGCGCTGCGCGCTTTGACTGATTCAGTGCTGGCGTGCTCACCATGTGCGTGGACGGTGTTCACTCCGGCAATGCCCGTCACCAGAGTCACGGCGATCATGCGCCGGAGATACCGCGGGGGGCCGCTCATTGTCCATGCCCCCCGTGACCGGCCGTTCCCACGGGCTTGCGCACCTGCACTTCGACCGTCGCGCCAGACGTGCCGGGCCGTTGATTGGTGACAGGGGTTGCGACACGGGGCATTGCCCCACCGCCTGCATCACTTGCACGCGGCGTGGCCGGTGCGGCGCCGGTCCACTCGCGAGCCTGCGTCCCTGGCGGGTGCTTGAACCAGCCAGGGTCGCTGTAGTCCCCCCGCTTCTGCTCGCGTCGCACTTTGAGCACGCTGAACATGCCGCCCATCTCGACACCGCCGAACGGCCCCTGGCCGGTCATCATCGGAATCGTGTTGTCGGGCAGCGGCATTTCCATCTCGGCCATGTCGGCCATGCCGCGCTCACCCATCACCATGTAGTCCGGGATCAGCTTGTTGATCCTGGCGGCGACCCCGCTGTGATCGACACCGATCATCGTGGGCACGTTGTGCCCCATCGCGTTCATGGTGTGGTGACTCTTGTGGCAGTGCATCGCCCAATCGCCTTCTTCGTCGGCGATGAATTCAATCTGGCGCATCTGGCCAACACCGATGTCGGTCGTCACTTCCGGCCAGCGGGCGGTTTTCGGTACCGGCCCGCCATCTGTGCCAGTCACTTCAAACTCGTGACCGTGAACGTGGATTGGATGATTAGTCATCGTCAGATTGCCAATGCGCATTCGGACGCGATCACCATGGCGCACGTTGAATGAGTCAATGCCCGGGAACAGCCGGCTATTCCACGTCCACAGGTTGAAGTCGAGCATGGTCATGATCTTCGGCGTGTAACTGCCGGGATCGATGTCATAGGCTGCGAGCAGGAAGCAGAAATCGCGATCGACCTCGCTGATCAACGGATGCTTCGCTTTCGGGTGTGTCACCCAGAAGCCCATCATGCCCATCGCCATCTGCGTCATTTCGTCAGCGTGCGGGTGATACATGAAGGTGCCGGGTCGCCGCGCCACAAACTCATAGACGAACGTCTTGCCCGGCTGGATTGAGGGTTGCGTCAGCCCTGACACACCGTCCATGCCGTTCGGCAAGCGCTGGCCATGCCAGTGCATGCTGGTGTGTTCGGGCAGCTTGTTGGTGACGAAGATGCGCACGCGATCACCTTCCACCACTTCAATGGTCGGGCCCGGGCTTTGTCCGTTGTAGCCCCACAGATGCGCTTTCATCCCCGGTGCCATTTCGCGCACCACCGGTTCGGCGACCAGATGAAATTCCTTCACGCCGTTGTTCATGCGCCACGGCAAGGTCCAGCCGTTGAGTGTGACCACCGGGTTGTAGGGGCGGCCGCTGTTCGGTGTCAGCGGCGGCATGGTGTCGGCCCGCATCTGCAGCACGGGTTCAGGCAGTGCGGCAAGCGCCACACGGCTCACCGCGCCCGCCGTCACCGCGGCGGCAACAGTGCCGGCACCAGCAAAAAATTGTCGTCTTGAAGTCATCACATGTGCCTCGTCAATGTCCGCCGCCGGCTTGCGATGTGCTCGCGGCGCCGCCCGTCGTGGCGAATGAGGTGAGATTGGGTTTGCCGACCATCGCCATGTCGAGATCAGCATTGGCCAGCCAGAAGTCGCGTTGCGCGCCGATCGCTGCGTTGACAGTGGCGATCTGAGTGCGCGTATCGGCCAGCAGCTCAAACACGCCAATCAGCATGCCGTTGTAACGCAACAGGTTTTCGTCCGAGATGCGCTTTGCCAGCGGCACCATTTCATCGCGGTAATGCCGGGCAACGTCGTACGCAGTGCGCCAGGCAAGATAGGCCTCACGGACCTCCGAACGCGCATTCACCGCAGTCTCGGCAGCGCGGTTGACCGCCTGCATGTAGTAAGCCTCAGCCTTTTCGATACGCGATTCACCCCAGTCAAACAGCGGCAACTCGATGGACAACTCATAGCCAAGATTGGACGAATTGCCTTCTGACGTCTTGCGCGTGAGTCCAAGATCGAGAAGATTCAGGAAGCGCGTGGTCCGGGTGAGACCGAGATTGCGCGCGGTCCGCTCGGCGCCAAATTTGGCGCTCAACACATCCAGCCGCTGCGTCAGCGCGGTGCGTTCGAGATCGACGCGTTCCGGCAAGTTCACGGGCAGTTCAGGTAGCCGCTCTGGCAATGCAAGCGCTGTTTGATCTCCCCACAGCCCGAGCAGACGCGTCAGCCGCTCGCGGGCACTTGTCGCCGCCTGCTGCGCCCGCGCCAAATTCAGCGTCGCCTCGGCATAGAACGCCTGTTCGCGTGCCCGTTGCAGACGATTGAAGTTGCCCGCCTCGGCCATGCGTCGCGCCAGTTCAGCACTCGCTTCGGCCGCGTCTTTCACCTGCGCGAGGTAGCGTGCGGACTCGGTGGCAGCAACTGCCTGGTACCAGGCCTTGCGTGTCTCCGAGGCCAGTGTCAGCACTTCCACGGCGACTGCCCGTTGCGTCTGCTCGAAGCGTGCTTCCTCGGTTCGCTTCAGCAGTGGCAACACCAGCAGTCGCGCGAGGCTGTAGTGCAGCGAGTGCTCGATTTCAAGGTTGGCACCACTGCGCGGGCGGCTGATGGTGAGGCCTGGGTTGGGCAGGCGACTGGCCTCCAGCAACTCGGCATCGGCGACGCCGAGTTCAGCCAGCGTCGCCTGCAGGCCGCGATTGTTGAGCAGCGCCACCTGAACCGCGCTTTCGGCATTGAGCGGCTGCGCCAGCAACGTCGCCACACGATTCTCAATCGCGCGTCGATCTTCGCCATTGCGCGCGGCTTCCACACTGACACCGCCGAGCTCACGCGCCATCTTCTGCACGTTGGCGACCGTCGATGCCGGGCGCGTCGATGCGCAACCGCCGAGGATGATCAGCGCCCCAAGCGCCGCCAGCGCGTTGCACGCCAATTTTTGCCATCCATTGTCGGGGAGCGAAATTGCCCTAGTGCGCATGTGTGGAGCCCTTTGCTGGTTGCTGCCCTGCGGGCGGTTTGACCTGGGGACTTGATGCAGGCGGAGGAGCAACAGTTGACTCGCGCGCTGCGTCGCGCGCGGCCTCGCGCGCGTAGGCGCGCCAACCGCCGGCGCGGGCAGTCGCCTCGTTGCTGGCGGTCCAGGGCTGCACGGGCCGGTCCTGCCAACTGCGGTATCCGTCGAATGCCGAGCGGTACACCGGGGCAATGCCTGGCAAGTCCGCACTGGCGGGATCGGGCGCGGTCAATGCCGCAGTAGAGAAACCGGTCAAGCTGATCCCGGTGAGCAGGACCAGGACCCGAACCAAGGAACGCGCATCGTCTCGCCAGTAGCGCCGGGCGTGGCCGCGCAGGCTATCGCTTGAAAACAACATCGACAAACTCCGAAAACAAAACCGGGTGGGTGCGCTCGGCACCAGCACTTTTTGCGCGCAAGGGCGCTTCCCGCCGCATCCTGACGTGATGGGCGGTTACGGTGTCTTCAGGTTCGTGGTGGACGGTCGAAGCCGTCAGGGTCGTAGGTCGGACGTACGGCCGGTATTTCGGGCAACAGCGGCAGCGTTGGCACCGGAACGATCATCTGTGCCGGCGACGCGCTGATCGTTGCCGCGCAACAGAACGCGCTGCAATCGGCTTTGCTGTCACCTGTTGCCGGCATGTCGCCGTGCGTAGCGTGCGCATGATGGCGATCGGCAGTTGTCGCGTCGGCAGCATGCTTGTGCGCACCATGTGAGCCGCCGGCGTGCTGCGGCACATGCATCGCGGCCGCACTCCCGCCCATCACGACGCAATGCACGCGCGTGGTCGCCGCCACGCCCTGCCACGGCAGGGTAAAGGCAATCAGCAAGACCAGCAGAATGCGAACACGATTCATAAAAACATTTTCGCAGAACACCGGTTAGGCGCCCTGCGTTGCGTCAAGTTCCTTTGCAGCGCACTGGTCATCAACTTTTCAGGCTAAGCCGCATTCACTTTGGGCTGAAAGCACACTTCGCCGACAAGTCGACTTTTATCACTTTCGTGGTCTTAGCCCACGTGCAACAAGGAGTTGATGAGAAAGCTGTCAGTCCAGTTCATCGATCCACGCTTGCTGGATGGCCTCCAGAATGCGCTCACCGCAGTGCTTCGGGTCGTCGTCAAACTCGGGCAGCGCCAGCACCATGTCCATCAGCGCCGTGAAGCGCACCTGCGCCGGATCCACATCAGGATGGGCGTCGGTGAGCTGGATCGCGATTTCCAGCGAATCGGTCCATTTGAGCTTGGGCGCAGCCATCAGTGATTCTCCCGCGCGTGGTTGATGGTGTATTTCGGCAGCTCCACGGTGAGGTCATCGTCACCCACCTTCACCTGGCAGGACAGACGCGACACACTGGTCAGCCCCCACGCGCGATCGAGCAGATCTTCTTCGTCCTCGCTCATTTCGCCCGTCTTGCTGAAGCCTTCGCGAACGATCACGTGGCACGTGGTACAGGCGAGCGACTGATCGCACGCATGCTCGATGCCGATATTGGCGTCAAGCAGGGCCGTACACAGCGACACACCGGGCTTCGGCGTGAATTGAACACCCTCGGGGCAAAGCTCCGGGTGTGGGAGCACTTTGATGACCGCCATATCGCTCAAACCATCTTTTCAACGCTGTCGATACGGCGGCCGGTGAGGGCCTCGCGCACTGCGCGATCCATTCGCCGCCCGGCAAAATCAGTGCTGGCCACATTGAGCGCCTCGGTCGCACGCGCAATGGCACGATGGTCGCTGCCCTCGGCCAACTGCTTCAGATGGGCAATTTGTGACGATAGCGCGGCGTGCTCGGCATCGTTCAACAGCGCGCGGTCAACATTCACCGCGTTGGACAACGCAGCGATCAGCGCCTGGGCATCAACGCGCGCCTCGGCGAGCGCACGCGCTTGCATGTCGCTGCCGGCCGCGGCAAAAGCGCTCTGCAGCATGCTCGCAATTTCGCCGTCACCCAGACCGTAACTCGGCTTGACCACGATATCGGCGCGGACATTGCTGGTGGTCTCGGTAGCGCTGACCGACAGCAAGCCATCAGCGTCCACCTGAAAGGTCACGCGAATGCGCGCCGCGCCCGCCACCATCGGCGGGATGCCACGCAGTTCGAAACGCGCCAGCGAACGGCAATCAGCCACCAGCTCACGCTCGCCCTGCACCACGTGCAGCGCCATCGCGGTCTGGCCGTCCTTGAAGGTGGTGAACTCCTGCGCCTTGGCCACCGGGATGGTCGAGTTGCGCGGAATGATCTTTTCGACCAGCCCACCCATCGTCTCCAGCCCGAGCGACAGCGGGATCACATCAAGCAGCAGATGTTCACCGCCTGCGCTGGCGTTGCCCGCCAGCTGGTCGGCCTGGATCGCGGCGCCCAGCGCCACAACCTCGTCGGGATTCATGTCAGCCAGCGGCGGCTTGCCGAAATGTGCCTGCAGCGCGGCACGCACATGCGGCATGCGCGTCGCGCCGCCGACCAGCACCACGCCGTCAATCTCTTCCGCCTTCACTTTGGCGTCGCGCAGCGCGCGCTTGACGGCCGTTAGCGTGCGGTCAACCAGCGGCTGCGTGAGCGAGAAAAACTGCTCGCGCTCTACGTCGAGGGAGCTGTCGAAGCCACAGCCCCAGTTGACCTTGATTGTTGCTGTCGCCGCGTCGGTCAGAGCTTCTTTCGCGCCACGCGCGGCGGCATGCAGATTGGCCTGCCCTGTCGGCGACAGCGTGCGTGTGAGGCCCCAGGTATCGAAGGCGTGCTTGGCCAGCGCCGAATCAAAGTCGTCGCCGCCGAGATGGGTATCACCCGCCGTCGCCAGCACCTCGAACACGCCACGCGACAGGCGCAGGATCGACACGTCAAAGGTGCCGCCGCCGAGGTCGTAGATCAGGAAAGTGCCTTCAGCATGCTTGTCGAGTCCGTACGCGACGGCCGCAGCAGTGGGCTCGTTGAGCAGCCGCAATACGTTCAGTCCCGCGAGCTTGGCAGCGTCTTTGGTGGCCTGACGCTGCGCGTCGTCGAAGTATGCTGGCACCGTGATCACGGCGCCATACAGCGGGCCGCCAAGGCTCTGCTCCGCGCGATCCTTAAGCGCACGCAAAATCTCCGCCGAGATTTCAATCGGCGACATCGCACCCTGCCGCGTGGTGATCTTGAGCTGGCCCTTGCCATCACCAGTCGGCGTCGAGAACTGGTAGCGTGCCGTGGCATCGCCGCGCAGGTCAGCCACGCTGCGGCCCATGAAGCGTTTGACCGAAGTGATGGTGTTGAGCGCATCATCGCCACGATGCGCGAGCGCCGCATCGCCGATCTCGATCACGCCCTCTTCGCCATAGCGCACGGCAGACGGCAGCATGGTGTGGCCATCGACATCGGGCAGGCACTCGGGCACCGCGTTACGAATGGTCGCGACCAGCGAGTTGGTGGTCCCGAGATCTATGCCCACCGCCAGCCGTCGCGTGTGCGGTTCGGGGCTTTCGTTGGGCTCGGAAATTTGCAGCAGCGCCATGCGTGTTTTTTCTGTTGTGGGCTTGAGCCGGGGAGTGCGGGCTATTGTTCCAGATCGGCCAGCGCGGCATCGACCTCGTCACCGAGCTTCTGCATGAAGCGCATCTTGCGCGCCAGCGTCGTCGCAACCGGCAGATGCTCGCCGCGCCAGGCGGCCGCAAAGGTATCGCCGAGCGAGTGCAGGATACTGGTGATCTCGCTCGCCATTTCTTCCAGCCGCTCGCTGTCTTCCTTCAGCTTGGCGTCGGCCAGCGCCTCGCGCCATTCAACCTGTTCCATCAGGAAGTCCACCGGCATTGACGTGTCACTTGCGGCCAGCGCGTCGATGCCCTTGAGCGACAACAAGTGCATCGCCCGCCGCACCGGGTCTTTCAGCGTGTTGTAGGCATCGTTGATCTCGACGGCACGTGCCATGGCGATGCGCTGCTCGACGTCGGTCGCGTTGGCAAAGCGGTCGGGATGTACTGCAGATTGCAGGTCGCGATAGCGCGAGGCCAGTGCCGACAAATCGATATTGGTGTCCGCCTGCAAGCCGAACGCCTCAAAAGCGTTCATCACGCTTACCTGCCCCGGCGTGCCGCAGCAATTTCTGCCGCGAGATCATCGGGAATCGGCAACGGCTTGAACGGGCTGACGTTGGCGCCGCCGGTGTTGCCGGTAGGAACCCAGCCAAACACGGTCTTGGTTGCCGCACCGATGATGCGCATCAGTTGTCCGCGCAGTTCCGCCATGTCCTTCTGGTGAAAAGCCCATCGGGCCATGCGAAGGTGGGCCAGCACGTGCAGTGCGGTGGACTGCTGACCGAGGACGTGAGCGCGTTCCAGGTGACGAAACTGCGCTGCCGGCGCTTGCACCAGCGACGCCGCATTCAACTCGCGACGGACAGCCGGCTCAATATTCCTGCGAAACGAAGTCATGCGCGACGCTGCGTTACACCGTGAACGATTCGCCGCAGCCGCAACGCGCCTTTTCACGCGGGTTGTTGAATTTGAAGCCCTCATTCAACCCTTCGCGCTGGAAATCAAGCTCGGTACCGTCAAGGACGCTGAGGCTCTTCGGATCGATCAACACTTTGGTGCCAAAGCTTTCGAACACCAGATCCTCGGGTTGCGACTCGTCGGCATACTCAAGTTTGTAGGCAAGGCCCGAGCACCCGGTGGTCTTCACACCGAGACGAATACCGATACCGCGACCGCGCTTGGCGATGTACTTCTGGACGTGATTGGCGGCGGCTTGGGTGAGAGTGACTGACATAAACAACTACCTTCGTAGGGCGGGCACTGCCCGCCGGTTCTGCACAAGGCGGGCAGTGCCCGCCCTACGATTCATGCAACTTGATCAAGTAACTAGCGTGTTCATGGTTCGACACGCTCACCACGAACGGACTAACAACTAAACGGTCGCTTTTTCAGGCGCGGTGTGCTTCGCCTTGTAGTCCTGCACCGCCGCCTTGATTGCGTCTTCGGCGAGGATCGAGCAGTGAATTTTCACTGGCGGCAGCGCCAGTTCCTCGGCGATCTGGGTGTTCTTCAGGTTCATCGCTTCATCAAGCGTCTTGCCCTTGACCCATTCGGTCACCAGCGAAGATGATGCAATGGCAGAGCCGCAGCCGTAAGTCTTGAACTTTGCGTCTTCAATGACACCATTGGCGCCAACCTTGATCTGCAGTTTCATCACGTCACCGCAGGCCGGTGCACCGACCATACCGGTACCAACATCGGCTTCGTCCTTGGCGAACGACCCGACGTTGCGCGGGTTTTCATAGTGATCGACGACTTTTTCGCTATATGCCATGAAAATTTACTCCGTAAATTTGAGGACGAATGACCAATGACGAGTGACGAAACAGTCTGCTGGAACTGGAAAGTGTCATCCGCTTTGCGTCATTCGTCTTTCGTCATTCGTCCTGCGCGTAGCGCATTAATGCGCAGCCCACTGCACGGTGGAAAGATCAATCCCCTCCAGGTGCATATCCCACAGCGGGCTCATCGCGCGCAGCTTTTCCACCGTGCGCTTCATCGTTGCAATCGTGTTGTCAATGTCTGCTTCAGTCGTGAAGCGGCCGACCGTCATGCGGATCGAGCTGTGCGCGAGTTCGTCGCTGCGACCGAGCGCACGCAGCACGTAACTGGGCTCCAGCGACGCCGACGTGCAGGCCGAGCCGGACGATACCGCGACTTCCTTCACGCCCATGATCAAGCTTTCGCCTTCGACGAAGTTGAAGCTCACGTTCAGGTTGTGCGGAACGCGCTGCTCCATGTCGCCGTTGATGAACACCTCGGGGATGTCTTTCAGGCCCTTGTAGAGACGATCACGCAGCATGCGGATGCGCTCGTTCTCGGTCTTCATCTCGGCCTTCGCCAGGCGGAACGCCTCACCCATGCCGACGATCTGGTGCGTCGCCAGCGTGCCGGAGCGGAAGCCACGCTCATGACCACCGCCGTGAATCTGCGCCTCCAGACGGATGCGAGGCTTCTTGCGCACGAACAGCGCGCCCATGCCCTTGGGGCCATAGGTCTTGTGCGCCGAGAAGCTCATCAGGTCAACCTTCAGCGCCTGCAGGTCAATCTCGACCTTGCCGGTGGCCTGTGCACTATCGACGTGGAAGATGATGCCCTTGCTGCGCGTGATTTCGGCGATCTCGGCGATCGGCTGGATGACGCCGATTTCGTTGTTGACGAACATCACCGACACCAGAATCGTGTCCGGGCGCAGCGCCGCCTGAAACGCATTCATGTCGATCAGGCCGTTTTCCTGCACGTCCAGGTAAGTGACCTCGAAGCCCTGACGCTCCAGCTCGCGCATGGTGTCGAGCGTCGCCTTGTGCTCGGTCTTCACCGTGATGAGGTGCTTGCCACGTTCCTTGTAGAACTGCGCCGCGCCCTTGAGCGCCAGATTGATCGACTCGGTCGCACCGGACGTCCAGACAATTTCCTTGGCATCGCAATTGACCAGCGCTGCGACGTGCTCACGTGCCTCTTCCACCGCCGCCTCGGCCTCCCAGCCGTAGGCGTGCGAGCGCGAGGCCGGGTTACCGAAATGCTCGGTGAGCCAGGGGATCATCTTCGCCGCCACCCGCGGATCGACCGGGGTGGTGGCGCTGTAGTCCATGTAAATGGGCAAACTCATTACAACTGCTCCGCTTGCCTGTTTGACTAAATGGGGTACGGCACGACCGGCGACATCGGTGCCGTCGTTTTACGGTGATCCTGCACCACATGAATCGACGGCGACTTGCGCTCCTTGGCATCGTCCACCAGCGACTGCAGGCTGACGCCCTGCAGATAGGTGAAGATGTGGGCATTCAGGCTCGACCACAGGTGATGGGTGAGGCAGATGCCGTCGTCGTGGCAGTTTTTCTCGCCGCCGCAACTGGTGGTGTCGATCGGCTCATCGACGGCAAGGATGATGTCGGACACGCTGACGGTTGCCGGCGGTTTCGCCAGGTTGTAGCCGCCGCCGGGGCCGCGCACGCTTTCGACCAGCCCGTGCCGGCGCAGCTTGCCGAACAGTTGCTCAAGGTAGGAGAGGGAAATTTTCTGCCGTTCCGACACTTCGGCCAGCGTCACCGGGCCTTCATGGTTGAACAGCGCCACATCGATCATGGCGGTGACGGCGAAACGCCCCTTGGTGGTGAGTTTCATGGCAGCTTTGCACTCCGGTTGAGGACCTTGCACATCCCCGCTATTGGCACCACGTGGCACTGCAGCGGAGAAAACTTGATCATTTCACTCGGATTATAAAAATTCCGACCATTTCAGTCAAGTGAATAACCGAGTGATTCAGTAAGTCTCTGTCCAACTGCTAATAGCTTTTTGCCGTAAACCCTATTCGCATTGGGCTTGAAGCACAAAAAAGCCAAAAGTCGAAAAACGGCAATTTCGGGCCATACGCCCTGCTTAAATGCGCTTCTTTGACAAAAGTCATTGTTTTCAGCTGACGTACGCGGAACACCAACTTACAATGAAATCATGCACTTGCGCCGTCCCAAACAGCAAATCGTCGCCGCGTTCACCGCGATGGTGCTGCTGTTTGCCGCGCTGGCGCCCTCGGTGGCTGGCGCGCTGGGCATTACCTCTCCCGCCATGTGGGTGGAGCTTTGCTCTGCTGACGGCAGCAAGCGTGTGGTTTTGGACCCGTCCGTACCCAACGGGAGTGACGACCGTTCCGCAGCGCAGCATTTGAGCGAGCACTGCCCGTTTTGCCACATCGAGCAAGCGCCACTGGCTTTACCGCCAGCGCCGCTGCCTTTCGTCCCTCATGTCTTCACACACAGCGCATTTCCCGCGCTGTTTTACGCCGCCCCGCGCCCGCCGCATGCCTGGGCGCCGGCACTATCTCGCGCACCGCCACAACACGCCTGATCGCCCGTAGCGATTGCCGCTGCCATCAGCGCGCAATCGCCATCGGCGTTTGATCAGGGCGTCGCACCAGGCAAACCCATCCGATAGCTGACTGGCCTCTCGGCCAGCATTGTTCGTGCTGCGATTGCGCGCGCCCAACAACGCCGCCGATTGATCCGTTGTTGTGGTGTGTCGATATGCGTTTTTTTCCGCAAAGCCGCTGGCGTGCGTTGTCGCTTCTCATCCTGTGCTGTTCCGTGTCGCTGCTCGCCGGCTGCGATCGCAGTAGTGAGGCGCTGGCGCGCTTCCACTCGATCGACATCACCGGCGCACCGTACGGGCACGACTTCCGTTTGCGGGCACCGGATGGCAGTGAGCGCACCGTGGCTGACTTTCGCGGCAAGGCGGTGCTGGTCTTCTTTGGCTTCACGCAATGCCCTGACGTGTGCCCCACCGCGTTGACGCGCGCGGCGGACGTGAAACGCCTGCTCGGCAAGCAGGGCGAGCGCTTTTTGGCGGTGTTCATCACCGTCGACCCGGAGCGCGACACGCCAGCTATCCTGCGCGAATACACCCAGGCGTTTGACCCGTCATTCATCGGCCTGAGTGGCGACCTCGCGCAGACGCAAAAGACCGCATCGGACTTCCGCGTGCACTACGCCAAGGTGCCCACCGGGTCGAGCTACACGATGGATCACACGGCAACCAGCTACGTGTTCGATCCCACCGGCACGCTGCGCCTCGCCGTCAGCCACGCCACCACCGCTACGGACCTCGCGGCCGACATCAGCGCGCTGCTCAAGGACGCTGCCACCGGCCCCTGACAAATCTCAGTTCAAACCTCTCTCAACCATGCAAGGACATCTCATGAACCTCAAGCACAACCTCATCGCCCTCATCACCTCGGCCGCTTCGCTTGCGGGCGCCCAGGTCACCATCTCCGAGCCGTGGGTGCGCGCCACGGTGCCGCAGCAGAAGGCCACCGGTGCCTTCATGCAATTGAAGGCCGACCAGAGCATGCGGCTGGTCGCCGGCAAATCGCCTGTCGCCGGCGTCGTCGAGATTCATGAAATGGCGATGGACAACGGCGTGATGAAGATGCGGCAAATCCCCGGCATCGAGATTCCCGCCGGGCAAACGCTCGCCCTCAAGCCGGGCAGCTATCACGTGATGTTGCTGGACCTGAAGCAGCAGGTGAAAGACGGCGACACCGTCCCCATCACGCTTGAGTTCGTCGGCCTCGACAACAAGAAGCACACGATGGAAATCAAGGCGCCAGCACGGCCGCTCAACGCCAGCGTCGCGCCCCCAGACGCACACAAGCACTGATCGGTGACTCCCGGCACCGCACCGGCCGCAGTCAACCGCGCCCTTCGATTTCCGTCGTCACCAACAGGCTTTCACCAGAAGAAATAATCCACCAAATTGCTCACCGTAGCGCTGCTTTCTGGCAGCGTGGCAGATGCCCACGTCGTCCTTGAACGACGCCACCATAGCTCCAACCAAGAAACTGGGGGTGGTCGTCGTCACTGGCAACCAGCCGACGTCACTGCCAACGCACATATCCACCACGATGTAAGGACTAGATGCCAAACCGATCGAACGTACCATCAACGCCACCGGCAGTGAGGACGTGCTCAAGTACTTCCCGAGCCTGCTGGTGCGCAAGCGCCATGAGGGCGACTACAACCACGCCATCCTCTCCACCCGCGCGTCCGGCACTGGCAACAGCGCGCGTTCGCTGGTGTTTGCTGACGGCATTCAACTGTCCAACCTGCTCGGCAACGGTGTGAGCGGCCTCTCCGTCCTGCCGCGCAAGGGCTTGGTCACGCCAGAAGAAATTGCCCGTGTCGACGTGATGTACGGCCCGTTCTCGGCGGCCTACAGCGGCAACTCGGTGGGCGCGGTGGTGGACTGCCAGACACGCATGCCCAACAAATTCGAAGCGCACGTGGCCAGCAACTTCAGCTACCAGCCGTTCGATCGCTACAACACCCACAGCAACTACAAGGCGTGGCAAACCAGTGCCTCTCTCGGCAGCCGCAGCGGCGCCTGGTCGTGGTGGCTCGCGGTCAATCACATGGACAGCAACGGGCAGCCGCTCACCTTCGCAACGCGCTTGCTGAGTGCCGGCATCGCTGGCAGCAGCGGCACGGCTGTCACCGGCGCTGCACAGGACAACAACAACGCAGGTCAGCCGTGGTGGATCCTCGGAACCGGAACACAGTACCACACGCGCCAGGACTACGCTAAAGTGAAAGTGGCATACGACTTCTCACCGACGGTGCGGGCCAGCTACACCTTCGGCCTGTGGCAGAACGATGTCGACATCGCGGCAAGCCTGTACCGAAACGAGCGCGACCAGTTGCGGCAGATCGCCGCCAGCAACACGCTGCCGGCAGCTGCGTCGGGCGGTGCCGGCACGCTCACTGATGGCGGCGGCAGCGGCCGGAGGCCTCATGGACGGGCGAACTGTCGGCGGAGACGGATCTGGGCAGTACCTCGTTGCGCGCAACGTTGTTCGCCGAGAACACCCGTGACTCGCTCTATTCGCAGACGGTCTTCGACGCCATCGCGAACAAGAATATTTCGCGCGTTGTCAACGTCGGGCGCATCGCGACCAAAGGCGTGGAACTGGCAGCCAATGCGCAGGACGTGGGCATCAAAGGCCTCGACCTGCTCGGCAGCCTGACCTTCGCCGACTCCATCATCAAGGAAAACTCGGGCTTTGTCGCCACGCCAGGCGACACCATCGGCAAATGGCAGCCCAACATTCCGAAGTGGCGCGCGACGGCGCTGGCCAGCTACCGCATCAACTCCGCATGGACGGCCACACTGGCGGCCCGCTACAGCGGCACCCAGTACCGAACTCTGAACAACGCCGATATCAACGGCTACACCTATCAGGGCGTCAGCCGCTTCTTCACGATGGACTCACGCGTGGTCTGGAAAGTCAGCCAAACGGTTACCGCTGCGGTCGGCATTGACAACCTCAACAACTACAAGTACTGGAACTTCCATCCGTACCCACAGCGCACCTACTACGCGTCGCTGCAGGCGGATTTCTAGACCTTACCTATGAGCATATCGCCGGGCGGTTCGGACGCAGGTCGGGGCGACACGCCCTGCCCGCGCGCCGCCTGTTCCTGCACCACCAGCGCGCGCTGGTAGCCGTCTCGCGCGGACAACCGGAGCCAGTACGCAGCGACAGCGGGCGTGAAACGTTCGTGCAGGCCAAGCAGTTCGGCCAACATCAACGCATAGCCGACAGCCACGTCAGCTGCCGTGAAGCGCTCAGCGCACAGGAACGGGTGTGCGGCAAGCTGCGGCTCCAGCGTGCGCAGGCGCGCGTGGAACCACTTGCCGTAGTCCTCGACGACTTGCGGCTGCCGATGTTCCGGTAGCTCGAATCGTGAATAGCGCAACACCAGCGTCTGCGGGAAGGTCAGCGTGGCGTCGCTCATGTGCAGGTAGTTGAGATAGTCCCCGTAGTAGGACTCGTCCGGCGCGACCCCGAACGTTGCCGGAGCGTACTGTTGTGCAAGATATTGGCAGATCGCAGCCGACTCGGTCATCCGCGCCGCACCATCAATGAACAGCGGCACTGTGCCCCGCGGATTGAGGGCGAGAAAGTCCTTGTGATGCACACGCGGCGGAAACGCCAGCATCCGCAAGTCATACGGCAGCCCGATTTCCTCCAGCATCCAGAGGACGCGGAAGGAACGGGCGCTGACACAGTGGTAGAGCGTAGCCATGGCGTATTGAATCACGCCATCACGCGCCCGGTGCCCCCCCAGGCCGCGCGGACGCCTAGCTGCGCGCCGGAATCGTCAGGCCTTTCGCTACCGCCGGCCGCGCGACGAATGCTTCGAGCGCCCGCGTCACATGCGGGAAATCGTTGATACCGACGAGATCACCGGCGCCATAGAAGCCGATCAGGTTGCGCACCCAGGGAAAGGTAGCGATGTCTGCGATGGTGTAGTCGTCGCCCATGATCCATTGCCGTGTCGCGAGGCGGCCATTGAGCACTCCCAGCAGGCGTTTTGACTCGGCCACGTAGCGATCACGCGGACGCTTGTCCTCATAGTCCTTGCCGGCAAACTTGTGGAAGAAGCCGAGTTGCCCGAACATCGGCCCGACGCCGCCCATCTGCCACATGACCCACTGGATCGCTTCGTAGCGGTGCGCCGCATCCGACGGAATGAATTTGCCAGTCTTCTCCGCCAGATAGATCAGGATCGCACCGGTTTCCCAAAGCGGCAACGGCTTGCCGCTAGGGCCATCGGGGTCGATGATGGCGGGGATCTTGTTGTTCGGATTCAACGACAGAAACTCCGGCGTCATCTGTTCGTTGCTTTCGAAGCTGACCAGATGCGGCTCGTACGGCAATCCCGTCTCTTCAAGCATGATCGACACCTTGACACCATTGGGCGTGGGCAGCGAGTAGAGCTGGATGCGGTCCGCGTGAGTCGCGGGCCACTTCTTTGTGATCGGGAATGCGCTGAGGTCGGCCATGGAATTTCCTGTGCAAATGAAGATGAAGGCGATGCGTCGCTGACACCCAGGCATTTGTGGTTGCGCCACACGGAATCAACGGCCCCGACAGTAGGGCTATGTGTTCATCGTGTCTTATGAGTCGCCGAGCGAAAGAAAAAAGCCCGCCGAAGCGGGCTTTGGTAGCAGGCTTGGGTACTAAACGTTCTGCAACAGTGGAAGCTTGCGAACCCGTTTGCCAGTGAGCGTAGCAACCGCGTTGGCGATGGCGGGCATTACGAGTGGTACGCCAACTTCGCCAAGACCACCCGGTGCGGCGCTGCTTTGCACGAAGGTGATGTCGATTGCCGGCGCCTCGCTCATGCGCAGCATGGTGTAGGTGTCGAAGTTGCGCTGTTCCGGGTGACCATCCTTGAAGGTGATCGCATTCTTCATGCCGCTGGAGAAACCGAGCAGGATGCCCGACTCGATCTGCGCATTCGCCTGGTCCGGATGCACGACGATGCCGCAATCGATCACTGCCGTGATCTTGTGCACCTTCGGCACGCCGTTCACCATCGACACTTCGGCTACCAGCGCCGAGTGCGTGCCGTAGCACTCCATCTGCGCCACACCCAGCGCGCGCCCCGCCGCTGCCTTGCCCCAGCCTGCCTTTTCGGTAGCCAGCTTGAGCACATTCTGGGAACGGGCGTCGCCTTTCAGCATCTCCATGCGCAGCGCTACCGGATCCTTCTTCGTGGCAGCGGCGATCTCGTCGACAAAGCTCTCCACAGCGAAGGCGTTGAGCGCGTTCGACACACTGCGCCAGTAGCCCACGCGAATGCCGGTATCGTGAATGACGTTTTCGATCTGCACGTTCGGGATCTTGTAGGTCAGATTCTCCGAGCCTTCGGCCATGAACGGATCCTTGCCGTTCTGCACCACCGGCGGGAACGCGCGGGCAGTGACCGACGGCGAAGTCATCTTGCTGTAGAACGTCGTCACGTTGCCATTCGCGTCGAGCCCTGCGCTCATCTGATGCAACGACAGCGGACGATAGAAATCGTGCGTCATGTCGTCTTCGCGCGTCCAGATCATCTTCACTGGCTTGCCGGCTGCCTTGGCGATTTGCGCGGCCTGAATCTGGAAGTCGAGCTCCAGCTTGCGGCCGTAGCCACCGCCAAGAAATGTGGTGTGAATGAAGACCTTTTCTGGCGGCATGCCAATACCGGCTGCAACGCCATACTGCGCGCCCTGCTGGAACTGGATCGGCCCGGTGATGTGGCATTCGCCGTTGACGATCTCGGCCGTGCAGTTGACCGGCTCCAGGGTAGCGTGGGCGAGGAAGGGCAACTCATACTCGGCCTCGACCTTGCGCGCCGCTTTGTCGATATCAGCAGCACCTTTGCCGTCCTTGCGCATCACGGCGCCGGGATTGACCGAAGCGGTGCGCAAGCTGGCTTCAATTTCGAGGCTGTCCAGATTCGCAGCCGGGCCGTTATCCCACTCAATTTCCAGCGCATCACGACCTTTTTTCGCGGTGTAGAAATCTTTCGCGAGCACGGCGACGCCGTCCGGAATCTGCACCACGTTGACCACGCCCTTTACCGCACGGGCCTTGGCATCATTGACCTTCACTACCTTGCCGCCGATCACTGGCGCCTGCGCCAGCGCAGCGATCAGCATCCCCGGCTTCTTGACGTCGATGCCGTACTGCGCCTTGCCAGCAACCTTTGCCGGCGTGTCAATACGCGCCTTCTGTTTGCCGATGATGGTCCAATCCTTAGGATCCTTCAGCGCGACCTTCTCAGGCATCTTCATCGCCGATGCTTTGGCCACCAGCGCACCGTAAGCGAGCTTCTTGCCACTCTTGTGCGACACCACGCCGTTGACGGCCGTGCACTCGGTCGCTGGCACCTTCCAGGTCTCCGCCGCGGCAGCCACCAGCACTGTGCGTGCGGATGCGCCCGCCTCGCGCAGTTTGGTCCAGGCGTCACGCACCGAGGTCGAGCCACCAGTGATCTGGCCACCCAGCATCGCGTTGATGTAAACCGGCGCCGATGGCGCCATTTCCACCTTGACCGCCGACAGCGGCACGCCCAGTTCCTCGGCGACCAGCATCGGCATCGAGGTGTACACGCCCTGCCCCATCTCGGAGCGATGGCACATGATGGTGACACCGCCTTTGGCATCGACCTTGACGAAGGCATTGGCAACCTGCGCGGCGTCCGCCTTGGCCGCAGCCGCGTTCGACGCCGGCAGATGGAAGCCAACTACCAGCGCGCCACCCAGCGCGCTGGTCGATTTCATGAAGCCGCGTCGGGCGGAGGATTCAAGTTGGTCGCGCAGCACGGGTTTGATTTGCTTGCTCATCATCGTCCTCCTCACGCCTTGGCACCAGCAACAGCCTTGCCCGCGCGGACAACGGCCTTCTGGATGCGGTGATAAGTGCCACAACGACAGACATTGCCATCCATCGCACCAACAATCTCGGCTTCCGACGGATTCGGGTTCTTGCTGATCAGTGCAGCGGCGCTCATCATCTGCCCGGTCTGGCAGTAACCGCACTGCGGTACTTCCTCGGCCACCCAGGCATCCTGCAGAGCCTTGCCAACCTTCGTCGGCAGACCTTCAATGGTGGTGATTTTTTTGCCGACAGCGGCGCTAACCGGTGTAGAACAAGAGCGGATCGGCGCGCCATCAAGATGTACGGTGCAGGCGCCACAAAGCGCCATGCCACAGCCGAACTTCGGGCTGGTTACATCCAGATGGTCACGCAGTACCCACAGAATCGGGGTATCGGGATCGCCTTCAAAATTGGCGGGTTTCCCATTGACAGTCAGTTTCATCGTTGTACTCCTCCCTTTGTGTGAACTTGCTTCAGCATTGAGTGCGCTCAACCTGATGCGGACAAGTGTTTGTGTTTGCGAGCATAGGACAATCTGCCAGCGAACGATAGTGCCGGTGAAACTTTATTGCTCGCTCTGGCGTTGCATGCCATTGGACAGCGCTGGTTATTGCGTAAAGCGGTCGCTACGCGTCGGTGGCGGCGCCTGCAGCGCCCGCCAGCGCATGGCGTTCGCCACAGACTGCACAGTCTGGCTGGCGTTTGATCGCCAGTGTCATCACCGCCATACTGCGCGCGTCCAGTGTCAGCAGCCGCCCGGTCAATGGCTCACCAAAGCCCGCTAGCAGCTTGATCACTTCCGCAGCCTGCATGGTGCCGACGATGCCGACCAGCGGTGCGAATACACCTAGAGTAGCGCAGCGATCCTCTTCGAAGTCAGTGGTGTCCGGGTACAGGCAGGCGTAGCACGGTGAATCCGCGCGGCGGACGTCGAACACACTCAGCTGGCCGTCCAGACGTACGGCCGCGCCAGAGACCAACGGTTTGCCCAGCGCAACGCAGGCACGGTTCACCTCGTGGCGAGTGGCAAAACGGTCGCTGCAATCAAGCACGACATCAGCTGCGGCGACTGCATCCAGCAACGGCTGACCCGCGAGTTTCTCCGGCAACGGCAACAACTTGACGTCAGGATTGATCGACCAGACGCGGCGCTGCACCGACTCGACCTTCGGTAGTCCGACAGTGGTCATGTCGTGTGCGATCTGTCGCTGCAGATTGGTCAGGTCAACCACGTCATGATCGGCAACGGTGATAGTGCCGACTCCGGCACTCGCGAGATAGAGCGCGGCCGGACAGCCCAAACCGCCAGCCCCCACAATCAGCACATGCGCATCAAGCAATCGCTGCTGGCCGTCAACGCCCAGTTCGTCCAGCAGGATGTGGCGCGAGTAGCGCAGCAGTTGTTCGTCGTTCACGCGGCGATTCTATAAAGGGCTTGTCGTTGCGTTGCGTGCAACGTCACCCTATCGCATCAGCCACCAGCCGATGATCGCCAGCGCAATGGCGCCCGCCACGATCCAGACTACCGGCAAACCACCCGATTTTGTCGTCGTTCCAGCAGCGCCCGTGCTTGCCGCAGCGGTGGCTTCATCGCCAGCCGGTGCTGCCGCAGCAGGTGCTACCAGTTCGCCGAACTTGGTGAAAAAGTCGTCAGCAATTTTGCGGGCGGCGGCGTCGACCAGCCGCGAGCCAACCTGCGCAAGCTTGCCACCGACCTGCGACGACGCCTTGTATTGCAGAAGCGTGCCGCCCCCTTCCGCATCAGTCAAGGTCACTTCCGCCGAGCCTTTGGCGAACCCTGCGGCGCCACCATTACCTTCAAACACAAGGGTGTAGTGCTCGGGAGCCGCAACGTTCTCCATGTGCAACTTGCCTTTGAACTTGGCTGCCACCGGCCCGACACGAACCGCCATTGCAGCCACCAGCGATCCATCGTCCTGGCGATCAAGCGATTCACAGCCGAACACGCATTGCTTGAGCACGGCAGGATCATTCAGTGCGACCCAGACCCGGTCACGGGGTGCCCGGATCACGCGGGAGTCGCTCATGTCCATTGCAGAAGTCCTTTCACTTTCATCGAGTATGCGTTGATGCCACGCGGGCCTTGCCGCCACCAAGCGACTGCGCCAGGTCGGCAATTGAATTCAGATTGTGCACCGGTACGAAGGTGTCGACATGAGGCAGCAACGCCCGCACGCCGGCAGCGCGTGGCTCAAACCCGTCGTAACGCAACAGTGGGTTCAGCCAGATCAGGTTGCGGCAACTCCTGCCGAGCCGGTCCGCAGCCTTCGTCAGCAATGTCGTATCTTCGCGATCAAGCCCGTCAGTCAGCAGCAACACCTGGGCCCCGTAGCCCAGCACCCGGCGTGCCCAGCGCAGGTTGAACTCATACAGGCAAGCGCCGATGCGGGTGCCGCCGCTCCAGTCCGGGGCGGCAGCGGCAACTCGTGCCAGCGCCACATCGACGTCCTGTCCCCGCAAGTGACGTGTCACATGGGTCAGACGTGTTCCAAACAGGAACACCTCGAGCTTCTGTGGCCGACCACCACGACTGCTTGCGCCGGTGGCATTGGCCAGCGCGTGCACAAAGTGCAGGAACATCCGGGTGTAGCGATGCATCGAGCCTGAGATATCGCACAGCACGACCAGCTTGGGCGGTCGTTCGCCGGGCTGGGTTCGCTCGATGCCGATGATTTCGCCACCGGTCTTGCGGCTCTGCTGCAGACAGGCACGAAGATCAATACGCCCTTGCCGCGCCGGCGCGGACCTTCGGGTGCGCAGCGGACGCATCGGCAGCGCCAGACTGGCAGCAGCCTTGCGTGCGGCCTCCCACTCGGCGGCGTTCATCTGCTCAAAGTCCATGCGTTGCAGCTTCTCGCTGGCCGAGAATGTCAACGTCGCATCGAAATTCACCTCGTCCTGCTGGTTCGGCAGGCGCTTCGGAGCAACTCGCGGCGCGTCGGGCGCAAACGCATCAGTCAGCCGTTGCGGCGGAGGCGGTGGTGGCGGCGTCTGCCCCCGCCCCTGCACAGTGGGCAGCAAAGCGCTGAGCATCTTCTCCTGAATCTGCGGGTCCTTCCAGAAGAGGTCGAACGCAATGTCGAACAGTTCGCGATGCTCGGGACGCGAGATCAGCGTTGACCGCAACGCAGCCCGAATGTCCGCTCGCCGCTCGATGCCGGCGGCTTCCACCAGCGCCAGCGCATTGAGCGTGCTGGCCGTACCGGCGCGCACGCCGGCAGCACGTATCAGGCGCACAAAGTGCACCACATTGTTGGCCAGCGCCCCTGTATGGCTGGCGGCATTGGCCCGCAAAGGACTAATTACTTGCATCCGCCAGCACGGAATCGATCTGCGTGCGCAACTTTGCGATGTCGTCCTGGTACTTGAGCAGCACTCCCAGGGTATCGGCGATATTCTGCGGCGACAGCTCCAGCACATCCAGCGCCGTCAATGCCCGCGTCCAGTCGATTGTCTCGGCAACCCCGGGCAACTTGAACAGTTCTTCGCGGCGCAGGCGCTGGATGAACTTCACAATCTGCAACGACAACCGCTCGTTGACGCCAGGCAGCTTGCGACGCACGATAGCCAGCTCTCGCTCAAGCGTGGGATAGTCCACCCAGTAATACAGGCAGCGGCGCTTGATGGCATCGTGAATCTCGCGCGTACGGTTCGAAGTAATCACCACGATGGGCGGTGTGGTCGCCCGCACTGTACCGAGTTCAGGGATAGTCAACTGGAAGTCCGACAGCACCTCAAGCAGATAAGCCTCGAAAGGCTCGTCGGCGCGATCCAGCTCGTCGATCAGAAGCACCGGGGACGCCGCAGTCATGCTCTCCAGCGCGCGCAACAACGGGCGCTTGATCAGGTACTGCGGCCCGTAGATGGTGGCTTCCACCTCCTCCGGCAACGCGCCTTCGCGGGCACGCACCGCGAACAACTGACGCTGCACATTCCACTCGTAGGCGGCTTGCGATACGTCGAGCCCCTCATAGCATTGCAGGCGGATCAGCTCGCGCCCGAGCGCGCCTGAGAGCGCCTTTGCCACTTCCGTCTTGCCAACGCCCGCATCACCCTCAAGAAACAGCGGGCGCTGCATCTTAAGCGCCAGAAAAACGGTTGTAGCAAGTTCGCGGTCGGCGATGTAGTCGGCCGATGACAGCAGCGCCTGGGTGGCGTCGATTGATTCAGGAATGGTCTGCATAAAAAGGCCCCGGTGGAGAGTGAGCTTACACGCGGGGCAGTGGGAGATGGTTGCGGCACCGGCACCAGCCGGCGCCGATGATCAACTGCTGCTAGCCAGCAGCGGCGACCGCGCGAGACGCCAGTACCGGAATCAAATGAGCGCGGTACTCTGCACTTGCGTGCAGATCGCTGTTCAGGTTGTCGGCGCTTACCTTGACTGCCTTCGCAGCAGCGGCCGACCAGTTACCGTTGAGCGCCTGCTCGATAGCGGTTGCCCGAAATACCGAGCCTGCCGCCCCCGTCACGGCGACGCGCGCGCCACCAGGAGTTTTCGCGACAAACACGCCCACCAGGGCAAAGCGCGAGGCTGGATTCTTGAACTTCACATAGGCTGCCTTCTGCGGCACTGGAAAGCTCACGCTGGTCACGATTTCGTCTTCTGCCAGAGCCGTTTCATAAAAGCCGCGGAAAAAGTCATCGGCCGCGATCTCGCGCTTGTTGGTACGCACGGTCGCGCCCAGACCAACGACTGCGGCCGGATAGCATGCCGCCGGGTCGGCGTTGGCAATGGAGCCGCCGAGCGTGCCCATGTTGCGCACCTGGCGGTCGCCAATGCCACCTGCCAGCGCCGCCAGCGCCGGAATGAGGCGCTTGACGTCGGCGTTGGCAGCCACATCGGCGTGGCGTGTCATGGCGCCGATCACGACGCTGTTGCCCTCCACCTTCACGCCAGCGAGCTCGGGCAGCGCTGCCAGGTTGACCAGATCAGTTGCACTGTTGAGGCCCAGTTTCATCGCCGCCAGCAGGCTTTGGCCGCCCGCCAGAAAGCGTGCGTCCCCGGAGCCGCTGCGCAATTGCGCTGCGTTGGCCAGCGAAGTCGGTTGATGCAGTTGAATAGCTTGCATGGGTTTATCCTTTTCGTGGTTCGCAGCAGGGATCAGGCGTTGGCCTGGATGGCGCGCCAGACGCGTTCCGGCGTAGCGGGCATCGCGATGTCGCGGGCGCCCACGGCGTGCGTGATGGCGTTCATGAGCGCGGCCGGTGAGCCGATGGCGCCAGCCTCACCACAACCTTTTACGCCAAGCGGATTGTGCGTACACGGCGTCACATGCGTGTCCACCGTGAAATTCGGCAGATCGTCGGCACGCGGCATTGCGTAGTCCATGTAGGTCGCCGTCAGCAGCTGCCCGCTCTCATTGTCGTAAACGCAACCTTCCAGCAGCGCCTGACCGATACCCTGGGCGAGACCGCCGTGCACCTGACCTTCGACGATCATGGGATTGATGATGTTGCCGAAGTCATCGACGGCGGTGAACTTGACGATCTCGGTCTTGCCGGTATCCGGGTCAATCTCCACCTCGCAAATGTGGGTGCCGGCCGGGTAGGTGAAGTTGGTCGGGTCGTAGAACGCGTTTTCGTTCAGTCCCGGTTCCAGCTTGTCGAGCGGATAGTTGTGCGGCACGTAGGCACTCAGCGCGACGTTGGCAAACGGTACGTTCTTGTCGGTACCTGCCACCTTGAACACGCCATCCTTGAATTCGATGTCAGTGTCGGCAGCCTCCAGCAGATGAGCGGCGATCTTCTTGCCCTTGGCGATGACCTTGTCGACCGCCTTCACGATGGCCGTACCGCCGACCGCGAGAGAGCGGCTGCCGTAAGTTCCCATGCCGAACAGTACCTTGCCGGTATCACCGTGCTGGATGTCAACGTCATCCATCGGTATGCCCAGCTTGTCGGCCACCACCTGCGCAAAGGTCGTCTCGTGACCCTGGCCATGCGAATGCGATCCGGTGAACACCGTCACCTTGCCGGTGGGATGGACACGCACCTCGCCCGCTTCGAACAGGCCAGCGCGGGCGCCCAGCGCGCCGGCGACGTTGGACGGCGCAAGTCCGCAGGCCTCGATGTAACTGGAGAAGCCAATGCCGCGCAGTTTGCCGCGCGCCTTTGCTTCGGCCTGACGCGCCGGGAAGCCGGCGTAATCTGCGAGTTTGATCGCCTTTTCCAGACAGGCGTGATAGTCGCCAATATCGTATGTCAGGCCCACCGGCGTAGCGTACGGGAAGGTGGTGATGAAGTTGCGGCGGCGAATCTCGGCCGGGTCGAGTCCCATGTCACGCGCCGCCGTCTCGACGATGCGCTCGACAACATAGGTGGCCTCCGGCCGCCCGGCGCCGCGGTAGGCATCCACCGGCGCTGTGTTGGTAAACACCGCCGTGACCTCGCAGTAGACCGCTGGCGTGGTGTACTGACCCGCAAGCAGCGTGGCATAAAGGATCGTCGGCACGCAGGATGCAAAGGTGGAAAGGTAGGCCCCGACGTTCGCTGTGGTGATGACCTTCATGCCGGTGAACTTGCCGTTGGCGTCCATCGCCATCTGCACGCGCGTCACATGGTCGCGACCATGCGCATCGGAGAGGAAGGATTCCATCCGGTCTGCCGTCCACTTGATCGGGCGACCGACACGTTTGGAGGCCCAGACCAGCACCGTTTCCTCGGCGTAAAGGAAGATCTTCGAGCCAAATCCACCGCCGACGTCCGGCGCTACCACCCGCATCTTGTGCTCGGGAATACCGAGCACAAAGGCGCACATCAGCAGGCGTTCGACGTGCGGGTTCTGGTTGGCGACGTAGAGCGTGTAGCTGTCGCTCGACTTGTCGTAGGCAGCATTTGCTGCGCGCGGCTCGATGGCGTTGGGAATCAAGCGGTTGTTGACGATATCCAGCGTGGACACCTTGTGGGCTGACGCGATGGCCTTGTCCACCGCGGCGCCGTCGCCATGCCCCCACACGTAGCAGACATTGTCGGCAGCGGCATCGTGCACCGAGGCCTTTGCCTTGGAAGCAGTGGCAGTATTGACCACCGCCGGCAGTACGCCATAGTCCACTTCCACCGCCTCGGCGGCAGCTCTCGCCTGCTCCAGGGTCTCGGCCACCACGATGGCGACCTGATCACCGACGTAACGGGCCTTGTCGACGGCGAGGATGTGATGCGGCGGCTCTTTCATCGGCGAGCCGTCCTTGTTGTTGATCAGCCAGCCGCAGGGCAGGCCGCCAATACCGGTGGCCGCGATGTCCTTGCCGGTGAAGATCGCCAACACGCCGGGCATCGCTGCCGCCGCCTTGCTGTCGATGCTGTTGATGGTGGCATGCGCATGTGGCGAGCGCACAAAGGCCGCATAGCTCTGATGCGGCAGCGTGATGTCGTCGGTGTATTGCCCGTTGCCGGTGAGAAAGCGGTGATCTTCCTTGCGGGTAACGCGGGCGCCGATGCCGTCTGCTTTCATGGCTGTGCTCCTTTTCTACGCGGCCAGACCGGCTTTGACGGCCTTGACGATGTTCTGATAGCCGGTGCAGCGGCAAATGTTGCCGTCGAGCGCCTCGCGAATCTGCTCGTCGGTGGCGTTGGGCATCTTGCCCTTCAGCTCACAGGCACTCATCACCATGCCGGGCGTACAGAAACCGCACTGCAGGCCGTGATGCTCCTTGAACGCGGCCTGCATCGGATGCATGTCGCCATTGGCTGCCGCCAGACCTTCGATGGTGGTGACATCAGCGCCAGCCGCCTGGGCCGCGAGCATGTTGCAGGACTTCACGGCGCGGCCGTTGACGTGGACAGTACAGGCACCACACTGGGCAGTATTGCAGCCGACATGGGTACCGGTCAGCCGCAGGTGTTCGCGGATGAACTCGACCAGCGTGGTGGACGCGGCGACATCGGCAGTTACCGACTTGCCATTCACCTTCATGTTGACGTTAACGGTCATGGTGCACTCCTCACTTTTTCGAAAGTCAACTCGATGCGGCCTTGCAATGCTACGGTCGCTAATTTCTTGCGCCGCAACAATGAAGCGGCGTTTTTGGTAGCGGACAAGGCGCAAACTTCATACCAGTAGCGATGAACTCACCGCCTGAATCCGCGCGCGCTCGCCGCCACGCCGGCCGGTGCAACGCGAGAGCGACGAGCGCCACAATTCCATTGGCGATGCGCTACGCGCTGGCACATCCCGGCGGCAAAAGCGTGTCAATTTGCAACACTTTGCACACTCTGCGAACGTTCCGGTATCAGTTAGACTCTTCACATCCATCCATTGCTGGCGTTGCGCTTGCGCAATGTTCCGTATCCCGTTGCCGTTCACTGGTTGACCGCAACGCAAAGCTGACATTGACAGCAATGGGTTGCCCGCGCTCTGGAGGGATCGCGGGCTGGCACACAAGCAGTACCCGGCACGCATGGAGGAGCTATGTTCGCGCCGCAATCACCGCTGTCACCCGCATCGCCCGGCGCCATTGGCACCTATCATGCAGATTCGCATGCGATGGTGATCGAAACCTCATGGGACCGCAGCCGCCGTGCCGGCCTGCGCACGCACGAGTCGCAGGATTTCCACGCGCTCGCCACCACTGATTTGCGTCTGCTGCGCGAGCAGAACACCGAGCTGATGCGTCACGCCGCACCGGTGATGGAGACGCTGCACCAGCAGATCATCGATACCGACAGCATGGTGGTGCTGACCGACGCCAAGGGCGTGGTGCTGCATTCGATTGGTGACGACAGTTTCGAGCAGCAGGCGGCCAAGGTGGCGCTGCGGCCCGGAGTCAACTGGGGTGAGGCGCAGAAGGGCACCAACGCCATCGGTACTTCCATCCACGAGCGGGCGCCGGTGGTCGTGCACGCCAATGAACATTTCCTGACCGCCAATCACGGCCTTACCTGCTCGGCCGCGCCGATCTTCGCGCCGGCTGGCGATCTGCTCGGCGTGCTCGACGTGACTGGCGACTATCGTGGCTTCCACAAGCACACGATGGGTCTGGTGCGCATGAGCGCGCAGATGATCGAGAACACGCTGTTCCGCCGCACCTACTTCGGTCAGCTCATCGTCGCCTTCCACGCGCGCGCCGAGTTCATCGGCACCTTGATGGAGGGTCTGCTCGCCATCGCGCCGGATGGCCGTATCCTTGCCGCCAACCGCAGCGCCTGCCTGCAGACCGAGCTCTCGCTCTCGTCAATCCGCACCCACACCGCGCTGTCGCTGCTGCGGCGTGCCCCGTCCGAATTGTTCGAGCTGGCGTACCTGGCGATCAACAAACCGCTGCAATGCGTGCTGCCGAGCGGTGTGCGCATCTTTGCCGTGCCTGCCACCACTTCCACGCGGACCTACGCGGCCGCAGCGCGGGAAGAAACTTCCGCAGCGCCGCCTGAACGGGCCACGCGCGCCGACGCGCCAGTCGCCCCGACCGCCACGAAACCAGCGGCCGTCAGGCCGGATGCGCCGACACAGACGTTGCCACAGGCCAACTTCGATGATCTCGACTCCGGTGACGCCCAGGTCGCCAGTGTCATCGCCCGCCTGCGTCGGGTTGCGGCGACCGATGTCAGCATCCTGCTCGAAGCAGAAACCGGTGCCGGCAAGGAGTGGTTCTCGCTCGCCATTCATCGTGCCTCAGCGCGGCGGGACGGCCCGTTCGTCGCCATCAACTGTGCGGCCGTGCCGGAAGGGCTGATCGAATCCGAGCTATTCGGCTACGAAGACGGCGCGTTCACCGGCGCCCGCCGTAAGGGGCATCAGGGCAAGCTGTTGCAAGCCCACGGCGGCACCCTTTTCCTCGATGAGATTGGCGACATGCCGCTTGCCATGCAGGCGCGGCTGCTGCGTGTGCTGCAGGAGCGTGTCGTCACGCCACTCGGCAGCGGCAAGGCGATTCCGGTCGATGTCCGACTGGTGTGCGCCACCCACAAGCGGCTGCGCGATCTGATCAAGGTCGGCGGCTTCCGCGACGATCTGTACTACCGGCTGAACGGTTTGACCGTGCGGCTGCCGGCGCTGCGGGAGCGCAGCGATCTGCGCGAAATAGTCTCCCGCCTGTTACACGCCCAGGGTGGTCCGCAATGGCGACTGGCGCCGGATGTGTGGGCGCTGGTGATGCAGCATCAGTGGCCCGGCAATCTGCGCCAGCTCTCCAATGTGCTGGCCACCGCGATGGCGATCGCCGCGCCCGTCACGGTCATCGGCCGTGAGCATCTGCCAGACGACTTCCTCGACGATGTCGCGGAGTTGAATTCGGGCAGCGGCAGCGCGGCCAATATCGCCCCACCAATCAACGCGAGCCGCACGGTTAGCGCCAATGCTGCCGCGTCGCTCGACGATCTCGCGCTGGACGCCATGCAGCGTGCGCTCGCCCGCCATCATGGCAACCTTTCCGCTGCAGCGCGTGAGCTTGGCGTCAGCCGCAATACGCTCTACCGCAAGCTGCCGAAAGACCTGCTACGGCCAGCCTCCCCCTGAGACCGACGGCGCCGGGGCGAGGCAGAGAGCCGGGCCTCAGCGCGGGCGGTGAAACGACAGCTGCACCTCGCCGAGCTTGATGCCGAACTTGCTCATGGTGGCGTGATTCAGCATCACGCGGTCGTCGATCAGATACATCCAGTCGTCAAACTGCACTTCGTACTCCTTGCCATCAACTGGCAGGCGCAGGGTGTACTGCCAGCGAAAGGCATTGCCACGCGCGCTGCCATCGGCCACGCCGACCACATCGTCGGCGCGTCCGCTATAGCGACCATCGCCCAAGTGCTTCAATCGCCAGACGCGGCGCTGTCGCTCGCCGTCGCTGTACACGAACTGTTCGTCGAGCACCCCATCGTCGCCATCCCAGCGGCAGTCCATTGCCACCACGAAGCGGCGTTTGACCAGACCATTGCGGTCGCGGAACACGCCGTGCGCCTCGATCTTGCCGTTGAAATATTCGCGCAGATCGAGCACCGGCTTTTCGGCCGCATAGTCGGCGATCTGCGGCGACGCGCAGCCTGCCAATGCCAGCAGCGAAGCGGCGGCAGTGCCAAGCAGCAATTGGCGACGGGTGGGAACGGTATTCATGGTGAAGAAACCTCATTCGCAAGCGTTGAACGATGATTGGGTGAGCCCGCGGGTGGCTCGAGTTCGCGACCAAGCGCCAGCAGCAGACCAAGGGAAACCAGTTTCACCACGCAGGGCAGCACGCCGTAAACCAGCGCCAGCGCCTGGACGGCTGACGCTTCGCGCCCACCAGGTGTGTAGCCAAGCTGCGCGACCAGCGGCAGCGCCACGCCTGCAGCAAGCGCGAGATTGAATTTGCTGGCGAACGTCCACCAGCCAAACCATGCCCCCTCGCCGCCATAACCGCCGCCGCTCCGTTGCAGCACCCCGGCCAGCAGCGCAGCCGGCGCGATCAGTTCGGCCCCCAACGCGATGCCACTGCCGATGCAGACGGCGAGGAACAGCCACTCATGGCCGGTGCTGAGCCACGCCGCGCCGGCGAAGCTGGCCGTTGCCAGGGCCATGCTGCCCGCCCAGCAGCGCACCAATCCATAGCGACCGGCGAGACGCGTCCACAACGGCATCGACAGCGCCGCAGCGGCGAAGTAGGCAAACAGAAACGCCGGCTCCCACGCACTCGCCAGCAGGCGGTCGCGGATGTAGAAGATGACCAGATTCGCGGGCACGGCGGCGGCGAACCCACTGATCACGTACACCAGCATCAGCTGGCGAAAGGCTGGCAGCCGCCACGGCGACTGTGTGCCGCGGGCAGACGTAGACGCAACCGCAGCCAGTTGCGTCGCCGGCAGCGTTGAGGCAGCAGATGCAGGCGTGCGCACGCCGCGCAACATGACCAGTGCAATCACCGCCAGCGCGGCAAGCAGTGCGCTCAAGCCCGGCCAACCCATCACTGCGGGCAGCACCGTGGCCGACACCACGCCGACCAGTGCAAACGCTTCGCGCCCGGCCACGATACGAGCGCGCTGCGCTGCATCGCCACCCCAGCGCGCGCCCCACGCTTGATGCACGATCTGCGCAGCGCTGTAGCCAAGGTAGGTCAAGGCCAACGCTGCAGCGGCCCAAGCAATGGTCAGGTCAGTTTCGCCCCGAACAAACGACGGCGGGCTGGAGAACAAAAGTGCAAAGCCTGCCACCACCAGTGACGTTGCGAAGGCGGCGACCAGCCAGGCGCGCTGCGCCGCAAACACCCGGTCCATGACACGGCCGAGCCACGGGTCCACCACAGCATCAAGCGCGCGCACCGCCAGCAGCAGGCCACCGATCATGCCCAGTGGCAACGCCCACGTGCTCGCCGCCACATTTGCCCACTGCACATGCAGGGGCAGGGCAACGAACGCCAGAGGCAGCCCGAGCGCGCCGTAGCGGACGATGCTTCCGGTCGCGACAGTCACGGCGCCTTGCGCCCCAGCAACGCCTGTCGCAACGCCGGTTCGGACGTACTGTTGCCCAGCCAGATGCCGAAGAAGCGTTCACCAAACGCGCGATCACGCAAGGCTTTGCCCGCTTTGCCGTTGATGACAAATTCGGACGTCTCGTCCGCCGGGTTCCACAACCCGGTGATGCGGTCGCCCGCACCCACATCGGGGAAGGCTTCGCGCATGAAGGCCAGCCAGCGCTCCGACTGTATGGCCGGGATCGGACCGGCGCGTTCCATCTCGCGCAGCGAGCGCTCCGCTATCAGCGATCCGTACAGCGATCGGGCATAACGCAGTTCCAGCGCCAGCGGATGCGCCGCGTAGTTGCCGCTGTCGATGGCGTTCTCCACCCACAGCAGCGCGTCGTAGATGTGCAACCCAAGAAAGCGCAAGGTACCGCGTCCCGACAGTCGCGCTGCGGGGCGACGCCGGCGCACTTCATCTGGCGGTTGCTCGCCGCCACCCGGTGTGGCTTGCGCGGTCTGCGCAGTCGAGCCTTGCGGGAGCACCAGCATGGCAACTGGCAATGCAGCCACCCGAACCATGCAGTCGCGGCGGCCTCGGACGGGGTTACTTCTGCCTTTGTTCATCTTTTCAGCCACGCTCAAAGTGCGCTGATGAAAACCGGCGCCGCAGCCAGCGCACTGGTGCTCCAACCAGCGGCAGATGAGCCCAGACTGTTTCGGTCGGGTCCCAATAGTCGACATGGTCAATCACACGGCCACTGTCATCAAATGCGAGCGCTGTGCTGCCGGGCACCAGATACGATTTGCCACTCAGCCCGAAGCGGAACTCCCAGCGCAGCATCGCATCGCGATTACCGGCCAGCGCATTGCCGATCACGAAAGTCGGCTGCTCAAGTGTGGCGAACATGTGGCGGAAGATGCGGTCAATTTCGGCGCGGCCGACGACATCGTTGAATGGGTCCTTGAAGTGCGCCTGCTCGGCGTAGCAAGCCAGCAGCTCGCGCAGTGTGTCCACCCGCAGCGCGTTGTAGCGCTCGACGAGCGGTGGCAGCCCTATCGACGCCGGTGTGGTGGCCTCGCTCATCGTGCCGGCCTCGCTGCCATCAGCCCCCGCACAATCGCCAGCCGGACGCGGTCCGGCAGGTGGCGCAGCAGATACAGCCAGCCAGTGAAGCGCTTCGGGAAGTGGATGCTGAAGCGCCCCGCCGCCAGCCCGCGCATGATGGCCTGCGCGGCCTGTTCCGGTGTCTGGATCGCCGGCATCGGGAACTCGTTCTTTGCCGTCAGCGGCGTCTGCACAAAGCCTGGGTTGACCAGATACACGTCCACACCGTCGCCGCGCAGATCGCTGTGCAGCAGCTCTGCCAGATTGATCAGCGCCGCCTTGGTCGGGCCGTACACCGTCGCATTGGGCAGCCCCATCAGCCCGGCCACGCTCGCCACCAGCACCAGCGCGCCGGTGCCGCCCGCACGCAGATCGGGAATCACCCGCTCCAGCCCGTGATACACGCTACGCAGGTTAACGTCGACGATTTGCGACATCTGCCGATCATCAATCTCCCAGGCGCGCATCGGCGCGTAGGCGCCCGCACAGAACACCACAACGTCAACGCCGCCCCAGGCAACATTCAGCTTGCCATGCGCGCCGGCCCACTGCCCTTGCTGCGTTGCGTCGAAGGGCAGCACAAGAGCTCTCCCGTTCGAGCCCGCGCTGGCACCGTCCGCCACGCGCTGCAGCGCTTCGACGTTGCGCGCGGAGAGCGCTACCGATGCGCCGCGCGCCATGAGCTGCGCGGCCAGCGCCGCGCCAATGCCACTGGAGGCACCGATCAGCCACACCCGCTGGCCTTGCCAGTCGGCACGACGGCGGTTGGGCGACCGCCACCACGGCCAGCGCGTGGACTGCGCCGTTTGCACCGCGCCCGCGACTGGCGTCGCCGGCGGCGATTCCGCCACAAATTGCCGGTTCATGATCAGCCCGCCTTGCGCAGATGAAAGTGCATCACGTCGGTGCGTCCGCTGTCGAAGCCGGCCTCGCAGTAGGCCAGATACAGGCGCCAGATGCGGATGAAGGCCTCGTCAAAACCCAGCGCCCGCACGCTGCCCAATTGCTGCTCGAACGCATCACGCCAGCGACGCAACGTCTCGGCGTAATCCTTGCCAAACGCGAACGATTCCAGCGTACCAAGCCCCGCCTTGTCGGCCTCGCTGCGAAAGCGCGTCGGCGACGGCAGCATGCCACCGGGGAAGATGAACTGCTGGATGAAGTCAGTACCACGACGGTAGTGCTCAAACTGCGCGTCGTCGATGGTGATGCTCTGGATCAGCGCCTGTCCGCCCGGCGCCAGCCGTGCTGCCACGGTGTCGAAATAGCCAGCCCAATACTGCTCACCCACGGCCTCGAACATTTCAATCGACACCACAGCGTCATAGGTGCCAGTGAGATCGCGGTAGTCGCGAAACTCCAGCTTCGCCAATTGATCGAGCCCGGCGCGGCGCAAGCGATCCTGCGCAAACTCAAGCTGCGCCTGCGACACCGTGATGCCGTGCACCTGAATGCCGCGAGCGGCGGCATATTCCGCAAAGCCGCCCCAGCCGCAACCAATCTCCAGCACGCGCTGGCCGGGCTTAAGGCCCAGCGTGTCGACGATGCGGCGGTATTTGTTGGTCTGCGCCGTCGCCAGCGGCTGCGCGTAGTCACCGACAAACAGCGCGGAGGAGTAGGTCCACGTGCTGTCGAGCCACAGTCGATAGAACTCGTTGCCGAGGTCGTAGTGCGCATGGATGTTGCGCTTGCTGCCAGCCTTCGAATTGCGGTTGAGCAAATGACGAATGCGATGCACGAGGCCAGCGATGCCGCTGGAATGCACCAACTTCGCCACCGCCTGTTCGTTATCAATCGCCAGCCGCAGCAGCGCAGTGAGATCGGCGGAATCGACCCAGCCTTCGCGCAGCGCCTCGGCGAAGCCAATGTCGCCGCCGCTCAGGATCTTGCCGCAGGCGCGCCAGTCGGCAATCGCCAGATGCGCGGCAACCGTGCCATCAACGCCCGCCTGTCCGAACGACAGGTGACGCCCGTCCGGCGTGTGCACCACCAGATGACCATGCCGCAAGTGCTCAAGCGCCCGCAGGAATGCCCGTGCCGCGAAGGGGATGCGCTGATTGTGGCGTGCATGTGCAATGCCGTGAGTGCCGCTATTCAGGCTTTCGGTGGTCGACATGGTCAGGCTCTTCCTTCTTTCGTCTCAACAATGGTGTTGCCGGTCCGCAGCGGTCCGGCGTAATCAGGTTTGTGGAACCAGGGCACGCGCTTCAGCCAGAGCTTGAGCGCCTGCCAGTGAATGCGCGCCACGACGCCGAACGTCATCAGCGGAAAGCGCCACAGTTGCGTGCGCAGTACCGCGCCATCCAACGCCACGGCATGGCCCGCGATCCGGGTAGCGATCAGCAGTTGTTCGCCGTCGTAGTAGTCCACGTCCACGCGACGCGCCGTGCGCCCTGCGGTGACGCGGAAGCGGTAGCGCCCGC
This sequence comes from Casimicrobium huifangae, assembly GCF_009746125.1. Classification (NCBI taxonomy): domain Bacteria; kingdom Pseudomonadati; phylum Pseudomonadota; class Betaproteobacteria; family Casimicrobiaceae; genus Casimicrobium; species Casimicrobium huifangae. The sequence goes on from NZ_CP041352.1 coordinate 2,803,705, forward strand.
GCACCTCGCAGAACGGCGACACATGCATTGCCTTGCGGCAGGTGAGCGCGGTATCGGTGCCGATGGCGCCACGGTCGTCGGCCGTGACCACATAAAAGTGGTGCTCTCCGAAAGTGTTGTTGACCTCGGCGATCAGCACACGCAGCGCGTCGTTCTCGTCACGACAGAACCAGAAACTCACCGGGTTGAACACGAAGCCGAACAGCCGTGGAAAGGTTTGCAGTTCAATACGTGAAGCGCCGGGTAACAGTTTCACGCCCGCCGCATCCACCTGCTCGCGCGCCCACGCTCCGAGGTCGCTGCCATCGCGGGCGCCGTAGTCGCGCGTTTGCAGCGTGAACGGGCGCAGGCACTGCCAGCGCGTTTGCGGATCAATGCGCAGCCAGCCGTTTGTCGCATCAGGCAGCTCCTGCAGGCGCTCCACATCCAGCCGCAGGCAGAACAACGGGTAGCTGAAGCGATGCCGCGCCGGGCGCGTGCGTTCGTGCACCACCGTCGCCGCGATCAGCTCGCCGGCGGGCCGCAGCGTTTCGCGCGGCGCCCCTATCATGGCCGTGCCCATCCCGGCAAATCGCCAAACTGCTGCGCCACGCGCAACGCCGAGAGCAGGCCATCTTCATGAAAGCCGTAGCGCGTCCAAGCGCCCGCCAGCCACACATGCCCTCGCCCCTGCACGCCGGGCAGCGCGTCCTGCGCGCGGATCGCCGCCGCATCAAAGATCGGGTGCTCATACACAAAGTGCTGGATGCGCTTGTCCGGCAACGGCAACACCCGCGGATTCAACGTCACCACCAGCGGCGTGGTGAACGGCAAGCGCTGCAAACGATTGAGCAGATAGCTCACGCAAACGCCGCCCTGCGCGTTGCCACCCGCCGCGCCGGCACCATCCTGATCAATGTAGTTCCACGCCGACCACACTTTGCGTCGCTTTGGCAGCAGCGCGGTGTCGGTATGCAAAAACGCATCGTTCGCCTGATAGCGGAAGGCCGCGAGCGTTTGCAGTAATTGATCGCCTTCGGTCATCGCGCTGCCATGCGCCGTACCAGCCTTCAGCAGTGCCAGAGATTCCGGCGCGTGCGCAGCCAGCACCACATCGTCAAAGTGCTCCATCTGCCCGCCGGCAACGATGTCCACGCCCGCCTCACGCGAAATCACCGCCTCCACCGCGGCGCCGTGCCGGCAATCCGGCACGGCGGCCAGGATGCGCTGCACGTAGCTGCGCGAACCATTCAGCACCGACCGCCACACCGGCCGGTTATTCACCTGCAGCAGGCAATGGTTCTGGCAAAAGCGCAAAAAGGTGGCCGCGGGATAATCGAGGATTTCGTCTGCCCGCGTCGACCAGATCGACGCCGCCATCGGCACCAGATACAAGTCCCGCAGCGGCTGCCCGTAGCCATGCGCATCGAGCAATTGGCCCAGCGTGCGCTCCGGCGTCTGCGCGCATTCAGCCAGATGCGCGTCGGCATTCCGGTTGAAGCGCAGCAGGTCGCGGATCATGCCGATGAAGCGCGGCGAGAACAGATTGCCCGGCTGCGCGAACACCGTGCCGAGATTGGTGCCGGCCCACTCCAGCCGCCCGCGGTCAGCGCTGACGCCAAAGGTCATCTCGGTCTCGTAGCTCTCCACGCCGAGCTCGCCGAACAGGCCAATCAGGTTCGGGTAGGTCTTGCCGTTGAAGACCAGAAAGCCGGTGTCCACCGGAGCGATGGCGCCATCGAGCGTCACGTCCACCGTGTTGGCATGCCCGCCAAAGCGCCCGTCACGCTCGTACAGCGTCACCCGGTGGCCCTGGCGTTGCAGCAGCCAGGCGGCGCCCAGCCCGGCCACCCCGGCGCCAACCACGGCAATGTGGCGGGAATGCCCGCTCGATGCGGGTTTGGCAGAGAAATTGTTGGTGTCTTGGGCCACAGGCAATAGAATAGTTACTAATCGGTAGCGTCGCTACTATACAGTAACTATTTTTACTTGTGGGTATTTTTTGAGCCTGCTCAAACGCATCAGCTTCAAGGATCAGGCGTTTCAACAGCGCGAGGACGCCATCCTCGACGCTGCCACGCGCATCCTGACCAATCGCGGTTTTGACCTGATGACGATGGACGAGGTTGCCACCGACGTGGGTGTCTCCAAGCCCAGCCTCTACAAGCACTTCAAGTCAAAAGAGGAGCTGGCCGGCGAATGCATGATCCGCCTGCTCGACGGCGCCAACGAAACGCTCGCCGCCCTGCCCGACGACCTGCCCGCGCTGGAGCGCATCCGCCGCCTGCTGGGCTGGGCGCTTGATCTGCGCCTGAAAGGTGGCCTGCCCTTCCTGCCCGCCACCAGCCCGCACGTGCGCGACATGCTGGTGAAAAACCTCGGCTACACAATGCGCGCGCTCAAGCTCAACAACGCGCTGGTCAAACTGGTGCGCGACGCGCAGAAGACCGGCCAGATGCGCAAGGACCTGCCGGAGGACGTGATCCTCTACTCGTTCTACGCCCGCACCTGCGACCCGTCCGTCGAGTTCCTGCGCCTCTACAGCAAGCTCAGCAACGCCGAGATCGTGGAGCACACGCTGTCGGTGTATTTCGGCGGGGTTGGCGCCAAACCGTAGCCGATAGCCTTGGCCACAAAGGCGCAGCGCTCCCCCGCTCCGCTGTCATCCCCGCGAAGGCGGGTACCAAGACCGAACGCACCCTCGCTGTAGTTGCTCAGATCGCTTTAGTTGCCGTCATCCCCGCGAAGGCGGGGATCCAGACCGAATGCGCACCAGCGATGGTTGTCTTTCAGGCAATCATCTGCACGCGAAAACGCTATAGCTTTTCAGAGAAACGCCCATTGGCTATGGGCTCAGCGTGCTATTCATCGAAAAGTTGACTTCACACCAAAAAGGCCTTCAAGCCCAATTCAAATGCGGCTTTCACTGAAAAGATGCTGCATCAAAACATACTTCTAGCCACTAAATACATATAAGTGAAATTATAATTATTTCCGTCTCATCCCTTCCCGGATGCCCATCATGTCGCAAATCACCCTCTACCTCGACGACGCCACGCAAGCTCTGGTCGATCAGGCAGCGCACGCGCATGGCATGTCCAAAAGCCGCTGGGTGGCCGAGGCCATCCGCCGCTACGCCGCGCAGGAATGGCCACCCGCCTGCCTGAACCTCGCAGGCAGCTTCCCGGACTTCCCCCTGGTGGGTGACGGCACTGGTGACGCGCAGCCGGAAGACACGCCGCGCTTGGGCTTCTAGCCGCCGGCCATGTTCATCCTCGACAGCAACACCATCAGCTACTACTTCCGCGGTGACCCGCAGGTGGTGCCGCGCCTGCAAGCCATCCGGCCCGCCGACCTCGGCGTGCCCGCCATCGTGGAGTACGAACTGCAATACGGCCTGCTGCGGCTCCCGCCCGAAGCCGCCGCGCCAAGGCTCGCCGCGCTCAAGCAGCTATTGCAGCCAATGCAAATGCTCCCCTTCGACAGCGAATGCGCCGCCGAAGCCGCCCGCATCCGCGCTGAGCTCGAAGCCGCAGGCACCCCAATCGGCCCGCACGACACCCTGATCGCCGCAACAGCAATGCGCTATCAGGGCACGCTGGTCACGCGCAATGTGCGGGAGTTTTCGAGGGTGATGGGGTTGCGGTGGGTGGATTGGAATGAAGTTTCACAACGCTAGCAGCGTCACCAGTAAGTGAACGGCTCTTCGGGCCACTTTGTCGGTAGGTACCTGAAGCGATCCAAAACAAATTGCATTTCAGGTACCGACTTTCCTCGCAAGTGTCGATAACCTGCCTGGACCGCATATTCGAGGCGCCCGCCAGTGAACAAAAATTGCTCTATCGACGTAACGCAAACCTGCATAGATTTTCTGGAAAAGGAAGTACGCGAATCTCCGATACCAGGTGAAAGTGCCGCTGCGAAGCGACTACTTGAGCGCTCGTCAGAGTTGCGCGAAGTCTACGAAGAACTCGGACGCAATCTTCGCAATCGGCCAGACGCGATCAACACGTTTCTAGGTTGCGTAATAAGTACGATGGCAGGTTGGAATCCAGAAGAAAACCTGAACGCGCGCAAAGCACGACAACGGTTGATCGGCATCAACCGTCAAATCGCGAGCGTTGCGGGCGAACTGGCCACACTTCTGGAGCAGCGCTCGGAATTGCAGAACAGTTCTGGTTTCAGGGGCGGCACTCACTATGATGTTTGTGAGTTGATTGAAGACGCTTCGTCGCACATCGATCGATTTGGATCCGACGTCAAACCAAAGTTGCGACAACTGCGGCGAGAATACGATCTCAAGTATTGGCCATCATTGAGCGCAATCGTATTTGCTCTCGCAGAAGATGCCGCGTCTTCGCACGTTGAGGCGGGAGACCCTTTGACGCTCGCTGCCGTTGAATCAAGTCGCGCCTCCAAGGCCGACTTCATCAAAGCGTTGTTCGAGTCAATTGCCGAAAACACCGGCGCTCAAATAAATAAATTGCCTCCGTACTTCAGGCTCCCGGATTCGGAGTGGGCTTCATTGATTAACGTCGCGCTAAATCTCGAACCGGGCGAAATCGCCGACGCGGTTTACATAAAGGGGGTGCGAGCGCGTAGAAAACAAAAACGCGAACAATAGACAATCGCGCTCACTGCGGTCTAGTGCTTACGAAGTTTTTCAGAACAGGCTGCACTTGATCGACTTGTGACGCCCTTCCGGAACCGCTTTGCGAATCGCGCACAACTGCTTCGCGCTGAGTGGCCCGTCATCCGCCTCGTACGCGGGCAACAGCGCGCGCGCAAGCTGGCGCAACGCGTAGTGCAAGACCTGTGTCTCGTTCATTCCCAACGTCGCGACCAGTCGCGAGAGCGTCTCGCGACTGACACCTATTTCCGAGTCGGTCGTGCTTATTGTGAACAACACGTGATCGGTACTTGCAGTCTTGTTCATTGCAAATTTCTTGTTGATGCTGAAAGCTATGCGGCAAAAGCGTCGCCATTCTGCACCCAGCATCGCACGGGCTCAGAGCCGATTGGCGTGTCTAGCTGATGCAACAGCGCGTTCACAGGTGTTCCAAGTTGGAACAACTGGCCGCATGTCCCAGCCGACTCTCTCGGCGAACGCCGGTCGGCACGCAACCTGCATTCAGCTCGCACCCAGCGTAAGATTCGCTAGTCGTATCGCCACGATATCGTGGCGGTGCCGCTCGTGGTTCGACAAGCTCACCACGAACGGGAAGAATCGCTCACCACGAACGGACTGATAGACCGCCCCCTGCTTCGACAAACCGCAACCTTTGACAACACGATCATGGACAACCTCGACCTCGACGTTCTCAAAACCGCCCTCGCCTGGACTGACAGTGGTCGCCGGGCGACGCTGGGCACGGTGGTGCGCACCTGGGGCAGCGCGCCGCGGCCGATTGGCGCGATGATGGCGATTCGTGATGACGGGCAGGTGATTGGCTCGGTGTCGGGCGGCTGCATTGAGGATGACCTGATCGCCAAGGTGAAGGACGGCAAGCTCGCCGCGCGGCTGCCGGAGAGTGTTCGCTACGGTGTGTCAGCCGATCAGGCGCATCAGTTTGGCCTGCCCTGCGGCGGCACGGTGGAGATGGTGCTGGAGCCGCTGACGCCGCAGAGCGATATTCGCGGCCTGCTCGCCGATCTGGAGGCGCATCGCATTGTGAAGCGCACACTGAACCTGGCCACCGCCGTCACCCACCGCGCCGATGCCACCGGCGCCGACGTGCTGGCCTTTGACGGCAACACGCTCACCACCATTCACGGCCCGCGCTACCGGCTGCTGATCATCGGCGCCGGCCAGCTCTCGAAGTATCTGGCGACGATGGCGATCCCGCTCGACTATCAGGTGACGGTGTGCGACCCGCGCGACGAGTATCAGGAGCAATGGCACGATCTTCCGCAGGTGACCATGACCAAAGAGATGCCGGACGACACGGTAATCGCGATGAATCTGGATCGCAACAGCGCGGTGGTGGCGCTGACGCACGACCCGAAGCTGGACGATCTGGCGTTGATGGAGGCGCTCAAGTCACCGGCGTTCTACGTGGGCGCACTGGGTTCGAGGCGCAACAACGACAAGCGCCGCGAGCGGCTGCTGGAGTTTGACGTGACGGCCGAGGAGCTGACCAAGCTGCGCGGCCCGGTCGGCCTCGACATCGGCGCCAAGACGCCAAGCGAAATCGCCATCTCCATCCTCGCCGAAATGACGGCGATGAAACGCGGCGTGACGATGACGCGCAGCAAGAGCGAAGTGCCGGCGGCGGCAACCACTTCGGCGGGGTGTGCGCTGTAGGTGCTCCGTTCGACGTGGTGGTTCGACAAGCTCACCACGAACGGATTACGAACACGAGGTAAATCGTAGGGCGGGACGCTCGCGGTCCCGCCTCGTGTCGTTGCCGCAGGCCTGTCAGCCGATGGGCGCGTTGCGCCACTGCTTTCGGCGGCACCGCTAGCGTGCCGCCCTACGACATGACCACCCGATCGCACGCCCCGTAGGTGCACACTTGTGCGCGCTGCGCAAGCAAAAAACCAGACCGAAGTGCCTGCGCTTGCGTACCGTCACATGAGTCTGGCGGCCTCACGGTCTGGATTCCCGCCTTCGCCGGAATGACAAATGATCGTAGGGCGGGACGCTTGCGGTCCCGCCTTGTGTCGTTGCCGCAGGCTGATCGGTCACGGGGCGCGGTAAGCCACCGCGTTCGGCGGCACCGCTAGCGTGCCGCCCTACTGCCGCTGCGCCTAGAACGTCGCCTTGACCGTGCCGAGCTTCTTGCCGAGATCGGCGGACGGCATGTAGCCGACGTTCTTACTGCCATCAGCAAATACGACGTGCGGCACCGGGCCGACGCCGAGGCGTTTGGCGAGGCCGGCGACGCGCTGCGTCGGGTCGGCGCAGGCTTTGTCCGCTGCGGCTGGGGCTTTGCTGCGCAGCATCCAGTCGTCGTAGGCCTTGATGCGGTCGGCCGAACACCAGAGGTCGCGCGCCTTGGGGGCGGAATCCTGGCTCAACTGCGCCACCATGAAGGTGTAGACGGTGATGTCGTCCATCTCGGCGAAGCTCTGGCGCAGCTTTTTGCAATAGCCGCAATACGGGTCTTCAAACACGACGACCTTGCGAGTGCCCTTGCCCTTCACCAGCTTCACCGCATCGTTGAGCGATTCGCCAGACCAGAGCGCCGGCATTACCTTCGCTTCCATCTCGGCGACCAGCGCCTCCTTGCGCTCGCGGGTGAGGTCACGCCCCTTGTCTAGATCAACCAGCGAGCCCTGGAAGAGGAAGTTCGCCGTCTCGTTCACGTAGAGCACGTCGGTGCCGATCTGCACCTCGTACAGCCCGGCCATCGGCGCCGGGCGGATGGCGTCGATCTTGCCACCACCGTTGATCTTGGGGCCGAGCACCTTGCGGATGTTGTCGGCGACGGCCGGAGCGACCGTGCCGGCGGGGGTCTGCGCGAGGGCGGGCAACGCGACCAGCACAAGCGCGGTGGCAACACCGGCAAAACGCGCCGCAAGGCGGGAGGCAAACATCATGACTTACTCCAAAAAACTTTCGTCGCAATCTATGCGTAATGAAACCACAAACTAGACGGTGATCCGCTGCAACGTCTTCTCGCGCCCGAGCGTGAGCATCAGCGCGTCCACCGCCGGCGCCTGCGCGACACCCGTGAGCAGCACGCGCAGCGGCATCATTACCTGCGGCGTTTTGAGCGCAAACTTCGCTTGTGCTTCTTTCAGGATCGCAGCCAGTGCGGGTTTGGCCCATTCCGTCACCGCGAGCTGCTCTTTGACCCAGGCAATCGCCGGTTTGTTCGCGTCGGTCAGATGTTGCGCCAGCAGCGCAGCGTCGGGCGTGACAGCGTGATAGCAAAAGTGGGCCAGTTCCGCCATCTTGCGCAGGGTGGGGGCGCGTTCGCGCAGCAGCTCGGCGACGGCGAGCGCGCTCGGCCCGACATTCAAATCGTAGCCCTGCTCGCGCAGGAACGGTTCGAGTTTTGCGGCCAGCACGTCCACCGGCAATCGCTTGACGTGCTCGCCGTTCAGCCATTCGAACTTTTCAGCGTCGAAGCGTGCAGGTGACGGCGTCAGTGACTCAAGGTTGAACCATTCAACCAGTTGCTGCGGCGTAAAGATTTCGTCGTTGCCGTGCGACCAGCCGAGGCGCGCGAGGCCGTTGATGATCGCCTCGGGCAGATAACCGTTGGCGGCGTATTCGTTGAGCCCGGTCGCACCGTGGCGCTTGGAGAGCTTTTCGCCGTCGTTGCCGAGCACCGTCGGGGTGTGGCCGAACACCGGCGGCTCCTTGCCAAGCGCGCGGAAGATGTTGATCTGCCGCGGCGTGTTCATCACGTGTCCATCGCCACGGATGACGTGGCTGATCTGCATGTCGATGTCGTCCACCACCACGCAGAAGTTGTACGTCGGCACACCGACCTCGCCCACCGGCGCCTGCCGCGCGATCACCAGATCGTCGAGCTCGCTGTTGGCGATCTCGATGCGGCCCTTCACCGCGTCGTCCCACGCCACCACGCCGTCGTCCGGGTTGCGGAAGCGGATCACCGGCAGCACACCGGGCGGCGGCGTGAGGCCTTGCTTCGCCACGTTCTCCGGCCGCCAGTGCCCGTTGTAGCGCGGCTTTTCGTTGTTGGCCTTCTGCTTTTCGCGCAGGGCATCAAGCTCCTCCACACTCATGTAGCAGTGGTAGGCACGGCCGTCGGCCAGCATCTGCGCCACCACCTCGCGGTAGCGCGGCATGCGCTGCATTTGATAGAAGGGGCCTTCGTCGATATCCAGGCCCAGCCAGGCCATGTCGCGCAGGATACCGTCGGCGCTGGATTCGCTGGAGCGCTCGAGATCGGTGTCCTCGATCCGCAGCACAAACTGGCCGTTGTGATGGCGGGCATAGGCCCACGCAAACAGCGCAGTGCGGATGTTGCCGAGGTGCAGGGTGCCGGTGGGTGAAGGCGCGAAGCGCGTGCGAATCGGGGCGCGGGGTCCGGTATCAGTTTTACGGTCAGTCATCATCCAATTTTATTGGCACGCCATTGTCGCGAGCCATTGCCCTGGACGATCGGCGCAAATCGCAATTGGGCGCCACGCAGGCGAATTACGGGAAAACCCGTAATCATATATATCATCTATATGACTTATCATTCCGGCGATTACGTCGCCAGTTAGTTTGTCGCCGGCAATTTGATACTGTTGAGAACTGACGTTTTGAGGAGGACTGTGTTGTGAAGAATGTACGTTTGCGTGCTACGCGCCTGACTGCAGTGACGACGGCACTTGTGGCCATGTCCATGCTGACCGCTCATGCTGCGGATCTGCGCGTGCAGTGCTATTCCGATGGCAATGAGTGCGAAGTGACCGGCGAAATCGCCAAGCGCTTCGAGGCCGCCAACCCTGGCACCAAAATCATCATCGACAAAGTGCCTTACAAGGCCGTCGTCGAAACGCTGCCGGTGCAGCTTGCCGCCGGCGAAGGCCCGGATATCGCGCGCGTCACCGATCTCGGTGGCCTGAACAAGTATTACCTTGACCTCACGCCACACCTGAGTGCGGCGCGACAGAAGGCATGGCAGGACAATTTCGCGTCCACGCTCAGCTGGTTCCGCGCCGGCCCGACCGACAAGGGCATCTACGGTCTGATGTCGCAATTGACGGTCACTGGTCTGTATGTGAACAAGACGCTGTTTGAACAGGCCAAAGTGCCGATGCCGCCAGCCACCGCAACGTGGGATGACTGGATGGCCGCCGCGAAAAAAGTGGCCGATGCGACCAAGACGCCGTTCGCGGCCGCCATGGATCGCACGGGTCATCGCTTCGCACCGCTGGCTGTCGCCTACGGTTCCAAATATTTCGACGCCAAGGGCGGCCCGGTGATTGACGACGGCTTCAAGCTGGCCGCGAACAAGTTCGTGGGTTGGCACAAGTCGGGCCTGATGCCGAAAGAAGTGTGGGGCGGCCTCGGCGGCTCTGCCTATCGCGACGCGTTTGAAGAGTTCGCCAACGGCCGTATCGTGCTGTATTACTCCGGCTCGTGGCAGGTGAACCGCATGGACAAAAACGTCACCAAGTCGTTTGACTGGGCGGTGGCGCCGGCACCCTGCGGCCCGGCGGGTTGCACGGCCATGCCCGGTGGTGCGGCCTACGTGGGACTGAAGCGCACCAAGGCGCCGGCCGAAGTGGCGAAATTCCTCGACTTCCTGGCGACGGACGCGAATTACGCAGAAATGATGGCGAAAACGGAAAATATTCCGGCACATCTGGGTGTGGCAAAAGCGGGCGTGACTTACAACGTGTCACCGTTGGCGAAGGCTGCGCTGAACACGTTCGTGGGCGATGTTGGCAAGATTCTCAAGCCGAACTTCGATTTGCAGGGCTATCGCCTGAATCGCGCGGTGTTCCAGCCGACGGCGGCACGTCTGGGTCAAGCCATCGCTGGCGAGATCACCGTTGATGATGCGCTCAAGCGCCTGGCGTCGGATCTAGACGAGCAGGTGAAGGCAGCGGCGAAGTAGTGTGCAGGGTGGGCTTCGGCCCACCACCCCTGCCTGTCTGCGTCAAAAAAGTGTTGAGCCGTTGTGCTCAACACGCGCCGCAGCGATCAGCGCCGCAGTTCGCCAGTAAACGTAGTGCAGCTTTTTACTAAATGCCTCATTCAAGATGGGCGTAGCGCACGATAAGCCACAAAGTCGACTTTAGCCGTTTTCGCGGTTCAGGCCCAATTAAATGGGCGATCCGGCCAAAAGACGTAAGGATCAAATCATGAAAACCAGACCCGGTACGCCGTGGTTCTTTCTGGCACCGAACGTGATCGTGATCCTGCTGTTCACTTTCGTGCCGATCGCAATCAACATCTACTACGCGTTCACCGGCGGCGTGAACCTCTACCCGTTGCAACGACCCGGTGTTGGCGTCGAGAACTTCTCCACGCTGCTCGAATGCGGCTCATACCTTGACCCGTCGAGTTGCACCAAGGACGTGTTCTGGCGGTCCATTTTCAACACCGCCAAATACGCGTTCTTCCAGGTATCGCTGATGGTGCTGTTCAGCCTCATCACCGCGCTGGTGCTGAATCGCAAGATCATCGGCCGTGGCTTCTGGCGCGGGGTGTTTTTCTACCCTGTTCTACTCTCTCCCGTCGTCGTTGCGCTGATCTGGAAATGGATCCTGCAACGCGATGGTCTGCTCAATGCCGCAATGGTGGCCGTTGACGCACCGCCTGTGCTCTGGCTCGCGGAACCGGGCTGGGCGTTCTTCTGGGTCACCTTCGTATCCATCTGGGCGCACATGGGCTTTTACATGCTCATTCTGCTCGCCGGCCTGCAGGCCATTCCAGCGGACTTATACGAAGCCGCGCAGCTCGACAAAGCCTCGCCCTGGCGCTCGCTTACGCGGGTGACGCTGCCGCTGCTGATGCCGAACTTGATGGTGGTGCTGGTGCTGGCGCTGATCAAGGCGGTGCAGACATTCGACGACGTTTTCGTGCTCACCGGTGGCGGGCCCGGCTCGGCCACCACCTTCATCGTGCAGTTCATCTATCACACCGGTTTTGTCGAACCGGTGCGGCTCTACGGCATTGCGGCAGCGGGTTCGTTGTTGCTGGCGCTGGCGCTGGTTGCATTGACGCTGTTGCAGTTGCGACTATCGAAGGCTGACGAAATGGGGGAGCGCGCGAAATGAAGGCACTCAAGTTCCTCACCCGCACCCGCAACGGACGCAGCCTCGACTGGACGGACTGGCTGTCCTACGTCTACCTGACGCTGGGCCTCTTCCTGATGTTCGGGCCAGTGATCTGGCTGGTTGGCTCGTCATTCAAAACCGAGGCGGCGCTGAACGAATTTCCGCCGTCGTTTCTACCGTACGGGCAGAAGGCGGTGGCGGTGCCCGGCGAAGAAAAAATGAAGCCGGTCTACCGCATCAAACTGCCGGACGGAACCACAAAGGAATTGCCCGAAGTGCGCCGCATCGGACTCATGGCCACGCACATTGACCCGGCACGACCGGACGAACCGATTCGCGTCAACGTGAAAGACCGCGAGCCAGTGCGCGAATTCAAACTCGCCACCGAGAACTACACCGACCTCGGCGGCAAGATCCAGTTCGGCACGTACCTGTGGAACTCCGTGTTCATCACGCTGGTGGCCACGATTCTCACGCTGCTGTTCAACTCGATGGCAGCGTTTGCTCTGTCGAAATACAAATTCAAGGGCCGCACCTCAGTATTCCTGCTGATTCTCGGAACCTTGATGGTGCCGCCTGCCATTGTGCTGGTGCCGAATTTTCTGGTGGTATCCGAGCTTGGGATGCTCAACAGTTTGTGGGGCGTCATCTGGCCAGCGATTGCGACGCCGACTGGCGTCTTCCTGTTGCGGCAATACATGCTCACGATTCCCGACGAACTGCTCGACGCCGCGCGCATGGATCACGCGAGCGAGTGGCAGATTTACTGGCGCATCGTGCTGCCACTGGCCGCACCGGCGCTGGCGGTGCTGGCCATCTTCTCGGTGATGTGGCGCTGGAATGACTTCCTGTGGCCGTTGATCGTGCTCTCGAAGAACGAAAAATTCACGCTGCAACTGGCACTCAACGCGTTCCAGGGCGATCTCGTCACGCAGTGGAACTACCTGCTGGCGATGACGGTGATCACGCTGCTGCCAATCACCATCGTGTTCGCTTTCCTCCAGAAGTACATCACGCAGGGCATTGCGTCCGCAGGGGTTAAATAATGGCTTCGCTTCAACTCAAAAACGTCGTCAAAGACTTCGGCAGCGCGAAGGTGATTCGCGGAGTCAATCTCGACGTGCATGACGGCGAATTTGTCGTCTTCGTCGGCCCGTCCGGCTGCGGCAAGTCGACACTGCTGCGCATGATTTGCGGACTGGAAGACATCACGTCGGGCGAGCTGTTCATCGACGGCACACGTGCCAACGACATTCGTGCGGCGGACCGCGGGCTCGCCATGGTGTTCCAGTCGTACGCGCTGTACCCGCACATGACCGTGTATCAAAACATGGCGTTTGGTCTTGAAAACATTGGCACGCCAAAAGATCAGGTGAAGAGCAAGGTCGATGCGGCGGCGAAGCTGTTGCGACTCGACACCTTGCTGGAGCGCAAGCCGACACAGCTCTCGGGTGGCCAGCGTCAGCGCGTGGCGATCGGCCGCTCCATCGTTCGCGAGCCCAAGATTTTCCTGTTTGATGAACCGTTGTCGAATCTTGATGCCGAACTTCGCGTATCGATGCGTGGCGAAATCACCGGCCTGCATCGCCGCCTTGGCGCCACCATGATTTACGTGACCCACGATCAGGTGGAAGCCATGACCATGGCCGACAAAATCGTCGTGCTGCGCGCCGGCAATATCGAACAGGTTGGCACGCCGCTCGATCTCTACAACCGGCCGGATAACAAGTTTGTCGCCGGTTTTATCGGCTCGCCACAGATGAACTTTGTGCCGGTCACAGCGGGGCATGGCGACAACATCGTGACCGACCACGGCGCGACCTTTGCAATGCGTACCGAAAGCAAGCCCGCATCGGGCACCGCACTCACGCTCGGCGTTCGTCCGGAGCACTTGACCCTTGAGGCCACACAAGGCGCAATCGCGTTGCCAATGACGGTCACTGGCGTGGAGCAACTGGGTGGGCATTCCCTGCTCTACGGCACATTGCCGGGCGGCAAAGCGGGTGCCGAAGGCCCACGAATCACGGCGCAGGTGGCAGGGCAGGTCAGCACGAAGATCGGCGAAACCGCTACGGTCTACGCTGCGCCCGATATCTGCCGGTTGTTTGCCACGGACGGCAACGAACAGGCGGTGCGCTGATGACACCGCTACGCGTAGCGCGCCTGAAGGCCGCGCAGGATGGTTGGATTGAGGTTACATTCGACAGCGGCTGGCACTGCCGCATTGGCATCGTGGCCGATGGGCTGGGTCGCGTGTTGTTTACTGCACCGGACGGTCTGCGGGAGCCGGTGACATGGTCCATTGCCCCTAACGTCGGCAAGGCGCAAGATCGCACCCAAGTTTTCGCACGATCCATTGCGTCAGTCGCACAAAGCAACGATGGCGCGACGGCTGAGTCCGCAACACTCCGAGCGAACATCCGCCTCGAACCCTTCGCCATCGACTGGGAACAAAAGATCGGTGACAACTGGCACGTCTGCTGTCGCGACCGCGCGAGTTATGCGTACGGCAGCGCAGCGCGCTCAGGCACGCTCACGCACTGGCAGGCACGCGACGCTGAAGACCAGTATTTCGGCCTCGGCGACAAGACCGGGCCGCTCAACAAGTCCGGCCGCCGCCTGCGCACACGGCAGCTCGACGCGCTCGGCTACAACGGCGAGACCAGTGACCCGCTTTACAAGCACTGGCCGTTCTTCCTCGGGCGCCGGGCCGACACTGGCAGCACCTACGGCATCTACTACGATACGCTGGCCGAATGCACCTTCGACTTCGGGCAGGAGTACGACAACTATCACGACTTCTATCGCTCGACGGAGATTGCCGACGGCGACCTCGACTTCTACGTGTTGGCCGGGCCTGATGTATCGGCCGCGCTCGCTCGCTTCGTCGCGCTGATCGGTGGCACCGCGCTGCCACCGCGCTGGACCCTGGGCTTTGCCAACACTGCGATGGCGCTCGCTGACTTTCCGGACGCCCAGCACAAAATTCGCGAGTTTCTCGGCTTTGCGGAGCGTGACTGCTTCCCGCTATCAAGCTTCCACTTTGGCTCCGGGTATACCAGCCGTGGCAAGCAGCGCTACGTGTTCACCTGGAACACCAGCAAATTCCCCGATGCCCGCGGATTGCTCGCAGCGTTCAAGTCGGCTGGCGTGCGCACGATGGCAAACCTGAAGCCCTGCCTGCTCAACGATCACCCGGCCTATGCCGGTATCGAGGCAGCGGGCGGTTTTGTGCGTGACAGCGCGACCGGCAAGCCCTGCCTCGACCAGTTCTGGGACGGCTGGGGTGCGCATCTCGACTTCACACGCCCAGCCGACCGCAAGTGGTGGCAAAACGGTGTCAAACAGCAAGTGCTCGGCTTCGGTATTGATACCGCGTGGAATGACAACAACGAGTACGAGATCTGGAGCGAGTCCGGCCAGTCGCACGGCGGCGATGGCGGTGAGGGCAACGCGAAGCCAATCCCGATTCATCGTTCGCGCTCGCTGCATGCGCTGCTGATGACGCAGGCCACGTACGAAGCGCAGGCCGAGAGCAACCCCAACGAGCGCGTCTACACCGTCACCCGCGCCGGCCCGCCGGGCATCCAGCGCTACGCCCAGACCTGGAGCGGCGACAACACGACGAGCTGGCACACGATGCGCTGGAACCAGCGCATGGCGCTGACCATGAGCCTTTCCGGCATGTTCAACGTAGGGCACGACATCGGCGGCTTTGCCGGACCGGTGCCGAGCCCGGAAATGCTGATCCGCTGGACGCAGGCGTGCTGCCTGGTGCCGCGCATGATCATGAACTCATGGAAGGCCGACGGCAGCGTCAATTCGCCGTGGCTGCATGCGAGCGCCACGCCAGCGATCCGCGCGGCCATCGGGCTGCGCTTGCGCTTTATGCCGTATCTCTACACGCTGATGTGGCGGGCAAGCACGGCGCACCAGCCGGTGTTGCGGCCAACGTTTTTTGACTTCGGCGACGACGCCAACACGTGGCGTGACAACGATGAGATGATGGTCGGGCCCTATCTGCTGGTCGCGCCGGTGTTTGAAGATGGTGCCCGCAGCCGGACGCTCTACCTGCCACTCAGCAAAGAATCTGCCGGCTGGTTCGACTACTGGACGCAGCAGTACTACCCCGGTGGCCAGACCATCACCGTTGATGCGCCGCTGGATCGGGTGCCGCTGTTTGTGCGGGCCGGAGCACTGATCCCAATGTCCGACGGCGAGGACGATCTGGCGAAGACCGAGGAGCCGTCGCGCGCCTTGCACTATTGGCCAGTGCCGGCCGGCTCGGCGGGCACGGCAACGGATGCCACGGAAGCGCTGCTGTTTGAGGATGATGGCCTGCAAACCACGCACGCCGCTGATCGCCACGTCCTTCACGGTCTGCGCGCTGCGGCGAACAAGGATCAGTTGACCATTTCGCTGACGCAGACGGGCGAGTGGCCGTTGCCATATGACCAGATTCGCGTGGTGTTGCCCGCCAGCGAACAGCGGCCCCTGCACCTGCAGTCGAGCGGTGTGGCGCTGGTGCGCTGACCGCGCCTGGCGCAATGGCGATGTGGCCGTGGCTGGGTGACCCGCTGGCGACCGCGCAGCGGCGCGCAGACTTGTGGCGGCTGCTCGGGCCGCGCCCGGCCCTGCCAGCCCCGCCCCAGGGCGAATTGCTGCGCCGTGAATCCACAGACGCATGCCGCGTTGAACACTGGTCGTTGAAGCTCAATAACGTCGAGCCAGTTCCGGCGCTGCTGCTGCGTCCTCTTGATGCTCCACCGCGTGGGCTGGTGCTCTACTGCCACGCTCATGGTAATCGCTTTGCGATGGGCAAGGATGAGCTGCTGCTTGGCCGCCCGGCGTTGCTATCACCGGCGTATGGCGAGGTGTTGCCGGCGATGGGTTACGCGGTGCTCGCGATTGACCACTGGTGCTTCGGTGAGCGCAATCGCAACAGCGAGCGGGCGATGGCCAAGCGCCTGTTGTGGGAGGGCAAAACGCTGTGGGGCTATCGCGTGCATGACAGCCTCACGGCGCTCGACTGGGCGCTGGCGCAACCGGGGTTGGCCAATTTGCCCGTCACCGCGCTCGGGCTCTCGATGGGCAGCACGATGGCTGTCTGGTGCGCCGCGCTCAATGAACGCATCACGCAGTGCATCGATCTGTGCTGCCTCGCTGAATATGAAGCGCTGCTCGCCAACGGTAACTTTGATTTGCACGGAGAATATTTCTTCGTGCCGGGACTGTGTGCCGAATTCACGGCTGCAGAGATCAGCGCGCTGATCGCTCCGCGAGCACACCTGTCGTGCTTCGGTCGCGACGACCCGCTCACGCCGCCGACCGGAGCGCGCATGATCGACGAGTCGATGCAGCAGGCTTACGCCGCGCTCAAGGCCCCTGAAAATTGGCGCCAGATTGCATTTGACTGCGGGCACCAGGAGACAGCGGCGATGCGCACCCACGTGCTGAATCGGCTGCGACGGGTTGTGGCGTAAGGCGTGTCAGCGGAAGACGGCAAGAAGTCGGAAGCAGCTTTTTTGTCAAACCCTTACCGAACAAGGGCTAGAGGCATAGAAGTAACAGAAGTCGACTTCGGCGCAATATCATCACTGAGCCCTTTTTGATCAAGGCTTTCATGGAAAAGCTACTTCGTCGATAGCAGCCGCTCAACCCGCAAAATGCCGCTGTCACCGAGTCGCCCGAGGCCGATGAATCGGGCGGGCGCGTCGCCGGTGTAAACGCGGCAAAGCGTTGAGTCGGCGGTGGCGCCAGACACATCAGCGTTTGCTACCCTGCTGAGGGCCACCAGTTTGCCGTTGCAAAGATTGGTCGCGTTGGCGGTATCGAGGTCGATGCGCGGCAGGTCAATCACCAGCGAATCTGTTGGCAGCAGCCACGCCAGCCGTTGCTCGTCGCTCGCTTCCATCCATGCATCCAGCGGGCGCGCTTCCGACAGGCTAAAGCCACCGGTGCGCGTGCGGCGCAGCGCTGCGAGATGGCCTGCGGAGCCCAGCGCGACCGCCAGATCGACCGCCAGCGAACGGATGTAGGTGCCTTTGCTGCACAGCACCTCGATGTCGGCGCGTTGCGTTGCTTCGTCAAACGCCAACAAAGTGATCGCGTGAATCGTTACTTCGCGCTCGGCAATCTCGACCGACTGCCCTGCCCGCGCGTACTCGTACGCGGGCTTGCCGGCGATCTTGAGCGCGGAAAACGCTGGCGGCTTTTGCCGGATAGGCCCCTGGAAGGTCGCCAACGCAGCAGCAACGTCACTTGCCGTCAGAGAGCGATCGCTGCGATGGGTGACTTCACCCTCGGCATCACCAGTGGTGGTCGCCGCGCCAAACTGCACCGTGGCGAGATAGCCCTTGTCGGAATCGAGCAGCCGCTGCGCGAACTTGGTGGCCTCGCTGATGCATATCGGCAGCAAGCCGGTCGCCAGCGGGTCCAACGTGCCGGTGTGCCCGACCTTGCTGACACCGAGCGGACGCATGACTCGACGCAGGCGGGATACGACGGAAAATGAGGACATACCCGCCGGCTTGTCGACGAGCGCAACGCCGTGCGGTGTCATGACGACTGCTAACGGTCGGCTTCGGGGGCGCCGGGGATCGCGCCTGGCGAGTCCGGCGCAATCACACGGGCGTCATCGGCGCGGGCCTGATCAATCAGCGCCGAGAGCCGGGTGCCTTCTTCAAACGTCTTGTCGTACTCGAAGCGCAGTTGCGGCGCCTTGAAGATCGACAGGCGCTCTGCGATGCCGTGACGTAGAAAGCCGTTGACACTGCGGAAGCCCGCGTCAGCATCGGCCTGGCCGGCGTAACCGGCGTGGCAGACGTAGCGCACCATCGCGTGGGACAGATCGGCGGTGACCTCCACCTGAGTGATGGTCACACCTTTCACACGCGGGTCCTTGACCTCAAGCGCGAGCATCTGTGCGAGCTCGCGCTGGATCTGCTCGGAGATTCTCAACGCGCGCGGGGAAAAGCCCTGCTTCATTCCGTTACAGCGTACGCGACACTTCGACGATCTCGTAGATCTCGAGGCGGTCGCCTTCCTGGATTTCGTTGTAGTTCTTGAGCGAAAGACCGCATTCGTAGCCTTCCTTCACTTCCTTCACGTCGTCCTTGAAGCGTTTGAGCGAATCGAGCTCGCCGCTCCAGACCACCACGTTGTCGCGCAGCAGACGGACCAGCGATCCGCGCTTGACGATACCTTCAAGCACGTAGCAACCGGCCACCGCACCAACTTTCGAGATGCGGAACACCTGGCGGATTTCGACGAGGCCGAGGGTGCTTTCCTTCTGTTCGGGCGCCAGCATGCCGGACAGCGCGTTCTTCACGTCATCAACCGCTTCGTAGATGATGTCGTAATAACGAATCTGCACGCCTTCGGCCTCGGACAGCTTGCGCGCGGCCGCATCGGCACGCACGTTGAAGCCGATCACGATAGCCTTGGAAGCCACGGCGAGGTTGATGTCGCTCTCGGTGATGGCACCCACTGCGCTATGCACGATCTGCACACGTACTTCGTCGGTAGACAGTTTGCCGAGCGCGTGTGCCAGACCTTCGTACGAGCCCTGCACATCCGACTTGATGATCAGCGGCAGCAGCTTGGCGGCCGTCTCGCCCATGTTGGCGAACGCGTTTTCGAGCTTGGCGGCCTGCTGCTTGGCCAGCTTGACGTCGCGGAACTTGCCCTGACGGAACAGTGCGATCTCGCGCGCCTTGCGCTCGTCGCCGAGCACCAGGATGTCGTCACCGGCCGAAGGCACGTCGGACAGGCCCTGAATCTCGACCGGAATCGCCGGACCGGCCGAAGTGGCGTTCTTGCCGTCCTCGTCGTTCATCGCGCGTACACGGCCAAACACCGAGCCCGCCAGCACCATGTCGCCGCGCTTGAGTGTGCCGCTCGTAACAAGCACCGTCGCGACCGGGCCCTTGCCCTTGTCGAGGCGGGCCTCGATGACCAGGCCACGCGCCGGCGCATCGACCGGTGCGCGAAGTTCGAGCACTTCGGCCTGCAGCAGGATGGTTTCGAGCAGCGTGTCGATGCCCTGGCCAGTGAGTGCGGACACCGGCACGAAGATCGCCTCGCCGCCGTATTCCTCGGGCACGACGCCTTCGGTGACGAGTTCCTGCTTGACACGGTCGGGGTTGGCCCCCGGCTTGTCGATCTTGTTGATGGCGACGATCATCGGCACGTTCGCAGCCTTGGCATGCGAGATAGCCTCCTTCGTCTGAGGCATCACACCGTCGTCGGCCGCGACCACCAGGATCACGATGTCAGTAACCTTGGCACCGCGCGCACGCATGGCGGTAAACGCCTCGTGGCCCGGCGTGTCGAGGAAGGTGATGACGCCGCGCGGCGTCGTCACGTGATAGGCGCCAATGTGCTGCGTGATGCCGCCGGCTTCGCCGCTGGCGACGCGGGCACTCCGGATCTTGTCGAGCAGCGAGGTCTTGCCGTGGTCGACGTGGCCCATGATGGTAACGACCGGCGGTCGCACCTCAAGCTTGGCATCGCCGTCGCCGACGTGTTCGGTCAGCGCTGCATCGGGATCGTCGTCCTTGGCGGCCACAGCGGTGCGGCCCATCTCCTCGACGAGAATCATCGCCGTGTCACGATCGAGCACCTGATTGATGGTGACCATCTGGCCCATCTTCATCATGTTCTTGATAAGTTCGGCGGCCTTGATGGACATCTTGTGAGCGAGTTCGGCGACGGTGATGGTCTCCGGCACCACAATCTCGCGCGGCGTTGCATCCGGTTGCTCAACCATCTGCTGTCGGCCACCGTCGGAACCACGCTTGCCACCATGTGACTTGCCGCGCGCACCGGACTTCCAGCCGTCTGCTGCACCGGCCTCAGGCGCAGCGTCGCGCCCCTTCATGACCTTCTTGCGCGCCGCATCTTCCTGCCAGGCAGGCGACTTCTTGTCGCCGGCCTTGCTGCCGGGACGTGCACCGCCCGAAGCCGGTGCATCCTTGGCGCCAGGCTTGGCCGTCGTCGGTTTGGCTGGACGATGCAGCGTGTTCTCAGTTGACTTGGGCTTGGGCGGCAGCGGCGTCAAATCCACGCGCTCGCCGATTCGGGGCCGCGGCGCCTCCGTCGCAGCACTGGCTACCGACGGTGGGGGCGATGCGACCGGAGCCGCAACCGCTTTGGCGGGAGCTGCAGCCACCGGCTGGGCGCTCGGCGCGCTCTCCGGCTTGCTGGCGACAACCCGCGTCACTGCTTCGCCAATCACCGGCGCTGGCGCTGCTACCACCGGCGCGGGCGTCGGCACCGGCTCTGCGGGCTCCGTGACGGCCTCGGTTGCTGCGCTTTCTGCCTCAGCAGCAACCTCAGCCGTGGCGGCTTTTGGCGCAGAACGTGCGGCTTCGCGTGCCTGCTTTTCGAGCTGGCTGCGTTCTTGCGCCTCGCGCAACGCAGCGTCCCGCGCTGCTTCTGCCTCGCGGGCAGCGACCTCCTCCGCCGACAGCACAGCCACGGCGGGTTGCGCGGCAACGGCTGGCGCCGGTGCCTCGGAGGCTCGGGTGACGAGCACGCGCTTCTTGCGAACTTCAACCTGTACGGTGCGTGATTTGCCCGACGCATCGGCAGTTCGCAACTCGGTCGTCGACTTGCGCGTCAGCGTGATGCGCTTGCCGGCGCTTTCATCAGCGGCCCCGTGCTGTTTGCGCAGATAGTCGAGCAATTTGCCCTTGTCGCTGGCAGAAAGTGGCGCGTCGGCACTGGAGGCGGCAACGCCGGCTGCAGTGAGCTGCTTTAGCAAAGCTGCCGGGCTGAGATTCAGCTCGGTCGCAAACTCGGTAACTGTGGTTTTCGTGATACTCAAGCGGCCCCCGATTTCTACTGCGCTGCCGCGAACCAGGATTCGCGAGCACGGGCAATCAGTTGTGTTGCTGCCTTGGCGTCAGAGCGGCTCATTTGCTGGCGCTCTTCGTCGGTCAAGTCGGCGAAGTCATTGTCGATCAACGCGCGCGCGCGCTCTTCCGGAAGCACGCGAATCGCGCATAGCTCATCTGATGCGAGATCAGCCAGCGCGTCGCGCGTGGTGATGCCAAATCGTGACAGCTTCATCAACAGTTCGGTGTCGACACCTTCCAGGGTCTTGAGGTCGTCCGCCGCGTTCTCGAGCACTTCTTCCTTGGCAATTTCTTCCGTCAGTGCAGCGTTGCGCGCGCGGGTGCGCAATTCCTGGACGGTGTCGTCATCAAAAGCTTCGATCGCCTGCAACTCGCCGAGGGGTACATAGGCCACCTCCTCGACGGTTGAAAAGCCCTCGTCAACGAGGATCTGCGCCACTTCCTCATCGACGTCGAGCTTTTCCATGAAGGCGTTGCGCAGCCGGACTGCCTCTGCTTCAGCCTTGTTGGCTGACTGCTCCTCGCTCATCAGATTGAGCTGCCAACCCGTCAGCTCGGATGCAAGACGTACGTTCTGACCGCCCTTGCCAATTGCCAGTGCAAGGTTGTCTTCGTTGACCACGACGTCCATTGCATGCCGCTCTTCGTCGACGACGATGCTGGTGATCTGTGCCGGAGCCAACGCGTTGATGACGAACTGGGCCGTGTCTTCGGCATACAGGATGATGTCGATGCGTTCGCCGGCCAGTTCATTGGTGACCGAATTGACACGCGAACCGCGCATGCCAATGCAGGTGCCCTGCGGGTCAAGGCGCGGATCGTTCGACTTTACGGCGATCTTTGCACGCAGGCCAGGATCACGGGCAACGGCCTTGATTTCGATGACGCCTTCTTCGATTTCCGGCACTTCGAGCTCAAACAGCGCGGCCACGAATTGCGGTGCAGTCCGGGAAAGAATCAGCTGCGGGCCACGCGCCTGCCGATCAACACGAAGCACATAAGCTCGCACCCGATCGCCCACGCGGAAGTTTTCCTTGGAAATCAGCTGGTCGCGCGGGATGACGCCTTCGACACGACCGGACTCAACAATTACATTGCCACGATCAATTCGCCGTACCGTCCCGTTGATGAGTTGGTCATTGCGGGACAGGAATTCCTCCAGTACTTGCTCGCGCTCGGCGTCGCGCACCTTCTGCAGAATTACCTGTTTGGCGGCCTGCGCCCCGATGCGACCGAACGGAATCGGCTCCAGCGATTCTTCGACATACTCACCCATCTGCTTGCTGGTGTCGAATTCGTGCGCCTCACGCAGCATCATCTGATTGTCGGGATCGACGAATTCCTCGTCCGGAACGATCAACCAGCGACGGAACGACTTGTAGTCTCCGGTTTCTCGATCAATCTCGACGCGCGCTTCAATGCGTTCCTTGTTCAGGCGCTTGGTGGCGGACGCCAAGGCCTGCTCCAGTGCCTGGAAGATGATTTCTTTAGGGACGCTCTTTTCGCGTGCCAGCGCATCTGCAAGAACGAGGATTTCGCGATTCATAGTTTTCTCCAGCTAGTACTGCGGCACAACGCGAGCACGCGCGACGTTTTCGTAAGGAATTCGGTGAGTGACGCCATCCACGGCGACAACGACATGATCATGTTCGAAACCACTGAGCACACCCGCGAGTTTTCTAAGCCCGTCATAGGGTGGTGCGATAGTGAGCTTTATGGTTTCTCCGGCAAATCGCTCAAAATGCCCGGGGCAAGTCAGTGCGCGATCAATACCTGGAGACGAAACCTCGAGATGCTCGTAGGGCACATTGGCGGCCATGAGCGCATCCTGCACCAGATCAGAAACCGTCGCGCAATCCTCGACTGCAATTCGATCCAAGCCCCGGCGACTGTCTGGTCGATCAATAAAGACGCGATAGAGTTCACGCGCAGCAACATACTCCACCTCGATGAGTTCGTACCCATTGGCAGAGAGTAGTTCAGCGATTAGTGATTGTGCTTGCGTCGTCACCAAAAAAAAATGGGCCTAAGCCCATTTCCATGAATACACCGGCGAAAAATGCGCTTGGGAATTACGCAAGCGCTTCCCCGCACGGGGAAGTGGTGGCCAAGGGCGGAATCGAACCACCGACACGCGGATTTTCAATCCGCTGCTCTACCAACTGAGCTACTTGGCCGAATTTTTAATTGTATCAATTGCCGACAGCACACTAACGAGTCATCGGCGGATAGACGAACGCCCCACCGTGGAGGGGAGGGGCGTTGTTGTGTGGGGGTAGTTTGACGCTGACCTACTTTCGCGAGCTATAAGGCTGACTATCATTGGCGCCGAACTGTTTCACGGTCCTGTTCGGGATGGGAAGGGGTGGGACCAGTTAGCTATGGGCGTCAAACTAAAAGGGTACGCGGCGCGGCAACGGGTTGAATCGTTGTTGCGACGCGCTGGAAGAAGTTTTGGGTTGAGACTGACTCTCTGTCACACCGGTTGATTGACTTGCGGTGCGAGTTGTCCGGACAAGCATTGCTGCTCATTCGGGTTTTGATATTTGTGAGTTATAGGATCAAGCCGCACGAGTAATTAGTATCAGTTAGCTCAACGCATTACTGCGCTTCCACACCTGACCTATCAACGTCCTGGTCTTGAACGGCTCTTCAGGGGGGTCGAGCCCCCGGGGAAATCTAATCTTCGGGCGAGTTTCCCGCTTAGATGCTTTCAGCGGTTATCTCTTCCGTACATAGCTACCCTGCGATGCTTCTGGCGAAACAACAGGTACACCAGCGGTACGTCCATTCCGGTCCTCTCGTACTAGGAACAGGCCCCGTCAAATTTCCAGCGCCCACGGCAGATAGGGACCAAACTGTCTCACGACGTTTTGAACCCAGCTCACGTACCTCTTTAAATGGCGAACAGCCATACCCTTGGGACCGGCTACAGCCCCAGGATGAGATGAGCCGACATCGAGGTGCCAAACACCGCCGTCGATATGAACTCTTGGGCGGTATCAGCCTGTTATCCCCAGAGTACCTTTTGTCCGTTGAGCGATGGCCCTTCCATACAGAACCACCGGATCACTATGTCCTACTTTCGTACCTGCTCGACTTGTCAGTCTCGCAGTCAAGCGCGCTTGTGCCATTACACTCCAGTAGCGCGATTTCCGACCGCGCTGAGCGCACCTTCGAGCTCCTCCGTTACCTTTTAGGAGGAGACCGCCCCAGTCAAACTGCCCACCATGCACTGTCCCCACCCCCGATTCAGGGGGCCAGGTTAGAACCGCAACGCCATCAGGCTGGTATTTCAACGTTGGCTCCACCGAAACTAGCGTCCCGGTTTCAAAGCCTCCCAGCTATCCTACACAAACATCGTCACAGTCCCATGCAAAGCTACAGTAAAGGTTCATGGGGTCTTTCCGTCTTGCCGCGGGGAGATTGCATCATCACAAACACTTCAACTTCGCTGAGTCTCTGGAGGAGACAGTGTGGCCATCATTACGCCATTCGTGCGGGTCGGAACTTACCCGACAAGGAATTTCGCTACCTTAGGACCGTTATAGTTACGGCCGCCGTTTACTGGGACTTCAATCAAGAGCTTGCACCCCATCATTTAATCTTCCAGCACCGGGCAGGCGTCAGACCCTATACATCCACTTTCGTGTTAGCAGAGTCCTGTGTTTTTGGTAAACAGTTGCAGCCACCGATTCTCTGCGACCCTCTCGACCTTCGGATGTACTCCTACAATCTACCAGGGCATACCTTCTCCCGAAGTTACGGTATCAATTTGCCGAGTTCCTTCTCCAGAGTTCTCTCAAGCGCCTTAGAATTTTCATCCTACCCACCAGTGTCGGTTTGCGGTACGGTCAATTGTTGACTGAAGCTTAGAGGCTTTTCTTGGAAGCAGAGCATCGCCGACTTGGCACTCCGAAGAGCGTTTCGTCTCACCCCTCAACTAAGCCGCCCGGATTTACCTAAGCAGCACGTCTACAGGCTTTCACTGAGTAATCCAACACTCAGCTCGGTTAGCTTTCTCCGTCCCCCCATCGCATCAACAATCGGTGCTGGAATATTAACCAGCTTCCCATCGACTACGCATCTCTGCCTCGCCTTAGGGGCCGACTCACCCTGCGCCGATGAACGTTGCGCAGGAAACCTTGGGTTTTCGGCGAACGGGCTTTTCACCCGTTTTAACGCTACTCATGTCAGCATTCGCACTTCTGATACCTCCAGCATCCCTTACGAGACACCTTCACAGGCTTACAGAACGCTCCTCTACCATCGTATTGCTACGATCCGCAGCTTCGGTGTATGGCTTGAGCCCCGTTACATCTTCCGCGCAGGACGACTCGATCAGTGAGCTATTACGCTTTCTTTAAATGATGGCTGCTTCTAAGCCAACATCCTGACTGTCTATGCCTTCCCACTTCGTTTCCCACTTAGCCATATCTTGGGGACCTTAGCTGGCGGTCTGGGTTGTTTCCCTCTTGCCCTCGGACGTTAGCACCCGAGGACTGTCTCCCGTGCTCACTCTCACTGGTATTCGGAGTTTGCTATGGTTTGGTAAGACTACATGTCCCCCTAGCCATTACAGTGCTCTACCCCCAGTGGATATACACGAGGCACTACCTCAATAGTTTTCGAGGAGAACCAGCTATCTCCGGATTTGTTTAGCCTTTCACCCCTAGTCACAACTCATCCGCTGTTTTTGCAACAACAGTCGGTTCGGACCTCCAGTAGGTGTTACCCCACCTTCATCCTGGCCATGACTAGATCATCCGGTTTCGGGTCTACGCCCAGCTACTAAACGCCCTTATCAGACTCGGTTTCCCTACGCCTACCCTATTCGGTTAAGCTCGCAACTGAACGTAAGTCGCTGACCCATTATACAAAAGGTACGCCGTCACTCTTTCGAGCTCCGACTGTTTGTACGCACACGGTTTCAGGATCTATTTCACTCCCCTCCCGGGGTTCTTTTCACCTTTCCTTCACAGTACTAGTTCGCTATCGGTCGGCAACGAGTATTTAGCCTTGGAGGATGGTCCCCCCATCTTCAGACAGGATTTCACGTGTCCCGCCCTACTTCTCTCACGCCTAGTTCCACCGCCAACATTTCACCTACGGGACTATCACCCAGTATCGTCGGACTTTCCAGACCGTTTGGTTATGTCAACAGCTAAATCGTGAAGGCTCTTCCCATTTCGCTCGCCACTACTTTGGGAATCTCGGTTGATGTCTTTTCCTGCAGCTACTGAGATGTTTCAATTCACTGCGTTCGCTCTACCCTGCCTATGTATTCAGCAGGGAGTACCCTTGCGGGTGGGTTTCCCCATTCAGAAATTCCCGGATCAAAGCTCTATTGCCAGCTCCCCGAGACTTATCGCAGGCTTACACGTCTTTCATCGCCTGTTGCCGCCAAGGCATCCGCCATGTGCGCTTGGTCACTTGATCCTATAACGCTCAAACACCATCACCTGAGTCAACTCCTTTCGGCGTTAACTCAAACAACAGCACCGCGTCACAGGTGTGTATGAGAACTTGATGCCCCGAACCTTCAACCCGACCAACGGAAGCGGCCGGTATCGGAACACCAAAAATACAATCTAAACCCATGTCCACATCTCATCTCATCAATGAGCGTGAACAAACTTCTTCCAGATTTTTAAAGAACAGAGACTACCGATTGGATAGCCATCAGCAATAAGCGCTTGAACAACTTTTATTGCTGATGCCTATGCACCTGACCACAACCCGCGATATTTGAATGGTGGGTCTTGATGGACTCGAACCATCGACCCCCGCCTTATCAAGACGGTGCTCTAACCAGCTGAGCTAAAGACCCTCCGAAACTTTTAATCAGCGGCACCCATCTGGCGCAACTCATCGAAAGTGGTGGAGGATGACGGGATCGAACCGACGACCCCCTGCTTGCAAAGCAGGTGCTCTCCCAGCTGAGCTAATCCCCCGCTTGCCGCTTTACGCCCGCCGAAACCAGCTTGTCAGCCAGCCAGCAGCGCAAAGCGCAACAGGTTGTGTCTCTTTATGTTCAGACAACCGAAACGAGTGCAGGCACTTCGGAAGATCATGCTGAGAGTCTTTCGACCATCAAACACGTCTTCGAGGCGCGTTCTCTAGAAAGGAGGTGATCCAGCCGCACCTTCCGATACGGCTACCTTGTTACGACTTCACCCCAGTCATGAAACCTACCGTGGTAATCGCCCTCCTTGCGGTTAGGCTAACTACTTCTGGCGGATTCCACTCCCATGGTGTGACGGGCGGTGTGTACAAGACCCGGGAACGTATTCACCGTGACATGCTGATCCACGATTACTAGCGATTCCGACTTCACGCAGTCGAGTTGCAGACTGCGATCCGGACTACGATCGGCTTTGTGAGATTAGCTCCCCCTCGCGGGTTGGCAACCCTCTGTACCGACCATTGTATGACGTGTGTAGCCCTACACATAAGGGCCATGAGGACTTGACGTCATCCCCACCTTCCTCCGGTTTGTCACCGGCAGTCTCACTAGAGTGCCCAACTAAATGTAGCAACTAGTGACAAGGGTTGCGCTCGTTGCGGGACTTAACCCAACATCTCACGACACGAGCTGACGACAGCCATGCAGCACCTGTGCCCAGATTCCTTGCGGCACTCCCACATCTCTGCAGGATTTCTGGCATGTCAAGTGTAGGTAAGGTTTTTCGCGTTGCATCGAATTAAACCACATCATCCACCGCTTGTGCGGGTCCCCGTCAATTCCTTTGAGTTTTAATCTTGCGACCGTACTCCCCAGGCGGTCAACTTCACGCGTTAGCTTCGTTACTAAAAGGTTACCCTTCCAACAACCAGTTGACATCGTTTAGGGCGTGGACTACCAGGGTATCTAATCCTGTTTGCTCCCCACGCTTTCGTGCATGAGCGTCAGTGTTATCCCAGGGGGCTGCCTTCGCCATCGGTGTTCCTCCACATCTCTACGCATTTCACTGCTACACGTGGAATTCCACCCCCCTCTGACACACTCTAGCCTTGCAGTCACAATCGCAGTTCCCAGGTTAAGCCCGGGGCTTTCACGACTGTCTTACAAGACCGCCTGCGCACGCTTTACGCCCAGTAATTCCGATTAACGCTCGCACCCTACGTATTACCGCGGCTGCTGGCACGTAGTTAGCCGGTGCTTATTCTTCCAGTACCATCAAAGCACGAGGGTATTATCCTCGCACCCCTTTTTCCCGGACTAAAGCGGTTTACAACCCGAAGGCCTTCTTCCCGCACGCGGCATGGCTGGATCAGGCTTTCGCCCATTGTCCAAAATTCCCCACTGCTGCCTCCCGTAGGAGTCTGGGCCGTGTCTCAGTCCCAGTGTGGCTGATCATCCTCTCAGACCAGCTACCGATCGTCGCCTTGGTAGGCCTTTACCCCACCAACTAGCTAATCGGACATCGGCCGCTCCTATAACGTGAGGTCTTGCGATCCCCCACTTTCCTCTCTCGAGCGTATGCGGTATTAGCGTAACTTTCGCTACGTTATCCCCCATTACAGGATACGTTCCGATGCATTACTCACCCGTTCGCCACTCGCCGCCAGGGTTGCCCCCGCGCTGCCGTTCGACTTGCATGTGTAAAGCATGCCGCCAGCGTTCAATCTGAGCCAGGATCAAACTCTTCAGTTCAATCACTGCTAATTTCACAATACTCAAAATTACACTGAACGGTTCTTCGACATCCCTCCCTTAACTGACCTTTGGCGGCTTAGCAAAGCCTGGATCAATCAGAGAAGAACATCTCCCCATCCGTGCATGCACCTCTGAAGCTCGCCAAACCCTAGAGCGGCTGGCTATTCTCCGAAGTACCTACACGTTTCGGTTGTCTCAATTCTTAAAGAGCAGCGATTTCTCCATTCACCTCTTTCGAGGCTTTCCCGAATCTGCCTTCCGGCTTTTTCGAGAGAAATCATTTCCGGGGCATCTATTCTAATGCCTCGCAAATTATTTCTCTCAACTTACTCAACGCGCTTACGCCACATCAAGCAAGTCTTTGTTTCACAGACTTCGCAACCATTTCCAAATCTTTGTCAGACCTGAACTGGTTGCGGGGGAAGGATTTGAACCTTCGACCTTCGGGTTATGAGCCCGACGAGCTGCCAGACTGCTCCACCCCGCGCCTGCGGCTTCTGCCTTTCAAACTCAGCACAACTAACTCGTCGTTATTTGCTGCGTTGCGTTCGATCAGCGAAGACAGAAATTATGGCACAGCTAAAAACCCTTTGCAACCCCATCTCACCCAAAAACCCCTCTTTACCCCCTCTTTTTGCCTAACTCTTAAGCATTCCACCGCCCATTCCTTAAGCAACATCACCCGCCAACCCAATACTCACAACAGTTTGTGAAAAAAATGAGAAATTGAGCGCAGACTCTAACTTACGCCGCCTCCTTGCGGCGCATCTCCTCGTCACGTAGCTCTCTGCGCAGAATCTTCCCGACGTTAGTCTTGGGTAACTCATTGCGGAATTCGACGTACTTGGGAATCTTGTACCCCGTCATGTTTTCACGGCAATGCGCAAGCACCTGCGGGCCGGTCAACGACGGATCCTTGCGGACAACAAATATCTTGACTACTTCACCTGATTTTCCGTCCGGAACGCCGATGGCAGCAACTTCAAGCACCCCCGGATGCATCGCAACGACGCCTTCCACTTCGTTGGGATAGACGTTGAAGCCAGAAACCAGAATCATGTCCTTCTTGCGATCAACGATGTAGAAGAAGCCATTCGCATCCATGCGCCCGACATCTCCGGTCGACAACCACCCATCCGCATCAAGGACTTTTTCAGTCTCCTCAGGGCGGTTGTAGTAACCCCGCATGACCTGTGGACCTCGAATACAAATCTCGCCTGTCGACTCGAAATCATCCAGCGCGATCCAGCTGCCATCGTCCCGACGCAAACGCACCTCGGTTGACGGAATGGGCAGGCCGATTGAGCCGTTATAGCCGCCGTCCGTTACCGGGTTGATCGTCGCACCCGGCGAGGTTTCGGTCAGGCCGTAAGCCTCAATCAGGGGTGTTCCAGTCACCCGGCGCCATTCTTCTGCAGTTGCGCGCTGCACGGCCATGCCACCGCCCAGGCCGTGACGCAACGCGCTGAAATCCAGCTTCGCGAAGTCCTCATGATTCATTAGGGCAGTGAACAATGTATTCACCCCGGGAAGAACAGTGAATTTGTGTTGCGCAAGCTGTCGAACAAATGCAGGCACGTCGCGCGGATTGGTAACGAGTACCACCTTTGCGCCCATCGTTACATAGACGAACGTGCACGCGGTGAGCGCAAAGATGTGATACAGCGGCAACGCAGCGATTACGCACTCGTCGCGCTCGTCGTGTTGAAAGCCGAACAACCAAGCCCGCGACTGCAAGACGTTGGCAACGATGTTGCCATGCGTAAGGATGGCGCCCTTCGAAACGCCGGTTGTTCCCCCCGTGTACTGCAAAAAGGCGACATCTTCACTGCCCAATGCCTCACGCGCAATCGCGCCGCCTGCGCCATCCGAAAGAGCGGAGTTGAAGCGGATCGCGGCACCAAACTTGAACTCCGGGACCAGCTTCGCGACATGACGCACAAGGAAGTTGAGCCCGGGCCCCTTCCACCAACTCAGGCAATCACCCAATCCGGTCACCACGACGTGTTTGACATCGGTCCTATCGATCACCTCGGCGAGCACGCTGGCGAAATTTTCGATCACCAGAATGCCTTTAGCCCCTGAGTCACGAAGTTGATGCTCAAGCTCACGTGCAGTGTAGAGGGGGTTGCAATTGACCACCGTGAGTCCAAGCCGCAAACACCCCATCAGTGCGATTGGATACTGCAGCACATTGGGCATCATCAATGCGAAACGATCCCCCTTCTGAAATCCGTGCTTCGCGAGATGCACTGCAAACGCTGAGCTGAGCCGATCCAATTCGCGATAGGTGAGGTCTGTGCCGCTGCAATGAAAGGCGACACGATCCGCATACTTCGTCAACGCTTCTTCAATCAGGTCGGCAAGATTCGAGTACGCCGCCAAATCGACTTCCCGCGGGACTGTCGCCGGATAAAGATTGAGCCAGGGTTTGTCTGCGGTCGCTTCAGCCATGTTCTCCTCCTGCCCGCATTGTAGGCATGCGTCAAGGCCGCGAACCGAGCGACAGCTCTGAATTGCCGAAGGCCGAAATAAAAAAGGCCCGCAATGGCGGGCCGATCAATTCAGGCTGGCGGAGGGACGGGGATTCGAACCCCGGTTAGGCTATTAACCTAAACACGCTTTCCAGGCGTGCGACTTAAACCACTCATCCATCCCTCCGTGGTTAGCCGACAATTGTACTGTGCCGCACAGAAAATTCACGCCCTCGCGTTTCGCTTTATTCATAAATGCATATGAACTAATTTCAAATCGACGCGTTAGCGGTCCGGCGCGGGTGCCTAGCATCGTTTCATGTCCGACCTGCTCGCAAATATCCATCTGCCACTCATCGGTCTGCTGATCGGCATCATCGTTGGGCTGACCGGCGTCGGTGGCGGCTCTCTGATGACCCCAATTCTGGTTGGTGGGCTCGGGGTTCCCCCGGCAATAGCCGTTGGCACTGATCTCCTCTTCGCGGCGATTACCAAGTCGTTCGGTGCGCTGGCCCACTGGCGCGTCGGCAACGTTGCCAAACGATTGCTGACCCTATTGATCATTGCCAGCTTGAGTGGCGCCGGGATCGCCTTCGCATTTGTGCATGGGCTGAAGCCCAACATCGACTCACTCAATCGCGTGATTCGTACTGCACTTGGTTTCGCACTATTCGTCACCGCCCTCGCACTGCTCCTCCGGCCTTGGCTACTGAGCTTCCGACGTGCCCACGCCGGTAACGAGCCAGCACATGACATCACGCGCTCACAGCGTCTGTGGCCGACGGTGGTGCTAGGTTTCGCGATCGGCTCTGTGGTCACGCTGTCGTCGGTCGGCGCAGGCGCCATAGGCGTCACCGCCCTGCTGCTCCTGCATCCGGCGCTGCCAATTACGCGGATCGTGGGCACCGACATCGCCTACGCCGTGCCGCTGACAGCAGCTGCGGGGCTCGCCCACGCCAGCGTTGGTCACCTTGACATCGCGCTGCTCGCCGCGCTGCTGGTAGGTTCCGTGCCCGGCATTCTGATTGGCGCGCGCCTTTCGAAACGCGTCCCCGAAGTCGCCACCCGCAGCCTGCTCGTCGGGGCACTGGGTTTTGCCGGCGTCAAACTGGTCGCCTAGTCATAGTGCTTTGCTCCCGCAGGCTCCCCAACAAGAGATCATGAACCAACAATCCCTACCCGCCACCACCAAACCGTGGTACCGGCGACCACAGGCCGTCGCGTGCCCCGATCAGTTCGGTACGCTGTTGGCGGATAGCGTTGCCACCCTGCGTCGCGCAGCAACGCACTCTCCCTGCGCGCTGGCCAGCAGCCTGTCGGCCGAGGACATGGTGCTCTTCCATCTCATCCAGCGCGAACGACTGCCAATCGGTACTTTCGCGCTCGACACCGGTCGCCTGCCACAGGCGACAATCGAATTGTGGAGTGCGGTCGAGTCGCATTACGGCGCAAGCATTGAGCGCGTCGTTCCGACAGGCGCCCGTCTGGCCGCCTTGAAGGCGGCACAGGACGACAGCGCGATCTATGAAAGTAAAGCCGCGCGCGAACTCTGCTGCACCGTACGCAAGACCGAACCGCTGCGCGCTGCACTCGCGGGCAAGCGTGCCTGGGTGACCGGCCTGCGTCGCGCACAAAGTGCCGGCCGCGCCAATGTGCCGCATCAGGAACATGATGCCGGCTTTGGCCTTGAGAAGTTCAACCCGCTCGCCGACTGGACCGACGAGGCCCTGTGGTACTTCATTGACCTCGAAAACATCCCCGTCAGCCCGCTCTACGACAGGGGCTACGCCAGCATAGGCTGCGATCCCTGCACGCGCCCCATCCGCTTTGACGAACACCCGCGCGCGGGGCGCTGGTGGTGGGAGGCTGCTGTCTCCGGCACCGCTACCGAATGTGGCATCCACGTAGTGCACAAGACATCCACAGATCAACCTGCCAATCAGTCCTCCAGGGTACCCGCATGACTGCTCGCGACGCATTTCTCAACTCCGCCGCCGAGATAGACCACGGTCTCGCTGCTGGCCGCCCGGTCCACAGCAATGCTCATCTCGACTGGCTGGAGGACGAGGCGATCAGCATCCTGCGTGAGGTGTTCGGCAGCTTCGAACGCCCGGCGATCCTCTGTTCCTGCGGCAAGGATTCTCTAGTGGTATTGCATCTCGCAATGAAGGCCGCAGCACCCGGCAAACTGCCAGTGCCGATCGTGCACATTGATACCGGGCACAATTTCCCGGAGGTGATTGCGTTCCGTGAGCACCTGGTGCAGAAACATGGATTCAATCTGATCGTCGGCCATCTCGACGATTCGATCGCGAAAGGAACGATCCGCCTCGCACATCCACTGGAAAGTCGCAACCCCTACCAGACCATTACGCTGCTCGAAACGATTGAGGCCAATCGCTTCGATGCCATGGTGGGTGGCGCCCGCCGTGACGAGGAAAAGGCACGCGCCAAGGAACGTGTGTTTTCGCACCGCGACAGCTTTGGTCAATGGCAGCCGCGAGCGCAGCGACCAGAGCTATGGAATCTCTACAACACCCGCATCGCACAAGGAGAACACTTCCGCGTGTTCCCCATTTCCAACTGGACCGAGCTGGACGTGTGGAACTACATCGCACGCGAAAACATTGAGCTGCCGTCGATCTACTACACACATCAGCGTGAAGTGATCGAACGTAACGGCTTGCTGGTGCCGGTCACCGACATTACGCCGCCACGCACGGGTGAGACTGTCGTCACCCGTGATGTCCGTTTCCGTACCGTCGGCGACATCTCCTGCACCTGCCCGGTAGCGAGCACGGCGGCAACGGCGGACGAGGTCATTCTGGAAACCATCACCGCCACCGCATCGGAACGTGGCGCAACACGCATGGACGACCGCGCCAACGACGCTGCAATGGAGCGACGCAAGAAGGAAGGCTACTTCTAGAGTCGCACGTCCGTCACACCGCACAGATTACAAATAATGAATACGCCCTCCTCCTCTCACGACATTCACAACCGCCCGCTCCGCTTCATCACCTGCGGCAGCGTTGATGACGGCAAGAGCACCCTGATTGGCCGCCTGCTGTATGACAGCAAGGCGCTGATGGTTGACCAGCTCGATGCGCTAGGCCGCGCGCGCGGTGCTCAGAGCCGCAACGGGCAAGTTGACCTGTCACTCGTCACCGACGGGCTGGAGGCCGAGCGTGAACAAGGCATCACGATAGACGTGGCCTACCGTTACTTCGCCACGCCGAAGCGCAAGTTCATCATCGCCGACGCACCGGGGCACGAGCAGTACACGCGCAACATGGTCACCGGCGCTTCAAAGAGCGACGTAGCTGTAGTGCTGATCGATGTCACCAAGCTCGACTTCACGCAGGAACGCGTTGCACTTTTGCCGCAAACCAAGCGCCATACGGCGCTGGCCGGCCTGCTGCGTTTGCAGCACATCGTGGTGGCCGTCAACAAGATGGACGCCATCGGCTTTGACGCGACCAAGTTCGAGCGCGTCGTCCGTGCATTCGGTGAACTCACAGCTTCGCTTGAGATCGTGTCGTTCACTGCGATTCCGCTTTCCGCACTGGAGGGCGACGGCGTCGTCGCGCACACCGAGCGCACCGCATGGTTCCAGGGACCGGCCTTGCTGCCACACCTTGAATCGCTGGCGTTGGTGGAAGGCCACGCGGGTAGCCACGCGCACATCGCTGTGCAATGGGTCACTCGCGATAACAACGATGATCATGTGCGCTGGGTGACTGGCGACGTTGCCGAAGCGGCGATTGCCGTGGGCGATGAGATTCGCGTATTCCCGAGCGGCGCCAGCGCAGTTGTCGCAGCCATCCGCACCGGTCGCGGCACGGTTCAACAGGCTCTGCCCGGTGAAGCAGTCGCCGTGCGCTTCGACCGTCAGGTTGACGTGGCGCGGGGCGACTGGATCGTTGCTGGGTCCGCCGCTGAAACCAGCGCGCCCCGCCAGCGCGCTCAGGCAACGCTCGCATGGCTGGACACTGCACCGCTCACGGTGGGCCGACGCTACGTCGTCCGCCACGGTTCGCGCTGGTTGCCCGCGCGGGTCACTGCAATTTCTTCCCGTCTCGACTTGCAGGCTGGCGAATGGCGTGACGTGGGGACCACCGACGCCGAGGACGATTGGGCCGCCGAGCCCGCACTTGCGCCCACCGTGAACGCCAACGATCTGGTGCGGGCCGAGGTTGAATTCGCGCAACCCTTGCCGCTCGCTGCGTTCGCCGAAAGCACCACGCTCGGTTCGTTCGTGCTGGTTGATCCGGGCACCAATGCGACGGCCGCAGCGGGAATGATCGCAGCGTAGCGTCCGCCGTTGCCGCGCGCAACCGTCGGAAACACGGGGGCTTGGATGGCCGGACCATGCTTCAGCTTTTTTTCTCAAACCACGACTACAAAGGGCCTGACACCGAATTTGTCGTAAAGTCGACAATAGGCGAAAAGCGGCCGTAGGCCCCACGCAGACGCCGTTTTTCAATCAAGCTGTATGTTCAATCGCTTGATGATGCCACCCCACTTCTTCATGTCGGCGTCCAGCATCGACTTGAACGATGCAGCGGTACCGCCGCCAGGCGCCATGCCGGCGTTGACGATGCGTTCCTTCACGCCTGCATCGGCCAGGGCCGCGTTGACGTCGGCGTTGATCTTGGCCACCACGTCGGCCGGCAGCGAGGAAGGCCCGAACAGCCCGTTCCAGGCAACAGCCTCAAAGTCCTTGATACCGCTCTCCGCAATGCTCGGCAGGTCCTTCAATGATTCAAAACGGCCCTTGCTGGTCACTGCGATCTGACGAATCTTGCCGCTCTGCACATGCGGCGCAATGCCGGAAGCCACCGCAAACAGCAGTTGCGTGTCGCCGTTCGCCGTCGACAGCGCGGCTGGGGGCGAACCGTTGAACGGAATGTGCTGCGCGTCAATCCCCGCCTCGGTTTTGAACAGCTCCATCGCCAGATGTGACGACGAGCCGTTGCCGACGCTGGCATAGGACAGTTTGCCGGGGTTGGCCTTAGCGTAGGCAACCAGCTCCGCGACGTTCTTCACCGGCAGATTGCCGTTCACCGCCAGCACGTTCGGCTGCGTGGTGGTGATGACGATGGGCACCAGGTCCTTGCTGACGTCGTATGGCATCTTCTTGTAAAGGAAGGGGCCATACGCCGTCGGGCCAGGGAAGCCGATGACCAGCGTGTGGTTGTCGGTCGACTTCGCGGCGACATCCACACCGATCGTGCCCCCCGCGCCCGGCTTCGGATCGACGATCACTGGCTGGCCCCACTTGTCCTTGAGCTTGTCGCCCAGCAAACGCGCCACGATGTCCAGCGACGAGCCGCCGGGCGCCGGTACGACGATGCGAACAGGTTTCGTTGGCCAGCTCTGCGCGCGAGCAGGCGCGCTGCCAAGAGTGAATGCTGACGACAGCGTCACAGCGACGGCAGCGGTGGTGGTGATGATCGATTTCATGGGCGATGCCTCCAGATACAGCCAATGGGTTGCCGCAAGCGTAGCGCATGCGCCCGGAGTGTCCGGATGACTGCTATGCAAGCGCAGATCGCGACAAGATCAGCGCGGCGACAAATCAAACAGGCTGGTCGCTTCGAGATCGAGCACTTCAGTGCTGTGCGCGTTGTAAAGCTGCCAGCGCCAGCGCAAGACGCCGAGCTCTGGGCGCTTTTCCGAGCGGCGGCATTCAATCACGGTTGCGCGCAGGCGCAGCGCGTCACCCGGTCGCACCGGATGCAGCCATTTCACGTAGGCAAGGCCCGGCGACGCGAAAGATTCGGAGCCATGCAAGGCTGCATCCGCCGCCAGTCGCATGGCGATGCCGCACGTGTGCCAGCCGCTGGCGATCAGTCCGCCAAATCGTCCCTTCGCAGCGGCCTCGGGATCGGTATGAAACCACTGTGGGTCGTAGGCTTTGGCGAAGCTCAGCACTTCCGTCTCGTCAACAACATACGGGCCTGCCTCAATCACCTGCCCGACCGCAAAGTCTGCGAATTTCATGCGATTGCTTTCATGCGTGCAGGTCCGGCCGCGCTGCTGCGGTCACGCGCACTGCTGTCACCTTGAACCCGGGGATCTTGCCGAATGGGTCCAGCGCGCTGCCGGTCAGCTTGTTGGC
Source organism: Casimicrobium huifangae (assembly GCF_009746125.1). Classification (NCBI taxonomy): domain Bacteria; kingdom Pseudomonadati; phylum Pseudomonadota; class Betaproteobacteria; family Casimicrobiaceae; genus Casimicrobium; species Casimicrobium huifangae. The sequence goes on from NZ_CP041352.1 coordinate 2,841,496, forward strand.
AGCGGCTTCCCAATAGGCGAACGGGATGAACAACTGGCCGCGCTGCACGCTCGATTCCACCGCCACACGCGCGTTCACTTCGCCGTGATGAGACGTCACGCAGATGGCGTCGCCATCTAACAGACCTGCGTCTGCGGCGTCGTCGGGATGCATGTTGAACAGCGGCTCCGGTGCCAGCGCCTCCAGCGTCTGCGCACGGCGGGTCATCGCGCCTCCGTGCCAGTGCTGCAGGATGCGGCCGGTGGCCAGTACAAAGGGATAGTCGGCACTGACTTGCTCGACGCTTGGTGCGAAGCGCGTCGCCGCCAGTGAGGCGCGGCCGTCGCTGGTCGGAAAGTGATCGACAAACACTACGGCCTCGCCCGGCGCATCTTCACGCATCGCGGGTGTCACGACGGCTTCTTCGCTACGCAGACGCGACCAGGAAACACCGGTGAGTGGCGCCATGACCGAGCGCATTTCTTCATACACCCGCGCCACCGGAGTCTCTGTCGCCGCGTGTCCGTCACCATCGGCATCGCGCCAATAGTCCCAGTCGAGTCCTAGACGACGGCCAATCTGTTCAATTGCCCACAAGTCCTGTCGCGCACTGCCCGGAGGTGTCAGCGCTGGTCGCCCGACCTGAATCAGGCGATCGGTGTTGGTGTAACTGCCCCATTTCTCGGCATGCGCGGAGGCTGGGAGGATCACGTCGGCAAGGATCGCCGTTTCGGTCGGGAAGATGTCCTGCACCACCAGATGCTTGAGCTTGGCCAGCGCCGCACGCGCATGATCAAGATCGGGGTCGGACATCGCCGGGTTTTCGCCTTCGATGTACATGCCGCGCACGGTGCCAGCGTGGATGGCATTCATCACCTCGACGACCGTGAGGCCAGGCTTGTCGTCGATAGGGACGCCCCACAGCGCTTCGAAATGCTCCCGCGCGGCAGTGTTGCTCACACGCTGGTAGTTCGGCAGCATCATCGGTATCAGGCCAGCGTCAGAGGCGCCCTGCACATTGTTTTGCCCGCGCAGCGGATGCAGGCCGGTACCAGCGCGACCAATCTGCCCGGTCGTCATTGCCAGCGAGATCAGGCAACGCGCATTGTCGGTGCCGTGCACATGCTGACTGATGCCCATGCCCCAGAGGATCATCGACGCTTTCGACGTCGCGTAGGCGCGCGCCACAGCGCGGATGGTTTCCGCGTCAATACCGCAGATATCGGCCATGCGCTCGGGCGTTGCCTCCTCCACCGCTGCCTTCAGCGCTTCGAATCCATTGACGCGGGACGCAATGAACGCCGGATCGGTCAAACCCTCGTGGATGATCACGTGCAGCAGGCCGTTGAGCAACGCCACGTCCGTATCCGGGCGGAACTGCAGGTGCCAGTGCGCGAAACGTGCGAGCGGCGTCTGGCGAGGGTCGGCTAGCACCAGTTTCGCACCGCGCTTGACCGCATTTTTGATCCAGCTCGCAGCCACCGGATGATTGGAGCTCGGGTTGGCACCAATCAAAAAAATCAGTTCCGAATGCGCCACATCCTCCACCGGATTGCTCACCGAGCCGGAGCCGATGCCTTCCAGCAGCGCCGCCACCGAGCTGGCATGGCACAGCCGCGTGCAGTGATCCACATTGTTGCTGCGGAAGCCCTGACGAACGAGTTTCTGGAAGAGATAAGCCTCTTCATTGCTGCCCTTGGCCGAACCGAACCCGGCCAGCGCAGACGGCGCGCCCGCAGATGCTGCGTCACGCAACTCGCGCAATCCGTTCGCAGCAACGTCCAGCGCCTCTTCCCAGCTCGCCTCTCGAAACAAGGCCGACAACGCCACCTCGCCGCGCTTGACGCGTTCGATGTCTGCAGCATTCTTGGCCACGCCGTCGCGGCGAATCAGCGGCGCGGTGAGCCGCTCGCCATGTCGCACATAGTCGAAGCCATAGCGCCCCTTGACGCACAGGCGGCCGTGGTTGGCCGGGCCATCGCGTCCGGTCACAAAATGAATGGCCTCGGCGCCGGATGCGTCAGCGCCGACGTGATAGGTGAGCTGGCACCCCACGCCGCAATACGGGCACACTGAATCCACCTCGCGGGCCACTGGCTGCATTCCCGCCGCTTTGGCCGGCATCAGCGCCCCTGTCGGGCAGGCTTGCACGCACTCGCCGCAGGCGACGCACGACGAATGTCCCATCAGTGCATCAGCATCAAATACGATCTTCGCGTGCGTGCCACGGTATGCGAGGCCGATCACATCGTTGACCTGCTCGTCACGGCAGGCACGCAGGCAGCGCGTGCACTGGATGCAGGCATCGAGATTCACCGTCATTGCCGGATGCGACGCGTCAGTCGAGCCGCTCTTGTGTGCCGGCAAACGCCCCGTACGCGCGCCAGTCTCGCGCGCCCACCGGTTTAGCTCCGACTGCGGCGTCAGGGTATCGGTGACCTCCCCAGCGTCGCTCATCAGGAGCTCAAGCACCATTGCACGAGCCGTGGTCGCGCGCTCGCTGGCGGTGTTCACCTTCATGCCGTCGGCGGCGGCCCGGCAACAGGACGCGGCCAGCACACGTTCGCCCTCGACCTCCACCATGCAGGCGCGGCAGTTGCCCGCCGGCGTCAGGCCGGGGATATGGCACAGGTGCGGCAGCTCATTGCCGTTTCGGAGCGCGACATCCCACAGTGTTTCTCCAGACATGAATGCGACGGACTGGCCGTCCAGCGTCAGTTGGCCGCTCATGCCAGCTCCTGCGGAAAATACTTGATCACGCAATCCACCGGATTCGGTGCCGCCTGCCCAAGACCGCAGATCGACGCATCGCGCATGACTTGCGACAGCTCACCGAGGAGGGTTTTGTCCCACTGGTCATTGGCGATCAGTTGGCGCGCCTTGGTGGTGCCGGCACGGCACGGCGTGCACTGCCCGCAGCTCTCGTGCTCGAAGAACGCCATCAGATTGCGCGCTGCATCGGTGACGCGATCTTGCTGCGACAGCACGATCACCGCTGCCGAGCCGATGAAGCAGCCATGGGGTTGCAGCACGTCAAAGTCGAGCGGCACATCGGCCAGAGAGGCAGGCAGGATGCCGCCGGACGCACCACCGGGCAGATACGCGTAAAGCGTGTGGCCGTCGGCCATGCCACCGCAGTGTTCGTCAATCAGTTCATTCAAGGTGATGCCCGCAGGTGCCAGCTTGACACCCGGCGACTTGACGCGCCCACTCACCGAGAACGAGCGCAGCCCCTTGCGACCATGCCTGCCCTGACCGGCAAACCAGTCGGCACCGCGCGCCAGAATTTGGGGCACCCAGTACAGCGTCTCGAAGTTGTGCTCCAGCGTAGGGCGTCCAAAAAGACCCACCTGAGCGACGTACGGCGGGCGCAGACGAGGCATGCCGCGCTTGCCTTCGATCGACTCAATCATCGCTGACTCTTCGCCACAGATGTAGGCACCAGCGCCACGACGCAGCTCGATGGTCGGCATGTCAGCGATTGGCGGATTGGCAAGCAGCGAGACGAGCTCGCGCGTGAGCATTTCGCGGCAACCGTGATATTCGTCACGCAGATAGATGTAGATTGACTCAATGCCTACGGCCCAGGCGGCGATCAGCATGCCTTCGAGAAACTGATGCGGATTGCGCTCAAGATAGTGGCGGTCCTTGAAGGTGCCGGGCTCGCCTTCGTCAATGTTCACCGCCATCAGACGTGGGGCGGCTTCATTGCGCACGATGCGCCACTTGCGCCCAGCCGGAAAGCCGGCGCCGCCGAGGCCGCGCAGCCCCGAGTACTCCATCGTCTGCAACACGCTCTCGACATCGCGCGAGCCATCAGCGCATTCGCGCAACGTGCGATAGCCGCCTTGGGCCAGATAGCTGGCGTAGTCAACGTATCGCTCAATAACCGCCTGCGTTTCATTGCGCGATACGCATGCCGCCACGGCGTCGGTGGTTGCGCCGGCAATCGCGCGCTGGCCAACCACCGCGACCGGCGCCTGCTCACAACGGCCAACACAAGGCGCGGCAATCACCCGCACCTCGGCATCGAGAATCTGCGGCAGACGCGCCAGCAGATCCTTCGCGCCCGCCAGCTCGCAGGCGAGACCGTTGCACACCCGCACGGTGACGCGGGGCGGCATTGGCAGATTGCCTGCGGCGTCTTCGCGCACGATGTCGAAGTGGTGATAGAAACTCGCCACCTCGTAAACCTCGACCACCGCCAGGCGCAGTCGTTGCGCCACCGCCGCAAGGTGCGGCTCAGCCAATTGTCCGAAGCGATCTTGCAGGGCGTGCAAATACTCGATCAAACGGCCGCGCCGCAACGCCATGCCGGCGCCGGCAGGACCGATCGCACCGACCTCGTGACCCGCCGCCGCAAGCGCTTCATCAACCGCCGCCAGTGCTGCCGGCGCCACTTCGCGGACGCGATACGCGCTACCTTTTCGTTTGATGCTGGAGACGGGAACCGATGCAACTGCTGTCATGGTTCTATTGTTTCACTTCGGGCCGGGAGTTCGCATCGAGCAGCAACTCCCCGGCAGTGCGTAGCTCCGTAGCCTTGATGCAGCAAAGCGGAATCGAGGCACTTGTCACCGAGCCAAGGCAACCCTCGATTCCACTTCGTTCCATCGAGGCTACGGTCGGCAGCGACGTATTGCCCCGTCAATACGTCTCCAGATGCAATCGTCCTTCGCGCCTCAGCTCGGCATGCAGTGCCTGCCAGTCCAGCCCATGCGCAATGGCAGTGTCGCGGAGCACATCCAGAACCCCAGTTTCCATGCCCTTGATGCCGCAGACATAGATGCAGGTATTTTTGTCCTTGAGTAGCGCAGCAACATCCGCCGCACGCTCCCGCATGGCATCCTGTACATAGCGCTTGGGCTGGTTTGGGGTGCGAGAGAAGGCGAAGTTGATGTCGATGAAGTCCTTGGGCAGATTCATCAGCGGGCCGAAGTAGGGCAGCTCTTTCTGTGAGCGGGCGCCAAAGAAGAGCATCAGCTTGCCGCCCTCACCCTTGTCGCGACGACGGCGACGGCGTTCGGTCATTGCGCGCATCGGTGCGCTGCCGGTGCCGGTGCAGATCATCAGGATATTGCTGCCCGCGTGATTGGGCATCAGGAAACTGGTCCCAAACGGACCGATCACCTGCACGGTGTCGCCCTTCTTCAGGTCGCAAACGTAGTTCGACGCCACGCCACGCACCGGCTTGCCGTCGTAGTCCTCGGTGACGCGCTTCACCGTCAGTGAGATGTTGTTGTAATTCGGTCGTTCGCCGTCGCGTGGGCTGGCGATCGAGTATTGCCGCGCATGATGCGGGCGACCGTTGGCATCCACACCCGGCGGGATCACGCCGATCGATTGCCCCTCGAGCACCGGGAACGGCGTGCTGCCGAAATCGAGCACGATGTGATGGGTGTCACTGTCGGTGCCGAGCTCGGTCACACGGAAGTTGCCGCTGACCGTGGCTGTGACCGGCGCCTTGTGCCCGTAAAGGTTCACATACGGATGCGCGGCCGACCACGGCGGAACCACAGCGCCGGCGCCAAGAGAAATCGCCGAATTGGCCTGCGCCAGTTGCTCGGCTTCGGCAGGCAACAGGTCCGCCACATCCGTGGCTGCCGAGGTGCCCGCAACCACGGGAATCTCAAAATGCTTCTGCGACGGCAGGATGTCCCAGGTCAATTGCTCGGTTGTGCTGTAGGCATCGGCGCGCAGCACATTGCGCCAGTTATCAATTGATCCGGTCGGGCACGGCGGGATGCAGGCCATGCAGGCGTTGCACTTGCTGGCATCGACCACGTAGTTGCGCGAGTCATGCGTGATGGCGTCGACCGGGCAGGTTTCCTCGCAGGTGTTGCAGCGGATGCAGATCTCGGGGTCAATCAGGTGCTGGCGGAGGACGGCGGATTCGACCGATTCGGTGGCTTCAGCAGTGGAGGTCATGGCAAATCTTTCGAATTGGCTTCAGCAATTGCCTGCGCGCCGACGCGCCTGCACAGGTGAGATTGAAGCGTAGAACAAACGCTGGCAGGCATTGGCTCTTTCGTGAAAGCCGCATTCAAATTGGGCCTAGGACCACAAAATCCATTTAGTCGACTTTCGGCGATTCGCTAGCGAAAGCCCAAACAAAACGGGGTTTCCCACAAAAAGCCAATGCGCCAAGTTAACCCGTCAGCCAGCGAAGCGACGCTGATCGGGTTGAACGCGTGGAGCGATTCGGGCGGCAAGCCGTCCCGAATCGCCTAGTTGAAGCGCACGTACTGGAAGTCGATTGGCTGGCGATTGATGCCCATCACCGGCGGCGCAATCCAGTTGGCAAACTTGCCCGGATCCACCACGCGGCCCATCAGTGACGCCACGAAGGCGCGATCTTCAGCGCTCGGCAGCCAGTGTTTCTCGTTGGCGGCCCATTCCGCCTCGGACACCACGCGACCATCCGGGCTCACCTTCACGCCCGAGAGCGTGCCAATCTTGCGGTTGAAGGCCTTGTGCGGCGTGACCAGGCGGAACGGTATTCCGGCCTTTTCGATGACCTTGTTCCAGCGATTGACGCCGCCGATCGAATCCTTGATGTAGTCATCGCGCAGCACTTCGTTCAGCGCGTTGAGCATCGGCACCTGGCGCTCGACCAGCTTACCGTCCTGCACAGCGAGCACGCCATACGTCTGGCCCTGCAAACGATGATCATCGTCGCGCTTGGTTTCTTCGAAGCGGCCCTTGAGACCACTGTTGTAGAAGATCGCAGCGTTGCTGGACTCATCGGCGCCGAAGAGATCAATGGTCACGCTGAAGTGGAAGTTGAGGTAGCGCTGGATCGTCTCCAGATCAATCACGCCTGCCGCACGAATCTTCGCCGGGTCGTCGGTCTTCAGCTGGTTCATCACGTCACAGGTGCGCTGGATCACGCGCGAGACACCGCTCTCGCCCACGAACATGTGATGCGCTTCTTCGGTGAGCATGAACTTGGTGGTGCGAGCCAGCGGATCGAAGCCACTCTCGGCCAGCGCACAGAGCTGGAACTTGCCGTCACGGTCAGTGAAGTAGGTGAACATGTAGAACGACAGCCAGTCCGGCGTCTTCTCGTTGAAGGCGCCCAGGATGCGCGGGTTGTTCTCGTCGCCCGAGCGGCGATCGAGCAGTGCTTCGCCTTCCTCGCGGCCGTCGCGGCCGAAGTACTTGTGCAGCAGGTAGACCATCGCCCACAGGTGGCGGCCCTCTTCCACATTCACCTGGAACAGGTTGCGCAGATCGTACTGGCTTGGCGCGGTCAGGCCAAGGTGACGCTGCTGCTCCACCGAGGCCGGCTCGGTGTCGCCCTGCGTCACGATAATGCGGCGCAGGTTGGCGCGGTGCTCGCCCGGCACTTCCTGCCACGCCGCTTCGCCTTTGTGCTCACCGAAATTGACCTGGCGGCCTTCGTCCTTCGGATTCAGGAAGATGCCCCAGCGGTAATCAGGCATCTTGACGTGGCCGAATTGCGCCCAACCCTGCGGGTCCACACTGATCGCGGTGCGCAGGTAAACGTCGAAATTCTGCGAGCCATCCGGCCCCATGTCGCCCCACCACGAGAGGTAGTTCGGCTGCCAGTGCTCAAGCGCGCGTTGCAGCGTCTTGTCCTCTGACAGATTCACATTATTCGGGATCTTCTCGCTGTAGTTGATGCTGCCGCTCATGGGGACACTCCTTGCTGGGTACTGTTCTGCAAACTGTGGATGGACTCGCCGGTTACACGCGATTCATGTCAAAGGCGGCCTTCTCGCCCTTGCCGTAGACCTTGAGCGCGCCTTTCTCGCCCACCGCATTGGGGCGCTGGAAAATCCAGTTTTGCCACGCAGTCAGACGACCGAAGACGCGGGTGACCATGTTCTCCTTGCCGTTGAAGCGCAGGTTGGCCTCCATGCCGGTCAGCGCGTCGGGCGACATGGCGGCGCGCTCTTCCAGCGCAATGCGCACCTCGTCGGTCCAGTCGATATCGTCCGGTGCCGAAGTGACGAGTCCGAGCGCGAACGCCGCATCGGCATCGAGCGACTGGCCCGCCTTCGCGCGGATCGCGTCGAGTACCGGCGCTTCTTCGTAGAAGCGGCGCTGCAGGCGCGATTGCCCGGTGGCCATCGGCAACATGCCAAAGTTCATGTCGCCCACGATGAGCTTCGGTGCCTTCGCCGCATCGTCCGGCAGCGCCAGCATGTAGCTGCGATCAGCCGCGAGCGCCAGTTCAAGGAAGGTGCCGGCGAAGCAGGAGCCGGGCTCGATCAGCGAGAACAAGCTGCGTGATGACACATCGATGCGCGAGAAAGTGCGACGGATCAAGCCAATCGTCTCGCGCACCAGCCAGTGATCCTTGAACTTGACTAGCGTGGCATCGCTGGCGAGCACCGCAGCGGCATCGCCTTCGGTTTTCAAAATCCAGGTGCCGATGTCCAGCTCATTGGTGCGCATCGACAGGATCGCATCGTCGAGCTCGCGTGCCATCGCCAGCGGCCACCACGCAGCGCCCTGGGCTTCAATGCCTTCGATGCTGTCCGGCGTTGCGGCCGTCGGCGCCTTGACTGTAAACGTGGCCTGACGCCGTGCACGATCAATGTTCACCGTTACGTTGGCGTAGGTGAGTGAATCGGCGCCTTCAGAGCGTTCAACGCGCGGCAGAGGCACGCCCTTGCCGGTGGCCGGACGATCACTCTTCGCTGCAAGCTCAAGCGCACGTGCCTTCACCCTTTCGGCAAACTGCGCCGGCTTGGCGATGTCATCCACCAGCCGCCAGTCTTTCGCTTTCTGGCCACGCACCCCCTCTGTCGTGGTGCAGAAGATGTCGGCCAGATCGTGGCGCACATGGCGCTTGTCAGTCACCCGCGTCAGCCCGCCGGTGCCCGGCAACACGCCCAGCAGCGGCACTTCTGGCAGCGAAACTGCGGACGAGCGGTCGTCAACCAGCAGGATTTCGTCGCAGGCCAGCGCCAGCTCGTAGCCACCACCCGCGCAGGAACCGTTCACGGCCGCGAGGAACTTGAGACCCGAGTTAGCACTGGAGTCTTCGAGGCCGTTACGTGTTTCGTTGGTGAATTTGCAGAAATTCACTTTCCACGCGTGGCTCGACACGCCCAGCATAAAGATATTGGCACCCGAGCAGAACACGCGGTCCTTGAGGCTGGTCACCACCACGGTGCGAACTTCGGGGTGCTCGAAACGGACGCGATTGACGGCGTCATGCAGCTCAATATCGACGCCGAGGTCGTAGCTGTTGAGCTTCAGCTTGTAACCAGGCTTCAGACCAGCGTTTTCGTCAACGTTCATCGCCAGCGTGGCGATCGGGCCGTCGAACGAGAGCCACCAGTGGTGGTATTTAGCCGGTTCGGTGCGGTAGTCGATCTTGCTGACGGCGGTATCAGCGATTGCTGCGGACATGGATCAGGGCTCCTCGGCTTTCTGCCTGCCTCTCCGGCTCAATTCGCCAGATTGCGCAAACGGACTATGTTCTGTGGCGCGGACCGGCCAGCATGCGTCACCAGTTTCGGCGTTTGGCGCAACAAGCAGGCCTCAATGACACGCATTATTGTGCATTTATTGAACCATGTCAAGCAACAAACTGCACTTTATTGCGTTTTTAGCGTCGCCGCTGTCACCATCGCCAGCAAGGCAGCGGCGCTTTCGTCGAGACTCTTGCCCGACGTATCGAAGGCAATATCCGCCTTGCTGTAGAAAGCGGCTCGCCCGGCAAGGATGCGCTTGAGGTCATCCATTGCCTCACCAAGCGCAGCCGCTGGCGTCTCGCGTCCGCTGGCAGCGGCGCCCGATCCGCTGGCCGCCATCGGCCGGAAGTCGCCCTGGGCAATCACCCGGCTCATATGCTCTTCGGGCGAGGCTTTGAGCCACACCGTGAAGCAATTGGCAAGCAGCAGATTGAAATTCGACGCATCCGACACGATGCCCCCCGGCGTCGCAATCACCGCATCCGGGTAGAGCTGGATAGTCTCCTCAAGCGCCCTGCGCTCGTAGCGCCGGTAGGCGTTGGGGCCGAGCAGATTGTGTATTTCAGTCAGACCACAGCCGGAGACCCGCTCAATTTCGCGGTTGAGTTCCACGAAGGGCGCATCCAGCGAGTCCGCCAGCCGCTGCCCGAGGGTGGACTTGCCGGCGCCGCGCAACCCTACCAGCGCAATGCGCCGCGAGCGCGCCGACTGGCTGCCAGCTTCGCCATAGGCTTCTGCCAGCGCCAGACGGCCGCGACGCAGCTCATCGTCGCTGCGATTGCGCAGCAAATCGCGAATCAACAGCCACTCTGGCGACGCGGTAGTTTCGTCACCCACCAGCTCGGCAATCTGGGTGTCGAGGGCATGTGCCACCTGACGCAGAATCAGCACCGAGGCATTACCCACCCCGCCTTCCAGGCTGGCCAGGTGGCGCTCCGACACATCCGATGCAGTCGCCAGATCGCGTCGCGTCATCCCCTTGCGCGCACGCAGCGAACGCACCCGTTCGCCCAGCGCGACCAGAAAGGCGTCGCGCACGTCGCCATCGCCCGATTGAACAATTTCCGGATCAGTGCGACGCACGGTGTTGCTCTCTTGCGGGTGCACCAGCCCGGCAGACGGAGACCCACAAGGACAATGTAATTGCTTGTCTGACCATAAAATGCATTATATTGCGTATTTCGCAAATGCGTTATTCAGCATTTTTCCCGAAAAGCAAGATCGCGGCAACCGGAACAGGACCATTTGATGACTGAATTGCTGAAGAACTTTGTCGCTGGCCAGTGGATCGCCGGCGCCGGCGCGGGAACGCTGCTGCGCGACCCGGTGACCGGTGCAGACCTGGTGCGCGTGTCGCGCGACGGACTCGACCTCGCCGCCGCCTTCAACTACGCCCGCAACGAAGGGGGTGCTGCGCTGCGGGCGATGACCTACGCCACCCGTGCCGCCCGGCTGGCCGACATCGTGAAGGTACTGCAGGCCAACCGCGACGCCTACTACGACGTCGCCACCGCCAATTCAGGGACCACGAAAAACGACTCGGCGGTCGACATCGACGGCGCCATCTTCACTATCGGGCAATACGCTCGCTGGGGAGCAGCACTCGGCGATCATCACGTGCTGGCAGACGGCGCCTGCATCAAACTGGGCAAGGAGAGCACCTTTGCCAGCCAGCATCTGCTGACGCCCACGCGAGGCGTGGCGCTGTTCATCAACGCCTTCAACTTCCCGTCCTGGGGCTTGTGGGAGAAAGCGGCTCCCGCCCTGCTCTCCGGCGTGCCGGTCATCGTAAAGCCGGCCACCGCGACGGCCTGGCTGACGCAGCGCATGGTCGCTGATGTCGTCGCAGCGGGCATCCTTCCGCCCGGTACGCTGTCGGTCATCTGTGGCAGCTCGGCCGGTCTGCTCGACCAGTTGCAGCCGTTTGATGTGCTGTCATTCACTGGATCTGCCGATACCGCAGCGGCGATCCGAGCTCACCCTGCCATTGCAGCCCGTTCGGTGCGAGTTAATATCGAAGCCGACAGCCTGAACTCTGCCTTGCTCCTGCCCGATGCCGCTGCCGACTCTGAAGCGTTTGCCTTGCTGGTGAAGGAAGTCGTTCGCGAGATGACCGTGAAGTCTGGCCAGAAGTGCACGGCGATTCGTCGCGTACTGGTGCCAGAACATCTCTACGACGCCGCAGCGCAGGCGATCTCGGCCAGACTAGCCAAGACCACTGTCGGCAATCCGCGCAACGAGGCAGTGCGCATGGGTTCGTTGGTGAGTCGGGAACATTATCAGTCGGCGGTTGACGGCATTGCCGCGCTCAGCCAGCAGACATCAGTGCTGCACGATGGCAAGCAGCATGCGCTGGTTGACGCTGATCCGGCAGTCGCCGCCTGCGTTGGGCCAACCCTGCTCGGTACGCGTGACCCGGACAGCGCAGACGTGGTGCATCGCACCGAAGTACTTGGCCCGGTGTCAACGCTGATGCCCTACCGCAATCTTGACCACGCCCTGACCCTGATTCGCCGTGGCGAGGGCTCACTGGTCGCCTCGGTCTACGGCGCCGACCCGGCCACGCTCGCGCAGGCTGGCACCGCGCTGGCAGACAGTCACGGTCGGGTGCATGTGATTTCACCAGCGGTCGCCGCGACCCACACCGGCCACGGCAACGTGATGCCGCATTCACTGCATGGCGGCCCCGGCCGCGCGGGTGGCGGCGAGGAGCTGGGCGGCCTGCGCGCGCTGGGCTTCTATCACCGTCGCTCGGCCGTCCAGGCAGACGCTGCGGTGCTGGACGCGATTGCCGCTGCCCCGTTTACCCTGTAGAACTTGTTGCAGGCTGGGCTAGATCGCGACTGGCGAAGACGCAAACACCGCCGCACCAAAGCCGACCGTGGCGACCGAATGAGGAGGACTTGATGACCCCGCAAACGCCCACAGCGCCGCCTGAGCGCTTCAACTTTGCACAACATCTGATCGAGCGCAATGCGACACGCGGTGCCAAAGCCGCCTACATTGACGACGCAGAGACACTCACTTACGCCGCACTGGCTGACCGTGTGCAACGGTGCGCGGCTGGCCTGCATGCACTCGGCGTGCGCCGCGAGGAGCGGGTGCTGCTGCTGATGCATGACTGCAATGACTGGCCGGTGAGTTTTCTCGGCGCACTACACGCGGGGATCGTGCCGGTGGCGGTGAACACGCTGCTGACCGTTGATGAGTACGCCTACATGCTGGAGCACAGCCGCGCGCAGGTGACGCTGGTCTCGGCAGCGCTGCTGCCAACGCTGCGGGCAGCGATGGCCAAGGCGCAACATGAGATCAGGACGATCATCGTGTCCCGGGGGAGCGAGCATGCGGCCGATGAAATCCCATTCCGCCAGTTCGTCGACAGCCACATCGCCGCCGTAGCCGCTGCCACCACGCATCGTGACGACATCGGCTTCTGGCTTTACTCGTCCGGGTCCACCGGGCGCCCAAAGGGCACCGCACACACGCACGCCAACCTGTACTGGACGGCCGAGCTGTACGCGGCGCCCGTACTCGGTCTCAGCGACGGCGATGTCTGCTTCTCGGCAGCCAAGCTGTTCTTCGCCTACGGCCTTGGCAACGCGCTGTCGTTTCCGCTGTCGGTGGGTGCGACGGTGGTGCTGATGGCCGAGCGACCGACACCAGACGCCTGCTTCAAACGCTTCACAGAACGACAGCCTACGGTTTTCTTTGGCGCTCCAACCGGCTACGCCGGCATGCTTGCCGCGCCGGGTCTGCCGGCGCGCGCCGACGTCGCACTTCGCATGTGCTCGTCAGCCGGTGAAGCGCTGCCGCGCGAGATTGGCGAGAAGTGGACCGCGCACTTCGGTTGCGAAATCATTGACGGCATTGGCTCCACGGAGATGTTGCACATCTTCCTCTCCAACCGCCCCGGCGACGTGCGCTATGGCACCACTGGCAAGGCGGTGCCCGGCTACGTAGTCGAACTGCGCGACGAAACCGGCCATGTGCTCACCGGCAGCGAGGAAGTGGGGGATCTCTACATCAGCGGCCCATCGTCGGCGCTGATGTACTGGAACAACCGCGAAAAATCGAACGACACCTTCCGTGGCGCCTGGACCAAGAGCGGTGACAAATACTTCCGCGATGCCGATGGCTACTACGTCTACGCGGGTCGCAGCGACGACATGCTCAAGGTAAGCGGGCAATACGTGTCGCCGTTCGAAGTGGAGTCCACCCTGATGCAGCACCCGGCGGTGCTCGAGTCGGCCGTGATCGGCGTCGATGACGAGAACGGCCTCACCCGCGCCAAGGCCTTCGTCGTGCTCAAGGACAAGAGCCTCGGCAGCGATGCGCTGTCGCTGGAATTGCAGACCTTCGTGAAAGCGAAACTCGCACCCTACAAGTACCCGCGCCAGGTCGAGTTTCTCGCCGAGCTGCCCAAAACGGCCACCGGCAAGATTCAGCGCTTCAAGCTGCGTGATCTCGAAAAGTCGCGCATCCAATGACGAATGTTGTAGCACTCGGCAACACGGGCTCGCCGCCGCTGCAAATCGAATACCAATGGGTCGGTACGGCTGATGACGCTGCGCCGCTGATTGTCTTCCTGCACGAGGGCCTCGGCTCGGTGGCGATGTGGCGGGACTTCCCTGCCCGCTTGTGTGAAGCGGCGGGCGCCCGGGGCCTCGTCTACTCTCGCCCGGGCTATGGCCGCTCGACGCCACGCCCGCACGGCGAGAAGTGGGGCGTGGACTTCATGCACTTGCAGGCTCGCGAGGTGCTGCCCGCGCTGCTCACTGCGCTCGGCATCAATGCGGCAACCGACAAACCCTGGCTGTTCGGCCATAGCGACGGCGGCTCCATCGCGCTGATTCATGCGGCGCTCTTCCCGGATCGCGTCGCGGGCGTCATCGTCGCCGCGCCGCATATCTTTGTCGAAGACATATCCGTCACCAGCATCGCGAAGACACGTGAGGTCTATCTGGCGACAGACCTGCGCAGCAAGCTCGCCCGCTATCACGACGATGTCGATTCCGCCTTCTGGGGCTGGAACGACATCTGGCTGGACCCGGCCTTCCGTACGTGGAACATCGAGGCGCTGCTGCCGAAGATCAGCTGCCCTGTGCTCGCGATTCAGGGTGTGGACGATGAGTACGGCACCATGTCGCAGATCGACGGCATTGCGAAGCAGGTGCCACAGGCACACTTGCTGAAGCTGGAGAATTGTGGCCACTCACCGCATCGGGATCAGGCGGACGCCGTGATTGATGCGGTTAAGACATTCGTTGCGTCGCCCCGGTAGCCGCGATGACGTGAAACGGAATCGAGGCATTTGTTCATCGAACCAGCGCCCAATTTGACGCCGCATCGATGCATCCAGTCGCCCCACTCTCACTCCACCCGCCAGCGCGGCAATGTCCAGTCCAGGCGGATGGCCAGCAGACGTAGCACGGTGGCCAGCAACCCGCCGACGGCCAGTGCAAGCGTCGGCATCTGCGCCATACGGTCGATGGCAACGACGACCCAGCCACCAACGAACGCGCAAACAGCGTACGGGCGGTGATCACGGAAGGCAGAGGGAATTTCGTTGCACACGATGTCGCGCAATACGCCGCCGAACGCGGCCGTCATGACACCCATCAGCACCGCGATCAGGCCCGGCATCTGGGCATCCAGCGCGATCTGGGTGCCGCTGGCAGCGAACAGACCCAGACCCAGTGCATCGGGCCACTGCATCGCCCGTTCAGTAACGCGAAAATGACGCGCCCGCAGCATCAGCATCGCCGCCGCACAGAGCGTGAGCAGCGCCCACACGTACCACTGATTTGCCACCCAGAAGAAAGGCCGCCGGTCGAGCAGCACGTCGCGCAGGGTGCCGCCACCAAACGCAGCAAGGAACGCGACCACCGCAATGCCCACGGCATCCAGCCGCTTGCGTGCCGCCTCGATGACGCCGGACAGCGCAAAGGCAGCCGTTGCGGCGATTTCGATGATGGTTTGCGCGGTAGAGAGCGTTTGTGTGACGAGCGGGTTCATGTGCTGATTTTCGTGCATTGATCCGCCCGCAGCCAGAAGCGGCATCACCGCTACCGCCCTGTGGACTGCTTGCCGCGATCAGGCGGCTCGTCCATCAAATAGACTGCGGGGCTGAAGCAAAGTCATCGCAAAGACATGAACAACAGGATTTTCCGGAGATCGTGCGCCGCCTGCATCGCGCTGGCCTTCACGGTGCTGACGCCACTGGCGCAAGCAGCCGATCAGGCCAAGGTGTTGCGGCTCTCTACCTCCACCGCCGAGACCAGCTACGACAACGCGTTTGCCTCGGACGAAAGCTCGCAGACCATCACCGAGCGCATCAATGAGCCGATGCTGGAGTATCACTATCTGGCACGCCCGGCGAAACTGGTGCCACGCACGCTGGAGGCGCTGCCGGCGATCAGCGACAACGGCGCCACCTTTCTCTGCAAGTTACAGAAGGGCGTCTTCTTCGCCGATGACACAGCGTTCCAGGGCAAGCCACGCGAGTTGACCGCCGCAGATTACGCTTATTCGTTGAAGCGCTTGCTGGACCCGGCGGTGAAGTCGCCCTGGCTGTTCCTTGTCGAAGGCAAGATCATCGGCGGGGACGAGGCGCGTGCCGCTGCTGCCAAAACTGGCAAGTTCGACTACGACACGCCGATGCCCGGCTTTGAAGTGGTGGACCGCTACACGCTGCGCATCCGGCTGAAGGCGCCGGACTACAACTTCGCGTATCTGCTCGCGATGCCCGCCACCGGCGCGTCGGCGCGCGAGGCGGTCGAACGGTACGGACTTGACTACGGCAGCAGCCCGGTCGGCACCGGCGCCTATCAACTGCTGCGAAGCGAGTACAAACGCGCCAGCAAGACCGTGCTGGTGAAAAACCCGAACTACCGCAAGCGCGTCTGGGACTGGGCATCGGACGCTGCCGAGGATCAGGCCATGGTCAAAGCGATGCGGGGCAAGGCGGTCCCGTCAATTGACCGCATTGAGGTGTATCCGATTGAAGAAGGCCAGGCGTCATGGCTCGCCTTTCTGTCGGGTCAGCATGACTATCTGCCCATCCTGCCGGCGTCGGTGTCCAACGTCGCCAAGAGCGAAGGCAAGCTGAAACCTGAGTACGCCCAGCAGGGCATTCGGCTGTTCCCGCGCATGAAGCCGAACGTCTGGTACACGATGTTCAACATGAACGACCCGATTACCGGTGGCTACACCCGGGAGAAGATCGCTTTGCGACGCGCGATCTCACTGGGGTACCCGCTCGACGAGCAGATCCGCGTGGTGTTCCAGGGTGACGGGCTGGCTGGCAAGGGCATCGTGCCGCCGGGCGTGGTCGGCCACGACGACAAGCGGCCGCGCGCCCATGTCTACGACCCGGCACTGGCGAAGGCCCTGCTCGACCGCTTCGGCTACAAGGACCGCGATGGCGACGGCTATCGCGAAATGCCGGACGGCTCACCGCTGATCATCCCTTACGTCGCGCGCACTTCAGGCATTGAGCGGCAGCTCGCCGAACTGTGGAAGAAGTCGATGGACGCCATCGGCATCCGCCTCGCCATCGAAACGATGAAGACACCCGACATGCGCAAGGCAGCGCGACAGGGCCAGGGCAAGATGACGCGCGAGGGCTGGAACGCCGATTACCCTGACGCTGAAAATTTCTTTCAGATGCTGATCAGCGCCACGGCGCAGCCGGGCGGCGAAAACTATGCGCGCTTCCAGTTCAAGGACATGGATGAGCGCTACGAAAAGATTCACGCCATGCCGGGCAGCCCGGCGCGGCTGCAGCTCATCAACCAGATGGAAGACATCGTCAAGTTCTACGCGCCGTGGATCGCGCCGTGGCATGACGTGCAGTACTACCTGGAGCAGCCGTGGGTGATGGGCTACAAGCAACACCCGATCGGGCACGACGCGTGGGAATTCATGGACATCGATACCGCGAAACTGCCGAAGCGGTAAGCAGTAAGGCCGCCGCCGCTTCGCGCCACGAATGCCGCGCCGACGGCGGCCACGCTCAATCGATGACGGGTGCCGCCTCTGCCGGGCGCCGGCTGCCGGAGAACTGCGCGATGGCCACGCCGCCCAGCGTGACCGCAGCCCCCACCAGCTTGGTGCCGGTGTAGTGCTCGCCTGCCCACGCCCAGGCGACGAGCCCGGCGACGGGCGGCATCAGGTACATCAGCGGTGCGGTGCGCGCCACGCCACGGATACTGTTGACCCAGCCCCAGACCAGCCAACCCATGAAGGCGGAGATGGTGACCGCCCAGAGCATCGCCACAAACACGCTGACCGGCACCTGTGACCATTGCACGGCGAGCCCGGCTGGCAGCGAAAACAGCACTACCGGCACGCTGCCGATGATGGTCGCGTAGGTCATGGTGACGATACCGCCCAGCCGCTCAATCATCGGCTTGGCAGCGACGGTGTAATACGAGAAGAAGCTCGCCGCCACCAGCAGGAACAGATCGCCGCCGGAAGCCTTCCAGTTGCCTGCCAGCAGTTTGTCGGAGAGAAACACCAGTACGCCGCCGAAGGCGATGGCGACACCCACGATCTGCGCCCGCTGCAGGCGCTCCACACCCATCCAGCGCAGGATCAGCAGCGTAAAGATAGGCCCGCAGGCGAGGATCAGCGAGCTGGAGAAGGCGGTCGACCAGTGAATGCCATAAGTCACCATGCCGACGTGCAGGAAGTGCCCGGCAATGCCCAGCCGCGCCAGCACCCAGAAGTCGGCGCGCGTCACTCGCGGCCATCGCGTGCCGAAGCGCCAGAACAGCAAGCCGACCGCGCAAAGCGGCATGATCAGATAGCGCGCGAACAGGAAGCCGCCGGGGCCGGTAGCGCTATAGACGTACTTTTGCACGGTGAAATTGACGCCCCAGATCACGATGAGCGTCAGCGCGGCAGCGAGGGCGAGTCCAGCGCGGTGATCGGAGGCGCCGGGACGTTGGGATTGCATTGGCGCCGATTCTAGGAAACCGATGCCGACCCGTCGGCCCATCGTTGCGGCTTATGTGGACATACGTGCAAAAACTTCGGACTGGTCGGTGATAGCCGCCAACCGTCGTTCGAGCGGCAACAGCCCAAATTGCTGCCGCCAGCATCTTTTGTCAGAAATGCCCACCGAATAAGGGCTCCCAGCGCATTTTCTCCAAAACTCGACTTTTTGCATTTTCGCAGTCTATGCCGCATTCGTATGCGGATTTTCATACAAAGATACTGGTGCTGAAAGTCTACAAAAGCAAAAGCCCCGCATTGCGGGGCTTTTGGGGTAGTGGGGCGGCCGATGGGGTTCGAACCCACGACAACTGGAATCACAATCCAGGACTCTACCGCTGAGCTACGGCCGCCATTGAAATCGGTACTGCACTGCTCATCAAACGCTCTGGCACGCCCGACAGGACTCGAACCTGTTACCCTCAGCTTAGAAGGCTGATGCTCTATCCAGATGAGCTA
The DNA here is from genome assembly GCF_009746125.1 of Casimicrobium huifangae. Classification (NCBI taxonomy): domain Bacteria; kingdom Pseudomonadati; phylum Pseudomonadota; class Betaproteobacteria; family Casimicrobiaceae; genus Casimicrobium; species Casimicrobium huifangae. The sequence goes on from NZ_CP041352.1 coordinate 2,860,383, forward strand.
CGGGCGCCCTGTGTGACGTACATCGGAGCGTACATCGGGCACTGCCTGACTGGACAGCACACAAATTCGAGCACTGGCTTGCGCGTCATGCTTTGGTCGGGGCGAAAGGATTCGAACCTTCGACATCTTGCTCCCAAAGCAAGCGCGCTACCGGGCTGCGCTACGCCCCGAAGCTGTCGATTATAGCCCGATATCGGGGCGACCTGCTGAAAGCGGTGCCCCTTGTGTGCCGTGCGTGCCGTGACCGGCACTCAGTTCTGGATCGGGTTGCCGGCTGCGTAGGAGACGAAGCCTTCGTTGCGGAAGTTGAAATACATGCTGGCCTCGATCGGCACCGCGACACCGTTGCAGCGTGCAGCCTTGAATGTCCAGTACTGCAGCGACTGCTCGGCCGCCTGCACGAAGGCGGCATCATTGGTCTGCGCCGACACCAGCCCAGCATAGCTACCGTCCGGTCCGATGGTGAAAGTAACGCGCGCCATGCCCTCCCGCTTGCGCGCGTCGTACGGCAGGCTGACCTTGACGCGGCGATCCGGTAGCGGTGCCACCCACTCGCCACAACTGCTCGGCGCAGTTGATTCGAGCGTGCGGTGACGGGCGGGGAAGTTGGTTTCGTCGGCAAAAGCGGCTCCCGCAGCGCTGACGGACAAGGCGGCGGTCGCGACAAGAAGCAATCGTTTCATGAAGCCTCCAGATGAGTATGGACAAATCAAAGCCTCGACGGCAAGACGCAACTTACTCTTTTGTGCGCCGCTTGGCAATCGCGCCCTGCTCCGCGCCGATCCTAGGCCGAGGCGCGTCCGGCTGCGCGCTCGCCCGCCCCAACGTCGACGCGGGCCAGCAGGACAAGGCCGATCACGAACATGCCACCAGTAATCAGCAGTGCCAGGCGATGGTTGCCGGCGGTCGCCCAGGTCACCGTCCCATACAGCAGCGGCCCGATCACCCCGGCCAGGCGCACCACCAGGCCCCACAAGCCGTAGAACTCCGCAACTCGCTGCCGCGGGCTCAGGATGCCGACCAGTGCCCGCCCGCCAGACTGCGATGCGCCCAGACAAAGTCCGGCCAGATTGGCGGCCACCCAGAAGCCCGTCTGGGTATGCCAGACGTAGGCGATGACGACGGTGGCGATCCACATCAACAGCGTGATCGCCAGCGTCGGCTTGTGACCAATACGATCCTGCACGTAACCAAACAGGAAGGCACCAATCGCCGCCGACACGTTCACCACCAGCAGCAGTTTGATGGTGTCGGCCATCTTGAAGCCCAGTGCCTGTTCGGCGTACACCGAGGCCAGCGTAATGACCACGGCGAGCCCCGCCTGATAGGCCAGCCCGGCCCAGAAGAAACGGCGGAGGTCGGGGTATTGCCTGAGCTCGCGCATTGAGCGTGCCAACTTGGTCGCAATGCCACGCATCACGTGCCCGGCGTCATCCTCAGCAACGCTGGCGCGCGGCACGGCACGCTCGCGCAGGAACAGGAAAGTCGGAATACTGGCCAGCGCATAGACGACGGCCGTAATCACCAGCGTCCATGGGATGTAGTCGATGGCCTTTGCACCTGCCGCCTGCTGCGACAACACCCACCACAGGCACACACCCAGCGTGACGAGTCCGCCAACATAACCAAGGCTCCAGCCCCACGCGGACACCCTCGCGATGTGCTCGCTGGTGGCCAGTTCCGGTAAAAAAGCAGCGGTGAAATTCTCGCCGAGCGAATAGAAGACATTGCTGGCAATGAACAGCACACAGGCCGCAATCAGCCACGCGTCGCCCTGCGCCGCCACCGGCGCCAGCGCCAGCGTGGTCAATACGCAGCCAACCGTGGCCAGCGCCAGCACCCGCTTCTTCGCGGCGCGCCGGTCGGCCCAGGCGCCAAGCACCGGGCCGACGATCATCACAATCACGTAGGAGATGGCAACAACGGTCGTCCACAGCAGTGTGGCCCAGTCGGCACCTCCGGCGATCACGCTGACGAAGAACGCATTGAAAATCGCGGTGATCACCACCGTGGTGTAGCCGGAATTGGCGAAGTCGTACATCGCCCACGACCACACCTCCCGGCGGGTCACTGGCAATGCCGCGCTGTTGGTGGCGGTCGCGTTGACGGTCATGGCATGCAATCTTTCTTGCCCAACTCTGCCGGGCGGCGGGCAAGCATCGCGGCCTGCCGGTCGGCCTATTCCAGTTTTGCCTCGAACAACTCAACCGGGTTGCCGGAGGGATCTTCGATCAGCACCTGACGTCCGCCCGGCCCTTTGACCGGTTCATTGCGAAAGCGCACGCCCAGCGACCGCAGTGCGTTCAATGCGGCGTCGAGATCGTCGTGCTCAATGACGATGCGGTTCCAGCCACCGGCGACCGGTTTCGCGCCATCAGGCATCGGCTTTGCGGCCGAGGTACCCGGACCGCTAAGCCAGAGCTGCAGATCGCCACGTTCAACAATCGCAAACGGTGGCCCCCACCGATCAGCGAGCGTGAAGCCCAGCGCCTCGTAGAACGGCAGCGCCGCATCAACGTCGTTGACAAGGTAGCGAACGATGGCCATGCGTACATCCTTTCGATCTTCGGCGTACAAACGTGTCTGGCTGGCAGGACGCGGACGATTCTGCCCGAGTGGCCAGCAGGCAGCAACCGCACAGCCGTTACTCGTCACCGCAATCGTTTCTTCCCCGGCTGCAGAGCCCGCCTCCACATGCTGCACACCTGAGCTAAGATTGCCTCCGTGATCAGCACCCTGCGCACCTTCAACATCGCCAAACTGGCGTCCTGCGTCGTTGCGCGGGCCGTGTCCTTTTTTGCGCTGGCCGCAAGGGGCGTTCTTGGCGTCGCGATCGCGATTGCTTTCACCGGCTGTTCGGAGGTCAGTGCCATGGGTAAAGTCGTGTTGTTCTCGCCCGTGAGTGGCGTGGTGCTCAGCCAGGGCAAACCAGTCGCCGGCGCTGTACTGAAGCGGCAAGCACAGTGGCGATGGGGCAACAAGACCTACGACGATACGGTCACCACTGACGCTCAGGGACGCTTCTCGTTCGCTGAATTGAATGGCACCATGCTGCTCGGCAGCGTTCTGCCGCATGAGCCCTACGTCGAGCAGAGCATCACCATCGAGCATGATGGCAAGTCCTACATCGCATGGCGAACGGTGAAACGGGGATACTCGCGCAACGACGAGTTGTCGTATCTGGATCGGACCAACATCGACAATCCGGCCGGCGGCGGTGGCATGAAGACGCTGGCCGATCCGTCGAAGCCAATTGTCGTCACCTGTTCACTGGAAGCGCCGCGCGAAAAGATGGGCGACATCTCCGGCATCTGCAGGTTTGCCGGCGGCGCCGGTCGATAGCATCCAACTCGGCCCCTGCGGCCCGTCTGCTGCACGGCCAATGTCACTTTTGCCATGTTCGTTCCGTCTACGGGTAGATAGTCTGTCATTGGATGCCGGGTGCAGCAGATAGCGCCCGGCGCAAATCGCTGGTGCCACCAGCGCGGCCCTGCGGTTGCAGCAACCCCGCTTGCAGCCCAATTTTTGAAAGCGTCTGATCATGCCGGTTCTAACCCCGACTCGCGCAGCCGATATCGCCAATGGCGTCTACTTCCTGCGCACCCAGTCCGTGTCGCAGGCGCACGACGCAGACCAGCAACTGGGCTGTGAGGACATCTTCACGGTTGGCGATCCCTCGCGATTCACCGGCAGCAGCGGCGGCCTCGTCTTCTGGCACCCGATCAGCGGCTTCGGCTATGTCGCGGCTGGCAAGGGCCTGTTTCAGGGTGACGTGCTGATCGCCTGCCGCGGCACCGACGTCGTCGCCGACTGGCTGACCGATGGCAACTTTGCCATGCACAGCGGGCCGACCGGCTCGTCGGTTCACGCCGGTTTCCAGAACACCTTCGCGTCGTTCGTCAACCAGCTCGATACGGCACTGGCAACCTTGACCCGCGGCCGCATGGTGGGCACCGTGCACTGCGTCGGCCACAGCCTGGGGGGCGCGCTGGCGACACTGGCAGCGGCGCACTGCCACCAGCGAGGCATCGGCCGGCCTGAGCTTTACACCTTCGGCTCGCCGCGAGTCGGTGGCGGGCGTTTTTCGTCGGACTTGACCGATCGCCTTGGCAGCAATCACATCCACCGCGTATTCCACTTCGCCGACCCGGTGCCGATGGTCCCGTTGTGGCCGTTCATGCACGTGCCCTACGGCGGCGCTGGTAACGTGATTGGCGGTAATCGCACCAGTCTGATCAGTTTCGGCGCGCACAGCATGAAGAGCAGCTACCTGCAAGCGGTGGCGGGTCTCGGCTGGAACAACGTCAGTGCCACCACGAACAACCGCACCGCTGGACAGGTGGCGGAGGCCTGGCTGAAGGATGTTGCGAATGGCCGTGAGGCGGTTGTGCCGATGGGCGCGTTTGCCTTTGACATGCTCGGCCGCGCGCTGCGCTGGCTGGTGGACCAGAGTCTCGACCTGTTCGTGGCGGTAGCCGGGCCTGTCGCGCTTGGTGCGTTGACCTTGCTTGATCAGCTCGCCATCATGCTGGAGCGCGCGGCACAACTCACCGAAAAGATGTCGATGTACGTGACCACCCTGGTTGGCGCCATTCTGCGCTTTGCCGGCATGGCCGCGCAGAAAGGCCTGGCATTGACCCGGGCCTTCATCCGCTGGGCGCTGCAGTTGCTGTTTACGCCGATCCGACTGATGGCGAAAGCGGCATCGATGCGGCCGTTCTAGCGCGCCGCCACAACGGCGGCAGCGCGGGCTGTGCCGGCCGTGCCTAGTGCAGCGGGCAGCCGGTGGCGGCTGCGATTTCCTCGCGGGTCACGCCGGGTGCCAATTCGACCAGCTTGAGCCCGCCTTTGGTCACCTCCATCACACCGAGATCGGTGATGATGAGATTGACGACGCCAACGCCGGTCAGCGGCAGAGTGCAGGCGGGCAGGATTTTGAGATCCGTCGAGCCGTCCTTTTTCTTGGCGACGTGCTCCATCAGCACCACCACGCGGCCAACACCGGCAACGAGGTCCATCGCGCCGCCCATGCCCTTGACCATCTTGCCGGGGATCATCCAGTTGGCCAGATCGCCCTTCTCGCTTACCTGCATGGCGCCGAGGATGGCGAGGTTGATCTTGCCGCCGCGGATCATGCCGAAGCTGTCAGCCGACGAGAAAATCGACGAGCCCGGCAGCGTGGTCACCGTCTGCTTGCCGGCGTTGATGAGGTCGGCGTCGACCTGATCTTCAGTCGGGAACGGCCCGATGCCAAGCAGGCCGTTCTCACTTTGCAGCCACACTTCCATGCCTTTCGGCACGTGATTCGCCACCAGCGTCGGCAAGCCGATGCCAAGGTTCACATAGAAGCCGTCCCGCAGTTCTTTCGCGGCACGCGCCGCCATTTCGTCACGATTCCAGGGCATGTTTTTTTGCTCCTCGCTACGCTCGTCGCAGGACGAAGGACGAAGGACGACGGCGCGCGAGTGCGAGGTGGCGACACGTGTGTCGCGCACCCAGGACGCAAAGCTCGGCCATCGATTTCGTACTCTTCACACTGTAACTGTGTATCAAATGTAGATGGGATTCAGAAGGGGGAAGATGGTCAACGCAACCTCGCGTCCTAGCGCCTGCGGCGCGTCGTCCTAGCAAGCGCCAGCGAGCGACGTCCTAGCGCGAAGCGCGTCGTCCTTCGCGTCGCTACGCGCGCACCGTGCGCTGTTCAATGCGCTTTTCAGGCGTTGCATTGAGCACAATGCGATGAACAAAGATGCCCGGCAGATGCACCTGATCCGGGTCGAGTGCGCCGGTATCGACGATCTTTTCAACTTCAACCACGGTGATCTTGCCGGCCATCGCCACATTCGGATTGAAGTTACGGGCGGTCTTCCGGAACACTAGGTTGCCGGATTTGTCGGCGATGTAGGCTTTGACCAGCGATACGTCGGGAGCGATCGAGCGCTCCATGACGTACTTCACGCCGTCGAACTCGCGGATTTCCTTGCCGTCGGCGACGATGGTGCCAACGCCGGTCTTGGTGAAGAACGCCGGGATGCCGGCGCCGCCGGCGCGCAGCTTCTCGGCCAGCGTGCCCTGTGGCGTGAATTCAAGCTCCAGTTCACCGGAGAGATACTGCCGCTCGAACTCCTTGTTCTCACCGACGTAGCTCGAGATCATCTTCTTGATCTGGCGAGTGGCGAGCAATTTGCCTAGACCAAAGCCGTCGACGCCCGCGTTGTTCGACACCGCTGTCAGGCCGGTCTTGCCGGTGCGCACCAGCGCATCGATCAGCGCCTCGGGAATGCCGCAGAGGCCAAAGCCGCCGACACCGAGCGTCTGCCCGTCCTTGATGATGTCGGAGAGCGCCGCGTCGGCGCTCGGGAATACCTTGTTCACACTAAGCTCCAGACCCCCACCGGGGCATCGTGGTTGACCGCAAGATTGTACGGATTTGCCGTCACCGTTTGATGCAATGCACAAAACCGCGCCAACCCAAGCGGCTTTCACTTGGAATCACGATCAGACGCGGGCTGAAGCCTGAATATTCATAAAGTCGACAAGCGGGCAAATTGCGGCTTGAGCCCATATCCAAAAACAATCTCGACTGAAAGTTGTAAAGCCACAAGGTCGTACGAAGACGTCGCCGTCGTCGTGAATCCACCATCACAACTGCCGCCCAAATTGCGGCGGCAACCTCATGCGCGGCGCGATGGCCGCGCAAGATGGTCAGTCCGCCAGCTCTCTCCGGTTACGGAAGTATTCGAGCGCTTCCGGGTTGGCCAGCGCGTCGACATTCTTGACGTTCCTGCCGTGCACGACGTCGCGCACCGCCAACTCCACGATCTTGTTGCTCTTGGTGCGCGGAATGTCGGGCACCTGCACCACCTTCGCCGGCACATGACGCGGTGTAGTGTTTTCTCGGATGCGCTGCTTGATCCTTTCAATCAGCGCCACGTCGAGCCTGAGCCCGTCGGCAAGCTTGACGAACAGCACCACCCGGGCATCGCCCTGAAACTGTTGCCCGATCACGATCGATTCGACGACTTCGGGCAGGGTCTCGACCTGGCGATAGATCTCGGCGGTGCCAATGCGTACACCGCCAGGGTTCAGCGTGGCGTCCGAGCGACCGACGATCACCATGCCGTCGTTGGCGGTGATCTGGCACCAGTCACCGTGGCACCACAGACCCGGGAAGCGCTCGAAATACGAAGCCCGGTAACGCGCACCGTCAGGGTCGTTCATGAAATAGAGCGGCATCGACGGGAAAGTCTGGGTGCAGACCAGTTCGCCCATCTCGCCCGCAAGCGCACGCCCGTCCTCGTCGAAGACGTCGGTCGCCATCCCAAGGCCCCGGCATTGAAGTTCACCGCGATAGACCGGCAGCGCCGGATTGCCGGCAGCGAAGCAGGCCATGATGTCGGTGCCACCGGAGATGGACGCCAGATGCACGTCCGGCTTCACGCATTCGTACACGTAGTCGAAACTCTCGGGCAGCAGCGGTGAACCGGTCGACAGCACTGCACGCAGGGCGGGCAACTGGTGCGAGCGGCGCGGCACCACGCCGGCCTTCTTGATCGCATCAATGTACTTGGCACTGGTGCCGAACAGCGTGAAGCGTTCGGCCTCGGCAAAGTCCCACAGGATGCGGCCGCCATTGGCGAACGGCGAGCCGTCGTACAGCATGCAGGCGGCGCCTGTCGCCAGCCCTGAGATCAGCCAGTTCCACATCACCCAGCCAGTGGTGGAGAAATAAAACACGCGGTCGCCGTCGCGCACATCGCTATGCAGCACATGCTCTTTCACGTGCTGCAACAGTGTTCCGCCGACGCCATGCACCATGCACTTGGGCAGGCCAGTAGTGCCGCTCGAATAGACGATCACCAGCGGATGGTCAAACGGGAAGCGCTCGAAGCTTGGCTCGGTGGCGTCGTTGGCAAGGAAGTCATGCCAAGGAGTCTCCTCTGTAGGAGCGGCTCCGCCGCGATCAACCGTTGCCGAGCCCGGCCGGGGTCGCGGCGGAGCCGCTCCTACCCCATGCACTGGATGATCGTCGATGTACTCTACCCACACCACCCGTTCGACACTCGGCAGGCGGGCGGCAATCTCGCGCACCTTGTCACGGGTATCGACGGCTTTGCCGTTGTAGAAGTAGCCATTCACGGCGAACAGCACTTTCGGCGCGATTTGCGTGAAGCGGTCCAGCACGCCCTGCACGCCAAAATCCGGCGACGATGACGACCACGTCGCGCCAAGGCTCGTCGTGCCGAGCATGGCGATCGCCGCTTCCGGAATATTTGGCAGGATGCTCGCCACACGGTCGCCCGCCTGCACGCCAGCATCGCGCAGCGCCTGCTGCACGCGCGCTACGTCCAGCCGCAGTGCATCGAAACTCAGGCGACGGCGAGCTCCATGCTCGTTCCAGAACACCAGCGCGTCGTCATCGCCCCGCTTTTTCAGCAGGTTCTCGGCGAAATTGAGTTGCGCGTCGGGGAACCACCTGGCCCCGGGCATGAGGTGCCCGTCAATCAGCGCCCGCGCGCCCTGCTCACCGATGATGCCGCAGAAGTCCCACAGCTCGCGCCAGAAGTATTCCTTGTTGGCGATTGACCAGCGCCACAGGCTCCAGTAGTCGGGGAAGCGCTGACCGTACTTGTCGCGCAGGTGCTGTGTAAACGCTGCGATACGCGTGGCGGCGGCCCGCTCTGGCGACGGCGTCCACAACGGGGCCGTCATCGCGCAACTCTGCAGGAGCGGCAGTCCGCCATCACGACTTCACAGCCAGCAGGCGCGTCCGCACCGCGTCTGGCAGCGAGACGCCCTTGTTCGCGCTGCGGCTCATCCAGAGCAGCTTGCAGATGCCCGTGGCGTAGAGATCGTCACCGACAAAAATGTCATGCGTGGTCTCGACAATCTTCGGGCCAATGTCGGTCACCCGGATGGTTACCCGGACGGTCGCCGGATGGGTCACTGCACGTATGAAGCGGCAATTCGCCTCGACCAGAATCGGCACGATATCAACGCCCACCGTCTCGAAGCCAAGCTTGGCAAACCATTCCAGACGGCACTGCTCCATGTAGCGGAAGTACACCGTGTTATTGACGTGCTGGTAGGCATCCATGTCGCCCCAGCGCACCGGCATGGCGACTTCGTGCATGACCACATCCCGCAGTGCGGTGACGCTGACGATCTGTTTGGAGTGATCCATCGAAAAAACTGCCTCAATATGCGCAAAATCACCAGTTGAGCGCTAACTATAATCGGCCGATGTACTGCAGCAGCGAACCGGATTCCGGCCGCCTTGTCACGACACGGCATGGCGGCACTCTTGCCACGGTCGGTGCCGGGCCATTCACCACGCATGCGATCTCGCTGGCGCCGCTGGCGATCACCGACCGCCGCATGGAGTATTGCCTGCAACTGGCCGCACGCAACATGACACCGTATCTGCAACAACGCCGGCAACGCTTCGACGAAACCCGATGGCGCAACTTCGCACCGCAGGCGGATTTCTTCCTGATCGTTTGCCAGCCGACCGACCATGCGATGTCGGCAGAACAAACTGCCGGCTTCCTGAGCGTGCGCGACGAGCCGGATTGCCCGAATGCCCTGCACATCGGCGACATCCAGCTCGAGGCGGCGCTGTGCGGTCGCGGCATTGGCAGCACCGCTCTCGCGCTGGCAGACGCGCTGGCGCGTGATCGCGGGCGCATCGAGCTCACGCTCAACGTGTTTCGCGAGAACCCTGCCGTACGCCTTTATGAGCGCTGCGGATACCAGCGCATCGACACTGACCTGCTCAGCGGCAAATACAAGATGCGCAAGACGCTGCGCGAGCGCGTCACGCTGTGCGAGATCGAATGACCAATGACGAATGATGAATTCCGGGCCATCCCGTCATTCGTCATTCGTCATTCGTCCTGAGAGAAAAACATGACCAGCATCCGAGCCGACCGCGAGGCGATGGAATACGACGTGGTAATCGTTGGCGGTGGCCCGTCCGGCCTGGCTGCGGCGATTCGACTGAAACAGCTCGCCGCCGAGAATGACCGCGAAATCTCGGTCTGCATTCTCGAAAAGGGCGGCGAGATTGGCGCCCACATCCTGTCCGGCGCGGTGATCGACCCGACCGCTCTCAATGAGCTGATCCCCGACTGGAAGGACAAGGGTGCGCCGATTCACACGCCGGTGACCGACGACCAGTTCTGGACGCTGACGGAGACGGGCGCGTCAAAGATTCCGAACTGGACGCTGCCGAAGCTGATGAACAACCACGGCAACTACATCGTGAGCCTGGGTCGCGTGTGCAAGTGGCTGGGCGAGCAGGCGGAGGCGATGGGCGTCGAAATTTATCCTGGCTTTGCAGCGGCCGAAGTGCTGTTCAACGATGCGGGTGCCGTGATCGGCGTCGCCACCGGCGACATGGGCATTGGCAAGGATGGCGAAAAAAAGGGCGAGTATCAGCCCGGCATGGAGCTGCATGCCAAGTACACGCTGTTCGCGGAAGGTGTTCGCGGGTCACTGTCGCAGGAGTTGATGAAAAAGTTCAACCTGCGCGATGGCGTCGATCCGCAGAAGTACGGCATCGGTATCAAGGAGCTGTGGCAAATTGACCCGGCCAAACACAAGCCGGGCCTGGTGACGCACTCGCAGGGCTGGCCGCTCGACTCGAAAACCGGCGGCGGCTCGTTCCTCTACCACCTGACCAACGAGAACAACGACGCGCTGGTGGCCGTGGGCTTCGTGATCCATCTGAACTACGAGAACCCGTGGCTGTCGCCGTTCGACGAGTTCCAGCGTTTCAAGACACACCCGCACATCAAGCCGCTGTTCGAAGGCGGCAAGCGATTGGCTTATGGCGCCCGTGCGATCAACGAAGGCGGACTGCAGAGCGTGCCGAAACTGTCGTTCCCCGGCGGCGCGCTGATCGGCTGCAGCGCCGGCTTCGTGAACCTGCCGCGCATCAAGGGCACCCACAACGCGATGAAGACCGGCATGCTGGCGGCCGAGTCCGCTTTCGACGCGCTCAAGACTGATCGCCAGCACGACGAGCTGCACGCCTACAACGACGGCTGGAAGAAGAGCTGGGTGTTTAACGATCTCTACAAGGTACGCAACGTCAAGCCCGGCCTCAAGTGGGGCATGACGCTGGGCACGCTGCACGGCGGCATCCATATGTGGATGAACGACCTCGGGCTCGGCAAACTGGTCGGCTGGACGCTACGCCACGGCAAACCGGACAACGAGTATCTGAAGTCGGCAGACCAGATGCCAAAGATCGACTACCCGAAACCCGACGGCGTGATCAGCTTCGACAAGCTTTCGTCGGTGTTCCTGTCCAACACCAACCACGAGGAAGATCAGCCAGTGCATCTGCAACTGCGCGACGCCTCGATCCCGGTCAAGCACAACCTGGCCCGTTACGCCGGGCCGGAAAGCCGCTATTGCCCGGCCGGCGTTTACGAGTTCGTTGATAGCGACGATGGCGCGAAGAAACTGCAGATCAACGCGCAGAACTGCGTGCACTGCAAGACTTGCGACATCAAGGACCCACTGCAGAACATTCACTGGGTCACGCCGGAAGGCGGCGGCGGGCCGGTGTATAGCGTGATGTAGCGCACTATCCCCTCTCCCCTCAAGGGCGAGGGCACGAAATGACCCCCATGAATCCTGCCGCCCTCCTCGCGCTCTATGACGACACGATGCGCCGCAATGCGCATCCAGCCGGTATGGCGCCCGAGCGGCTGCCGCATCTCTCGCGCTACACCACATCGAGCGGCAGCCAGCGCTTCGTCATGTGGCATGACTTTGACGACAGCGACGCCGCACTGCATGTTGACGCTGAAATGGCAGCGGTGCATGGGCACGCTGGGGTACTCATGTGGAAGCTCTACCGGCACGACCGCGCGCACGACGCCCTGCGCTCGGCCCTGCTCGCGCGTGGCTTTGAAGAAAACGATCCGAGCACACTGATGGTCGCGGCCGTTGACACGGTGCTCGCCGCGCTGCCTGCTGCCCCGTCTGGCCCGCTTGCCGCGCGACAACTGACCACCGTGCGCGACCTCGACGCCTATCAGCAAATCTGGGACGATGTCTGGCCCGGGGCGCCGAATGCGCGCTACGTCAACGATTACAAGAGCCGTATCGATCAGCACGACCCCGGCATCCTGTTCTACGCAGGCTTCGCACCAGACGGCGAAGCGGTGACCAGCGGCTACATGTTCCATCACCCCGGCGATCCGATCGCCCTGCTCTGTGGCGGCACAACCAAAGCCGCGTGGCGGCGTCAGCACGCCTACACGCTGATGCTTGCCGTGCGCGCTCAGGCCGCTGCCAAGCGTGGCGCCAGCCACCTGGCGGTAGAAGCCAGCCCAGAGAGCCAGCCGATCCTGGCGCGTCTGGGCTTTGAGCCCCTCTCTACGTTGATGTTCTACGAAAAGCACATCGCCGACACGCCTGCCGCCGCGTCGTGAAAACCTTCCTGATCGACAGCATCAGCGCGATCACGGCGGAGATGGCGGGGCAGATTGTTGTCAGCGGCTCACAGGGTGCCATCAGCGCGGCGCATCTTGCCCTCGCTCACCCGCCAGCGCTGGCAATCTTCAACGACGCCGGAATGGGGCTAGACGATGCCGGGGTGCGTGGCTTACAGGTGCTTGACGCAGCTGGCGTCGCTGCCATTGTCGTCAGCCACAACACTGCACACATCGGCGAGGCCGCCAGCACGCTTGAAACCGGCATCGTGAGTGCCGTCAATGGCGTCGCTTCGCAGTCCGGTTTGCTGACTGGACAAAGCTGTCGGGCAGCGATCAGCTTTTTTCCAAAACGACCACCGGATAAGGCCTAGCGTCGGCAAATCACCTTTGTCGACTTTGGGCTTTTCTGTCGCCTCAGCCCTTATCAGATGTCACTTTCAATAGAAAGTTGAACGACCAAGCTTTAGCGCCCAGCTCACCATCCGGTCACGACAAAACGGTATGGCACGACCACCGCGCGACCGCGCATCGCGACATCGAGCTGACAACGCTCGGAGCGCAATGACTCGCTGAACCACGCCACAGACTCGTAGCGCAACTCGGGCGCCGATAGCGCTTGATTGCGCACACCACGGACTTTGCCTTCTCCGTCCACGGCAAAAAAGAGGCGCCCGCTCACCTCGCGGAGTCCCAGGCGATTCATCGCCAGAATTGGCGGGCGCGAAGGCCGGCATTGGTCCGGCAGCTGACGCTTACCGCCATCCGTCGATTCTGTCGGATGGGGGCCAACCAACGCCGGATAACCACGTACCTCGTGCGCGTCCGCCAGCTCATACCAGTAACGCGCCCGAATGGTGTCGCGCCGGGTACCGATGGCCCCGTTGTACGCGCGACCGGTATTGAACTGACCGCTCGGGCTGCCCAGCTCTGCCGCCTGCTCGAAATGGCGCAGCGCCTGAACCGCGTCACGCTCAACGCCCTCGCCTCGCTCATACATGCTGCCCAGGTGATTCAGCGCCTCGGCGTTGTTGCGTTGCGCGGCCTTGCTCATCCACGCGAACGCAACGCGATCATCGCGGACCACCGCCCGACCTCGCCAATACAGCAGGGCCATCATCAACTGCGCGTCAGCTTCGCCCGCCACGCAGGGCGTAGCGACCGCTGCAACGATCACGATGAGGCACAGGCGGATGAATTTCATGCGAAGCGCTCCCTGGAAGTCCTTGCCGGTTGTCGCACCAAACACACCTGCGCACGACGGCCCGCACCTCGGATGCTAGCTGGCAGATCCTGCCTGCGCCAGCCCACCGCGATCAACATCGTGCGAGAACTGCTAAGCATGTGAATTTTTCTTGGTTCTCTTTGAGCGCTGTCGAACCTATTGTTCTGCCATCACTTCTTTTGTTCACGCAGAGCTTTTCGCATGTCACGCAACACCGCCCCCCGTTTCACCAGCATCGCAGCAGCGTTCGCGCTGGCCGCACTTGGCGCCCCCCACGCCCATGCGCAGGTCAGTCTGCTCAATGTCTCTTATGACCCGACCCGCGAGCTTTATTCCGATCTAAATGCTGCCTTCGCCAAACAGTGGAAGGCCAAGACCAACGAGACGATCAGCATCAAGCAATCCCACGGCGGCTCCGGCAAGCAGGCGCGCGCGGTGATTGACGGTCTCGAAGCCGATGTGGTCACCCTGGCGCTCGCCTACGACATTGATGCACTCTACGAAAACGGCAAGCTGCTGCCGCAGGACTGGCAGAAACGACTGCCGAACAATGCGTCACCTTACACCTCGACCATCGTATTTTTGGTGCGCAAGGGCAACCCGAAGAAGATCAAGGACTGGAACGACCTCGCGCGCCCCGGTGTTGAGGTGATCACGCCGAACCCGAAGACATCCGGCGGTGCGCGCTGGAATTACCTGGCAGCATGGGCCTATGCGCTCAGGCAACCGGGCGGTGATGAGGCCAAAGCGCGGGCCTTCACCAAATCGATCTTCGACAACGTGAAAGTGCTCGATTCCGGCGCTCGCGGCGCCACCACCACCTTCGTGGAACGCGGCATTGGTGACGTGCTGATTGCCTGGGAAAACGAGGCCTATCTCGCCATCAAGGAGCTTGGGCCTGACAAATTCGAACTGGTCACACCGTCGCTCTCGATCCTGGCTGAACCGCCGGTGAGTGTGGTCGACAAAGTGGTGGACAAGCGCGGCACCCGCAAACAGGCGCAGGCGTATCTCGAGTTCATCTACACCCCGGAAGGCCAGCAGATTGCCGCCAAACACTACTACCGGCCACGTGACGCCAAGGTGGCCGCGCAATTCGCCAAGCAGTTTGCGCCGGTCAAACTGGTGACCATCGACGAAGTGTTCGGCGGCTGGCAGAAAGCACAAAAGACGCATTTCGCCGACGGCGGCGTGTTTGACCAGATCGCGGCGCGCAAGTAGTAACTCGCTACCGCAACCCCTGCTCAACGCCAATCGCATGAAGTCGACGACGCTCATCATCCCGGGCCTCTATGGCAGCGGCCCGGGCCACTGGCAAAGCTGGATGGAGTCGCGCATCGAAGGTGCGCACCGCGTGCAGCAGGCGGACTGGGCCATCGCGTCACTCGATGCCTGGTCGGCCCGTGTCGGTGCAGCGATTGACGACGCCGTGGGCGCTGTCTGGCTGGTCGCCCACAGCTTCGGTTGCCTCGCGGCGGTGGCGGCACTTGCTCAGCGAAGCGATCCGGAGGACCGCGTCGCCGGCATGCTGCTGGTGGCACCCGCCAACCCGGAGCGCTTCGGACCACGAGGGCTGCTGACCAGCGGTGGCTCGTCGGTCACCCAAACCACCGACCTGAAAGACACCATCACCGCACTGCTCCCGCACCGACGTCTCGGAGTCCCCGCCGTCGTGGTGGCAAGCAGCAACGATCCCTGGATGCGGCTGACGGCCGCCTCCGTCTGGGCCGACCGCTGGGGTGCGCAGTTCGAATGCATCGGTCGCGCCGGGCATATCAATGTCGAGTCGGGTCACGGCCCCTGGCCGCAAGGCCTTGCGGTACTTGAGCGGTTGCGGCACGCACACGGAAACGAACCACTTGGCCACATCGAGGCGGTTGACACTGGGTATTCGCACGCACATGGCCAGCGTGGCGAGCGGATGTTGGCGCGGCAGTGGTTTGGATGAACTGTCGCTTGCTTATGCGAAATATGCATACGCTAGTACCAATTCAGTACGTTGGCAATCGCTCAAACAGATCTAACTTTTCATCTTCATCGCCGCAGTTTCCATGACCGCCAGCACCTCCGCACTACGTCCTTGGACGTCAATCCGACGACAGTCCTCTCCAAAAAATGTTGCCCTCGCTGCCATACACCGCATACCGCGTCGGCGATCGGCGCAACGCGTGCTTCCGGGCTTCTCACTGTCGCTTGGTATCACGTTGACTTATCTGTCGCTGGTAGTCCTCATTCCGCTGCTGACACTATTTCTGAAGACTGCGCAGTTATCGTGGCCCCAATTCTGGGAAGCAGTTGCTGCGCCACGGGTGGTTGCTACCTACCTGCTGAGCTTTGGTGCAGCACTGGCCGCCGCGTTACTCAATGCAGCATTTGGCTTGCTGCTTGCGTGGGTACTCGTCCGATACAACTTTCCCGGTCGCAAGCTGATTGACACCCTGGTGGATCTTCCTTTCGCGCTGCCCACTGCTGTGGCCGGCATCGCGCTGACAGCTCTCTATTCGAAGAACGGCTGGCTCGGCAGCCTGCTTGAACCGCTTGGGGTCAAAGTGGCGTTCACACCATTGGGTGTGTTTGTGGCGCTCGTTTTTATCGGTCTGCCCTTTGTGGTGCGAACCGTGCAGCCGGTGCTTGAGGACCACGACGCGGAATTTGAGGAAGCCGCTGCAAGTCTCGGTGCGTCTCGTCTGCGCACCTTTGCGCAAGTCATATTTCCGGCGGTGCTTCCCGCGCTACTCACCGGCTTCGCGCTGGCGTTCGCCCGGGCAGTCGGAGAGTATGGGTCGGTGATCTTCATCGCCGGCAATATGCCGTATGTGTCCGAGATCACTCCGCTGATCATCATCACCAAACTTGAACAATATGACTATCGCGGTGCCACTGCGGTGGCAGTGGTGATGCTGTTTTTCTCGTTTGTGCTGTTGCTGGCGATCAATCTGCTGCAGGCGTGGAGCGCGCGCCGCTCCGGGAGACAACCATGAACGGCCTGTTTGCGGCCGGGCATCGCTATGGCCGCTTCGAGACACGCGCAGCTACCCGTGATCCGGCATGGGTGAAGTGGACGCTAGTCGGGCTCGGCGTCAGTTACTTCGCGCTGTTTCTGCTGCTGCCGCTGATCTCCGTCTTTGCCGAAGCACTGCGCAAGGGATGGGAAGTCTACTTCGCAGCCATCGTCGAACCCGATGCGATTGCTTCGATCAAACTCACTCTGCTGGCAGCTGCCATTGCAGTGCCGCTCAATGTGGTCTTCGGTGTCGCCGCGGCGTGGGCGGTTGCCAAATTTGACTTTCGCGGAAAGCAGATCTTGATCACACTGATTGATCTGCCGTTCTCGGTGTCCCCGGTGGTCGCCGGGCTGATTTACGTGCTGGTCTTCGGCCTGAACGGCTGGTTCGGCGGCTGGCTGCGTGAGCACGACATCAAGATCATTTTCGCCGTGCCGGGCATTGTGCTGGCAACCGTATTCGTTACGGTTCCTTTTGTGGCGCGCGAATTGATCCCGCTGATGCAGGCGCAGGGCAAGGAAGAGGAAGAAGCTGCCGTGGTGCTTGGCGCCTCCGGCTGGCGCGTGTTCTGGCAGGTGACGCTGCCCAACGTGAAGTGGGGACTGCTCTACGGCGTGATCCT
Organism: Casimicrobium huifangae; assembly: GCF_009746125.1. Classification (NCBI taxonomy): domain Bacteria; kingdom Pseudomonadati; phylum Pseudomonadota; class Betaproteobacteria; family Casimicrobiaceae; genus Casimicrobium; species Casimicrobium huifangae. The sequence goes on from NZ_CP041352.1 coordinate 2,877,684, forward strand.
GTGCAACGCCCGAGCGATGGGCGAATTTGGCGCCGTGTCGGTGGTGTCCGGGCACATTCGCGGGCTCACCAACACCATGCCGCTGCACATCGAAATTCTCTACAACGAATACCAGTTTGCCGCGGCCTTCGCGGTTGCTTCGCTCCTCGCCCTGCTGGCACTCGTAACCCTCATTCTCAAAACTTTCGTTGAGTGGCGCCAGGCGAAGGCCATCGCTGCCGCACAAGAGGACGCCCATTCATGAGCATTCGCGTTGAACACCTGCAAAAATCCTTCGGTACCTTTCAGGCGCTGAAGGATGTGTCGCTGGACTTTCCGACCGGCGAGCTGGTCGCCCTGCTGGGCCCGTCGGGCTGCGGCAAGACAACCCTGCTGCGAATCATCGCCGGACTCGAGACGGCGGATAGCGGTCGCGTCTGGCTTGACGGCGATGACGCCTCCGACACCCATGTGCGTGAACGCCAAGTCGGCTTCGTGTTCCAGCACTACGCGCTGTTCCGGCACATGACCGTGTTTGACAACGTGGCCTTCGGCCTGCGCGCCCGTCCACGCAAGACACGGCCGGCAGAGAGTGAAATCAGGCGAAAGGTGCACCAACTGCTGGAGCTGGTGCAGCTTGACTGGGCCGGTGACCGCTTCCCTGCGCAACTCTCGGGCGGCCAGCGCCAGCGCATCGCGCTTGCCCGCGCGCTCGCCGTCGAGCCGCGCGTGCTGCTGCTCGACGAGCCCTTTGGTGCGCTCGATGCCAAGGTGCGCAAGGAACTGCGCCGCTGGCTGCGTCGCCTGCATGACGAACTGCACGTGACCTCCGTCTTTGTGACCCATGATCAGGATGAGGCGGTGGAAGTGTCCGACCGCATTGTGCTGATCAACCAGGGGCAGGTCGAACAAGTCGGCGCACCGGACGAGGTGTACCGCAATCCTGCGTCGTCTTTCGTCTACAGCTTCCTCGGTTCAGCCAACCGCTTCCCTCTTGCCGGCAGCGATTCCGCCGTGGGTTACGCGCGCCCGCACGAGACCACCATTGTCACTGATCTCGGCCTTGCCGGTAACGCTGGCGTTGCCGCGCGTGTGAGTCGCATTCATGCCTTCGGTAGCTCCGCACGCGTTGAGTTGCAGGCGCAACACCTGACCGACAGCAAGGCTGCGCCGCAGTACTACGAAGTCGAGCTGACGCGGCAGGAGTTTGAGGCGCTGCAGTTGACCGAAGGCCGACCGGTGCATCTGGTGCCGGCAAAGCTGCGCTCGTTCGATCTGGCGAAAGCGGCCTGACACCCAAGCACACCAATTTCCCCATGAACTTTCAGCAACTCCGCATCATTCGCGAAACCGTCCGTCAGAACTTCAATCTGACCGAGGTCGGCAATGCGCTCTTCACTTCACAGTCGGGTGTCAGCAAGCACATCAAGGATCTCGAAGACGAGCTCGGCGTCGAGCTTTTCGTGCGCAAGGGCAAGCGTCTCACCGGGCTGACGGATCCCGGTCGCGAGCTGGTGACAATCGTGGAGCGTCTGCTGCTGGATGCGAAGAACATCAAGCATCTCGCAGCGCAGTACGCCAATCGCGATGAAGGCCAACTCACCATTGCCACCACACATACGCAGGCGCGCTACGCGCTGCCACGAGTGGTAGCGGAGTTCCGTAAAGCCTTCCCGAAAGTCCATCTGGCCCTGCATCAGGGCAGTCCGGCAGAGACGCTGGCGCTGCTGCTTGAAGGCAAGGCAGATATTGGCGTTGCCACTGAAGCCCTGGCTGACGAGCCAGAGCTGGCGACGTTTCCGTTCTACGCCTGGCACCATGCGGTGGTGGTACCGGCTGGGCATCCACTGGCTGCGGCGCAGCCTCTGAACTTGCGGGCAATTGCCGACTACCCGATCATTACGTATCACGAGGGGTTTACCGGGCGCGCGCGCATCGACCAGACTTTCGCTGCAGCGGCGCTCGACCCCGACGTGGTGTTGTCGGCACTCGACGCCGATGTGATTAAAACCTACGTCGAACTGGAACTGGGCATCGGCATCATCGCATCCGGTGCCTTCAACGAGGCCAAAGATCGTGGCCTGGCATTGCTCAATGCTGATCACCTGTTCCCGGCCAACGTGACGCGCATCGCGGTACGTCGTGGCCACTATCTGCGCGATTTCGCCTACAAATTCATCGAGCTGTGCGCGCCGTCACTGACGCGCAGTGTCGTGCAATCCGGCGTTACGCCTCGGGCTGAGGAAGCGGCGATCTAGGCGTCCACCTTGACGTTGGCTTCCTTCACGACGCGCGCCCACTTCACCCGCTCGGCGCGCATGAAGTCGGCAAACTGTTGCGCCGTACCGCCGCCGTCTTCAGCACCCACTGCATTGAGGCGCTCCTTGACGTCCGGCATCGCCATCGCAGTGTTGATGTCGCGATTGATCCGCTGCACGAGGTCGGACGCCATGCGAGCTGGCCCAATCATGCCGTACCACGTCGTGGCCTCAAAACCGGGATAGCCGCTCTCCGCAACAGTCGGCAGATCCGGATAGGACGCCGAGCGCTTGGTGCGGGTCTGCGCAACTGCGTGCACCTTGCCGCCCTTGACATGTGGCGTCACCGCCGCCATGGTGTCGAACGAATAGTTAATCTGGCCGCCCATCAGATCTGTCAACAGTGGGGCACTGCCTTTGTACGGCACGTGCAGCACATCGACGCCTGCCGCAACCTTGAACAGCTCCAGCGCCAGATGCTGCGCGCTACCGCTGCCCGCAGAGCCGAATGACAGCGTGCCGGGCTTTGCCTTTGCGAGCGCAACGATGTCCTTCAGCGTCTTCGCCGGTGCATTCGGGTGGCAGATCAGCACGTTCGGCGTCACGCCCACCAGCGCCAATGGAGAGAAATCGGTCTCCGCGTTGTAGGGCATCTTCGGATTCAGCGCCGGGCCAATGCCATGCGAATTGATATGGCCCATCAGCAGCGTCAGGCCATCCGTCGACTTGGCCACCACGTCGGCCGCAAGCACACCGGCAACGCCAGCACGGTTCTCGACGATGACCTGCTGCCCCCACATGGTCGTGAGCTTGGGCGCCAGCACACGGGCAAGTGCATCGGTACCACCGCCCGGCGGAAAGCCCACAACGATCTTGACCGGCCCCTGTGGCCAGGTACCTTGTGCCCATAGCGCGCCGCTACCGGCGAGCGGTGCTGCGGCGAGCGCCTTGATCAATTGGCGGCGGGTGGTATTGGGTTTGTTCATCGTTGTCCTTAGTTCCGGGTTGGTGCGCGGGTGGTAGCCGCCTGCTTCTGAAGTTCAGCCATCGCTGCAACTACGCCGCTCCCCTTGAGCGAGACGCCCGCCATGGCGAGCCCCATCTCGACCGCGCAGATCGTACCCATCAGCGACACATCATTGCATTCGCCAAGATGACCAATGCGGAACATCTTGCTCTTCACCTTGCCGAGACCCGTGCCCAACGAGGCATCAAAGCGGTCATAGATGATCTTGCGCACGGCGTCGGCATCGACACCGTCGGGCATCATGACACCGGTCAGCACTGGCGAATAGACGGCCGGATCAGCGCACTGGATCTCCAGACCCCAGGCGTTCACCGCAGCACGGCAGGCGCGCGCCAGACGTTGATGTCGGGCGAAGACGTTGTCGAGCCCCTCGCCGAGGATCATGTCGAGCGCCTCATGCAGGCCGTACAGCATATTGGTGCTCGGTGTGTACGGGAAGTATCCGGTCTTGTTGAACTCCAGCATCTCGTCCCAAGCCCAGAACGCCTTGGGAAGGCGCGCGTGTTTGCTGACCTCGATCGCCTTCGGTGAAACTGCGTTAAACGAAATGCCCGGCGGCAGCATCAGGCCCTTCTGCGAACCGGACACGGTCACGTCCACGCCCCATTCGTCATGCCGGTAGTCGGCGCTGGCGAGCCCGGAGATGGTGTCGACCATGAGAAGCGCGGGATGCCCGGCCGCGTCGATGGCTGCGCGTACCGCTGCAATATTGCTGGTCACACCGGTCGAGGTTTCGTTGTGCACCACGCACACCGCCTTGATCGCGTGCCCGGTGTCGGCCTTCAAGCGCGCTTCGATGAGATCGGCCTGCACGCCACGTCGCCAGCCCTCCAGACCTGGCAGGCCGATAAACTCTGTTTTCACACCCAAACGGTCGGCCATCTTCTTCCAGAGCGTGGCGAACTGCCCCGTCTCGTACATCAACACCTGATCCCCCGGCGACAGCACGTTGCACAGCGCTGCCTCCCACGCGCCGGTGCCCGAGGCGGGATAGATGATGACGGGGTGCTCGGTCTTGAATATCTTCTTCAGGTCCGCCAGCACTTTGAACCCGAGCGTCGCGAACTCCGGGCCGCGATGGTCGATGGTCGGCATGCTCATCGCACGCAGGATGCGATCCGGCACCGGCGACGGCCCGGGAATCGACAGTTGATGGCGTCCAGCAGGGTGGAAATTCAGTTGCAGCATGGCGGTATATCTCACGATCAGTGACGGGGCATTTTTGCATACAAAATTCATTTGTCAACCGGAATCGCAAGGGAATAAATCCCTACTCACTTGAAGCTCGGTCAATTTGTATGCAAAAATAGAGCATGGCCGAAATCATCGAACTCGCCCGCCAGGCGCTCCCACATCAGGCGGCCGCCCGGCTGCGCAGCATGCTGATCGAAGGCACCATTGCGCCCGGTGCCAAGCTGAATGAGCGCGAGCTTTGCGAGCAACTTAAGATCTCTCGCACGCCGCTGCGCGAGGCGATCAAGATGCTGGCCTCGGAGGGCCTCGTCGAGCTGCTGCCGAACCGTGGCGCCGTTGCGCTCTCGCTTGGCGAGCAGGATGTGATCGACACCTTTGAGGTGATGGCCAATCTCGAAGCGCATTCGGGCGAGCTTGCCGCGGCGCGCATCACCGACGACGAACTCGCAGAGATCCGCGCGCTGCACTTTGAGATGCTCGCAGCTTACACACGGCGTGACCTGCCGCGCTATTACGCGCTCAACGCACAGATTCACGCCTGCATCAACGCCGCCGCAAAGAACCCGGTGCTGACGCGAACTTATGCCCAGCTCAATGCCCGCCTGCAGGCGCTGCGCTTTCGTTCCAATCAGGACGGGCAAAAATGGCAGCGCGCCGTTGACGAGCACGAGCGCATGATCGACGCCCTCGCCCGCCACGACGGTGCAGCGATGCGCACTGTTCTCACTGAACATCTCAACAACAAGCGCGATGCAGTGCTGGAACTCATTCGAAGCGGCCAGCTCAATCGGGCCGGCGCATCTCTCTAAGTCATAACCCCGTAGCCTCGATGCAGCGATAGCGAAATCGAGGCAATTGTTCGCCGAACCGATATCGCCCCTCGATTCCACTTCGTTGCATCGAGGCTACAAAACTACGAAATACTGTTGACCGATCTAGTCCATGTCCGACGCCCCCCAACTCGCCCATCGCCTCCGCCAGCACACCCAGGGCGAGGTCCTTTTCTCCGACGCTGATCGCGGTCGCTACTCGACCGACGCATCGATCTACCAGCAGATGCCAGTGGGTGTGCTGGTGCCGCGCACTGCGGACGACGTTACGAACGCCATCGACATCGCTCGCGACCTGAAGGTGCCGGTGCTCGCGCGCGGCGGCGGTACCAGCCAGTGCGGGCAGACGACCGGCGTGGCACTGGTCATCGACAATTCGAAGTACCTGCGCAACGTGCTCGCATTCGACGCCGAAGCACGCACCGTGATGGTTGAACCGGGCATGGTGCTTGACCACCTCAACGCCTACCTCAAGCCCCACGGGCTCTGGTTTCCGGTGGACGTATCGACCAGCGCACAGGCCACACTGGGCGGCATGGCAGGCAACAATTCCTGCGGCTCACGCTCCATCGCCTACGGCAACATGGTGCACAACGTGCTGGGTATCGACGCCTGGTTGGCGGATGGTCGCGTCACGTCGTTTGGCCCGCAAGCGGATGCGACCGGACCTGCCCAACAACTGGGCGCGCTGGCGGCTTCCCTCGCTGCGAAACATCGTGAGGAAATTGAGCGTGTGTGGCCCAAGGTCATGCGTCGCGTCGCCGGCTACAACCTCGACATTTTCTGCAACCAGAGCGAACGGCCCTACACCGCTGACGGCAGTGTCAATCTCGCGCATCTGCTGGTGGGCTCGGAGGGTACGCTCGCTTTCACCAAATCACTGACGCTGGCACTCTCGCCCTTGCCGAAAGCGAAGGTGCTCGGCGTGGTCAACTTCCCGACTTTCCATCGGGCGATGGACTCGGCGCAGCACATCGTGAAACTCGGGCCGACGGCCGTCGAGCTGGTGGATCGCACGATGATCGAGCTCTCGCTCGCCAACCCGGCCTTCGCGCCGACGATCCGCACGGCGCTGGTGGGCGAGCCTGAAGCGATTTTGCTGGTGGAGTTCTCCGGCGATGATCGCGATGCACTCAAGCGCAAACTCTCGCAGTTGGTTGATCTGATCGGCACACTCGGCCTGCCCGGTGCCGTGGTGCAGATGACCGACGATGCGCCACAGAAGAACCTGTGGGAAGTGCGCAAGGCCGGGCTCAACATCATGATGAGCCTCAAGGGCGATGGCAAGCCGGTGAGCTTCATTGAGGATTGCGCGGTGCCGCTGGAGCATCTGGCTGACTACACCGCGCAGTTGACCGAAGTGTTCGCCCGACACGGCACCCGCGGCACCTGGTACGCGCATGCCAGTGTGGGCACGCTGCACGTGCGCCCGATCCTCGACATGCGCCACGCTGGCCCGGAGGGTGGCGCAGCGAAAATGCGCGCCATCGCCGATGAAGCAAGTGCGCTGGTACGACGCTACAAGGGTGCGTACAGCGGCGAGCATGGTGACGGCCTCTGCCGTGGCGAATGGGTCGAATGGCAATTCGGACCGGCCATCACGTCGGCGTTCCGCGAGATCAAGCGCACCTTTGACCCGCAAAACCTGTTTAACCCCGGCAAGATCATTGATCCGCCGAAGATGGATGACGCGAGCCTCTTCCGCTTCAAGCCAGACTACCGGGTAATTCCGATCCAGACGACACTCGACTGGAGTGCGTGGAATGTGCAGAACGATGCGGTCACCGAGCAGACCACGGGGCCTGGCACCGGTGGCGACCCGGCGGAAGGGTTTGCCAAGGCCGTGGAAATGTGCAACAACAACGGCCACTGCCGCAAGTTCGACGCTGGCACCATGTGCCCAAGCTATCGCGTGACTCGCGATGAGCAACATGCCACGCGCGGCCGGGCCAATACGCTACGGCTGGCGATTTCTGGCCAGATCGGCAGCGATGGCATCGCCAGCGACGAAGTTCACGACGCGCTGGATCTCTGCGTCAGTTGCAAGGGCTGCAAGCGCGATTGCCCCACGGGCGTCGACATGGCGAAGATGAAGGTGGAGCACCTGCATCACTACAAGAAGAAGCACGGCTTCTCGATTCGTGACAATCTGATCGCGCGATTGCCAATCACGGCGCCGTTTGCAGCAAAGCATCCTGGCTGGTTCAACGCGCGCAATCGCATGCCGTGGCTTGCCAAACTGGGTGAGCGCATGTTCGGCTTTTCAGCAAAACGCTCACTGCCGGAGTGGCGCAGCGACACGGTATGGGCAACACTATCCAAGCCGCCGACCGGCCCGGTGCTGGTAGGTGGCCGCGCACTGCTCGACGCCCATGCCGCGGGCGAGCGTGTGGTGGTGCTGTTCGTTGACACCTTCAACGGCGCCTTCGAGCGCGAAAACGTGGACGCAGCAATTGCAGTGCTCGGTGCGGCAGGCTACAAAGTTCACATTCCGCGCTGGACGCCGCAAGGCGACCGCGACGAGCGCAACCTCTGCTGCGGCCGCACCTTCCTCGCCGTCGGCATGGTGGAAGCCGCCAAGCAGCAGGCGCACTATCTGCTCTCGGCCCTGCTCGAATTTGCCGAAGCGGGCATCGACATCGTCGGCCTGGAACCCAGCTGCCTGTTCACGCTGCGCGACGAAATCCCGGCCATGCGCCTGGGCGAAGAAGCGGACGTCGTCGCCAGGCACGCCATGCTGATCGAAACTTTCCTCGAACGCGAGGAGAAAGCGGGCAAACTCGACGAACTGCGCGCCAAGCTCAAGCCTGCAGCATCACCGATCCTCGTGCACGGCCACTGCCACCAGAAAGCGTTTGGCGAAATGACCCCGACGCTCTCGCTGCTGGGCTTGATCCCGGACGTCAAGCCAAACCTGATCGAAAGCTCCTGCTGTGGCATGGCTGGCGCGTTTGGCTATGACTCAAAGCATTACGAAATCTCGATGCAGATGGCCGAGCTGTCGCTGCTACCGGCCGTCCGCAATTCACCCGGCGCGATCATCGTTGCCGACGGTACCAGTTGCCGGCACCAGATTCACGACGGCGCAGCGCGTGAAGCGAAACATGCCATTCGCGTTCTGGCCGAACATCTGCAATAGTCTCGTCCGCGCATTATCAAGAGCGCAAAGAAGGGGAGTCATCATGTCATTGCTTCGCTCGCTGTCTGTCGTCACTGCCAGTGTGGGTTCGCTGCTGCTGCTCGCGGGCTGCGCACACGGCCCGCAGTCCGCAGGGAACCATTCGCACGTCCACGCCAGGGTGGAAGGCGCGACTGTTGCAGGCGGGCCGCGCTACGCGGTGGACGCGCTGTGGCCGAAGCCGCTGCCCAACAACTGGATTCTTGGGCAGGTGGCAGGCATCGCGGTTGACCGCAACGACACCATCTGGCTGATTCACCGGCCGCTGACCCTCACCGACGACGAGAAAGGCGCGGCACTGACGCCGCCGCGCTCGAAGTGCTGTGTGGCGGCGCCGCCGGTACTGCAGTTTGATCGCGCGGGCAATCTGCTGCGTTCGTGGGGTGGCAAGGGTACTGGCTACGACTGGCCCGCCAACGAGCACGGCATCTACGTTGACCCGAAAGGCGACGTCTGGGTCGGCGGCAACGCCAACACCGACGGCATGCTGCTCAAGTTCACTCCCGACGGCAAGTTCCTGATGCAGATCGGCAAGCCGGGCAAGAGCGAAGGCAGCAATTCGACCACGCAGCTTAGCCGGCCCGCGCACATGGAGCTTGATGCCGATGCCAATGAGCTGTTTGTTGCCGACGGCTACGGCAATCGTCGCGTCATTGTGTTCGACGCTGCCACCGGTGCCTACAAACGGCACTGGGGCGCCTATGGCAAGAAGCCGGAGGACGGCAATTTCCCGAACTACAACCCGGAATCGGCACACTTCGGCATGCCGGTGCACTGCGTGCGCATGACGAAAGACAATCTGGTCTACGTTTGCGACCGCATGAACAACCGCGTGCAGATCTTCAACAAGAAGGGCGAGTTCCTGAAGCAGTTCGTCTACGACGCCGCCACGCAAGGCTCCGGCTCAACCTGGGATCTGGTGCCGTCCGAGGACGCGGCGCAGCGCTACCTGCTGATTGCCGATGGCACCAACAACGAAGTGCGCATTGTCGAGCGCGCGACCGGCGAAAAGATCGGATCGTTCGGCCGCCCCGGACGCCAGGCCGGCGACTTCCACTGGGTACACAACATTGCGATCGACTCGGAAGGATCGGTGTACACCAGCGAGGTTGACACCGGCAAGCGGGCGCAACGGTTCCGCCGCGTGCAGTAGTCAGCGTCGCTGGCGTGGTCAGATGCGTCTGGCGGGATGGTTGCGAGTCGATTTCGGTATTGGCTTTTCCCGAAGAAGCTCAATTTATATGGGCTAATACCGTGAAAATGACAGAAATCGACTTATAGCCATTTATACGCAGGGGCCCTTATTGAATGGGGTTTCCAGAGAAAAGCCAACAACACCGAGGCGACCACCGCGTCACCCAGTTCGAAATTTAGAGTAGAGGTAACCCCATGCGAATTCTCCACACCATGCTGCGCGTCGGCGACCTGCAACGCTCCATCGACTTCTACACCCGAGTGATGGGCATGCAGCTCTTGCGCACGACGGATCGGCCCGAGCAGAAGTACTCACTGGCGTTCGTTGGTTACGGCGATGAAAAGGACGGCGCAACGATCGAGCTGACCTACAACTACGGCGTCCCGAGCTATGAGATCGGCACCGCCTTCGGCCACATCGCCATCGCCGTGGCCAACGCCGCCGCAGCCTGCGATGCCGTACGCGCCGCTGGCGGCAATGTCACCCGCGAAGCCGGCCCGGTCAAAGGCGGCAGCACCGTCATCGCCTTCGTGCAGGACCCGGACGGGTACAAGATTGAGTTGATTGAGGCAAAGGCTTGAGGCCGTAGCCTTGAGAAGCGAAGCGCGTCAAGGCAGTTGTTAACGCGGTCGATCGATTCGTGCCGTTAGCGCATGTAGAGAAACTCCCGGACGCGCTGCGCTTCTCCGGGCTACGTGTTTGCGACGAACAGCGGCCGGGGAATTACACCGTCTCCACCAGCCCCCGCTTCCGCAACATCGCCTCCACCTTCGCATCGCGCCCGCGGAACGCGCGGTAGGCATCGGCGGACTCGATCGAGCTGCCTGCGGAGTAGATGTAGTCGTGCAGGCGTTTCGCCGTTGGGGCGTCGAACGCGTTGCCAGCCTCCTCGAACGCCTCGAAGGCGTCGTTGTCGAGCACGGCGGCCCACATATACACGTAGTAACCCGCAGCGTAGGCGGCATCAGAGAACAGATGCCGGAAGCCCGTGAATCTGTGCATCGGATGCGCCTCGCGCGGCATGCCGATGCGGGCCAGCTCTTCCTGTTCGAATGCCATCACGTCGAAGCCATCGAAATTGCTGCGTGAGTGCACCGCGAGATCGGTGAGCGTAGACGACACATACTGCACGCTCTCGAAGCCATTACCGAACTTCGCCGCCGCGCGGATACGTTTGACCAGCGCTTCCGGAATTGTCTCGCCGGTATCGAAGCGACGCGCAAACTCGGCAAGCACCTCGGGCTGAAGGGCCCAATGCTCGAACAACTGCGACGGCAGCTCCACATAGTCCTGATAGACATTGGTCCCTGCCAGCCGCTCGTAGCGGACATTCGACAGCATGCCGTGCAGGCCATGACCGAATTCATGGAACAACGTGCGCACGTCGTCGAACGAGATCAGGTTGGGCTGCCCGGCAGGTGCCTTGGCGAAGTTGTTGTGGTTGCCAACGATCGGGACCACCTCGCCATGCACGCTATTCCTGCCCTGCACGCGATAGCTCGACATCCACGCCCCGCCGCGCTTCGACGAACGTGCGAAATTGTCGGAGATGAACAGCGCTTTCAGCTTGCCTTCACGATGCACTTCGAACAGCCGTGCATCCGGGTGATAAAGCTTGATGCCCGGCGCCTGCGTGACTTCCTTGAAACTGAGTCCAAACAACCGTCCCGCCACGCCAAACATCGCGGCAATCATGCGGTCGAGCTCGAAATAGGGTTTCACTACCGCGTCGTCAAGCTCGAAGTGCGACTGTCGCACCTTTTCCTCGTAGAAGCGCCAGTCCCAGGGTTCGAGTGCCTCAGTCTGCCCGTGCGCGATGCGGCTTGCGTTGAGCAGCGCGGCCTCACGAACGAGCGTGGCCTTCGCTGGCTCCCACGCCTGCAGCATCAGCGCGCGCGCGGCCTCGGGCGTTTTCGCCATGCGATCCACCAGCTGAAAATCGGCAAATGTTCTGTAACCGTGCAGCTCGGCCTGCTCCTGACGCAGCTTGAGGATATCGACAATGATCTGACGGTTGTCGCTCGGGCCATCATGCGCACCACGCGAGACCCAGGCGTCGAAGGCGACCTGGCGCAGGTCACGCCGCGTGGAGAAGGTGAGAAACGGCACCACCGAGCTGCGCGACAACGTGATCGCGCAGCCGTCAGCTCGCCCGCGCTCTGCCGCTGCGGCGCGCGCCGAGTTGAGGACATCGGCTGGCAATCCGGCGCGCGATGCTTCGTCCTCAAGCCAGAGCACCCAGTCGGTTTCGTCCTTCAGCACATTCTGCGAGAACTGCGTGCACAGCGTTGCCAGCTGGCCCACGATGGCGGCGTAACGCTCACGCTGGTCGGCGGCGATGCGTGCGCCTTGACGAACGAAGTCGAGGTGCACGCGCTCCGCCAGGCGACGGTCCTCGTCCGCCAGCAACTGCATCTCGGCAGAATTTACGACGGTGTCGATGCGCGAGAACAGCGTCTGATGCATGTAAACGGCGCTCTGATGCATGGCAATCTTTGGCGCCAGCTCGCGCTCCACTGCTTCCAGCGCGGGACTGGTGTGGGCAGCGCTCAAATTCCAGAACATTTCGCCGAAGCGGACAAACTTCCAGCCGGCACGATCGAACGCGGCGATTGTGTTGGCGAACGTCGCGGGCTCGGGATTGCCAGCAATGGCGTCGAGCTCGGCATGATGCTCTGCACATGCGGCAGCAAAGGCCGGGCCAAAATGTTCAGGACGCGTCTCCGCGAAAGGCGGCAGACCGTACGGGGCGTTCCAGGTGGCAAGAAGCGGGTTGTGCATGGGGACCTTACTGATGCTGATGACGCCGGGTAGGCGCCAGATTCGTCGGTGCCGCGTACTGCAGGATGAGCAGATCGCAGCGGCCGGGGTTAACGATAGTGAGCGCCTTTAACTGTCTTAGGCGGGAGTTGCATTGGCGCGGCGATCCTTGCGCCACAGCACGTCCGGCTGTCCGGCAGCACGGTTAAGTGTGCGCGCCAGCACGAAAGCCAGGTCGCTGAGGCGATTGAGGTAGACGCGGGCATCGTCAGAAACCGTCTCGCTCGCCGCCAGCACCAGCACCGCCCGCTCAGCGCGGCGGCACACCGTTCGCACCAGATGCGCGTAAGCCGCTGCCCGCGAACCGCCAGGCAGGATGAAATCCTTGAGCATGGGCAGCTCCGCGTTGAGCGATTCTGACAACGCTTCGAGCCGAGCCACATGCGTCTCGCCAATCGCGGTGTAGCCCGGAATCGACAGCTCGCCGCCAAGATCGAACAGGTCGTGCTGGACGTCAACCAGAGACTCGCGAAGCTGGTCCGAGAGCGTCTCCGTCAGCAACAGCCCGACCACGCAATTCAGTTCGTCGACTTCGCCGATCGCAGCAATCCGCGGATGCGTTTTCGGTACGCGCGAACCATCGCCGAGACCAGTGGTGCCACCGTCGCCGGTTTTCGTTGTAATCTTGGAGAGTCGATGGCCCATAGCTCAACTGCTGCTGGCGCGCCAATGGATGTAAAACAACCCGGTAGTGTAGAAGATGCTCCCGTGCTGCGGACCGCCAGCGGGAGCGTGGTAACCCTTACCCTGAACCGGCCGGCGCAATACAACGCCCTCTCATCGGACATGCTTGCAGCCCTGCAGCAAGCCCTCGAATCAGCCTCGCGCGATCCGGCGTGCTCAGTGCTGGTGCTTGCCGCCAGCGGGAAGGCGTTTTGCGCCGGCCACGATTTGCGCGAGATGCGCGCCAACCCCGCCGAAAGCTGGCAGAACGAACTGTTCAACCGTTGCTCGCGGCTGATGCTGACCATTGCTGAGCTGCAGCAGCCAGTGATTGCTGCCGTGCAGGGCGTTGCAACCGCTGCAGGCTGTCAGCTGGTCGCCTCCTGCGACCTCGCCGTAGCCGCCCGTTCGGCGCGGTTCGCCACCAGCGGCATCAACTTGGGATTGTTCTGTTCGACGCCCGCCGTTGCGCTCAGCCGAAGCCTGGCGCCGAAGCACGCAGCGGAAATGCTGCTGACCGGTGAGTTTGTTGACGCTGAGCAGGCTGCCGCGTGGGGACTGGTCAACCGCTGCGTAGACGATAATTGCCTTATGCAAGAAGTACAGAGCTTGGCTGATCAGTTGGCATCGAAGTCCCGCTACGCGCTGGCGTCCGGAAAACGGTTGCTGCGGCAACTACGGCAAGGGCAGGGGTATCCGCTTGATGCAGCTTACCAATTGGCCGCGGGCAACATGGCGAGCGACATGCAGTCGGGCGATGCCCAGGCGGGCATTGACGCTTTCATCGCCAAGCGGCCAATGCCGGCCTGGAGCGGCCGATGAGCATCATCGACCGCAACGTGCCGCCACCGCAGGAGGCGTGGGACACCCTGCGCGAGTGGTCGCGACAGAGCTGGTGGCAACGCTATCGCATGAGTCTGCTGGTGATGCTTCCGGTCACGACGATGGTAATGCTGATTGCCGGCGTCGCCATGCTGTTCGCCGAGTTTTCCTGGCGCTCTGTCGCACTCGTCGCCGGACTGTGGGCGATTGGCGTTCCGCTGACCGCGCTCGGCTATATGCGCCGCGTAAGCCGGTCGGCGGCCCTGGTGCCACCCATCACTCCAGCCAGCCTCGATCCGACGACGGCGGTGGATATTCGCGGCCGGCGACCAGACGGACGCGACTAGCGGCCCGATTTCTGCTGCGCCGTATCGGAGTTATGCAACAAGCGGCGGGCTGTGAAGAAATTCACGCAGAAGCCGGCCGCTGCTCCCACTATCACCGCGCCCCAAATTTGCAGCACAGACCGGTCGGACAGCCACAACAAACCTGTCGACAGTGCGAAATTGATGGCGGAGCCGACTGATTGCGCTGCCACGTAGCGCCCCCAATCGGCAAATGATGCCGGATGGCTGGGGGCAAAGGTGTAGCGACGATTGAAAGCATAGGTCGTGGTCACGCCAGCCAGCATCGCCAGCAGGCGGGCAATCAGTACGGGGGCCCCCATGCTCACCATGACCGACACGATGGTTGCGTCAATTGCCAGCGCAATGAACGCCCCAATCAGATAGCGACCCGCCTGCCCCGCAGTTTCCCGCACGGCCGGCTTTTGCTGCTCCACGTCATTACTCATCGCGGTAGCGTAGCAGTCGGCGGCGATAGTGCAGCGATTGAGGTTGTCTCGGGTAGCCCACCTAGCACCTCCACTGTCCAATGTGCGGCGCCGTCGGCGCAGGCGGTACAGCGATAAGCACTGGTGTTCGCGAAGCGCAGCGCCGCCGGCTGCACAACATCGTTGCGCAAAACACGAACTGCAAAGGCAGGCGAAGTCGGCAACAGATTGCTGACGACGAGGATGGAATCAGCAGTGGTCGTCAGCGACGTTGACCAGGTCTTTGCCCTGGCCGCCGCCAGCATCAGGTCCATTCGCGGTGGATAGTTCCGACCAGACACCGCGGGCAGCGGGCTTGCGGGCGCAACGACTGCACTGGCCGGAGCGAGCCCGCCGCCTCGCAAATTCACGGTCGGCTTGACGTTCAGGATTGTCCAGGCGTCGGCGGGCAGCCATATCCACGGCGACGTCAATCCGCCAATATGGACCTGCGACTTCCGCCCAGCGCAATGCAAGCGCATTTCGTGGCCGAGGCCCATGGCGAAGGAAGCGACGTCGCCATGCAATGACGCATCGCCCTCATGTCTGCACAGAAACCGGGCGGCAACCTCGTCGCGAGCGGGAGCCGACAGCACAGATTCATCGTGCGCGGTAGTGCTGGTATCACGCATGTTCGAGTGCAACGGCAGGTGCGAGTGGACAAGACCGCGTTGTGCCGTGTTGACCAGCCCCACCACGACGAGAACATGCAGCACGACCGCCGCCAAAACAATCGCCGTCGGCAAAACACGAACTCGCTCGAGGGCGCGCCAGCCGATAGCCAACACCAGGGCGTAAGGCGGCAGCGCCACGTAAAGCATGTAGAACGGTGTGTGGTCACGCAGCAGCGCAGTCGCTGCCAGCACTGCAATCAGCGTCGCGGCCGCCGCGACCAGCTGCTTCCTCCAGCGGATGTCGTTCAGGGCAAGCAGCCCGCCTGCCGCAGCGGCAACCAGCAGCGCCCCCCATACGACATGCGTGGCGGCGACCAGCACACCCGCTGCGTTCAACGCAGTATCCAGCACCGCCAGCGGCTGCTGCCAGAGCAGGTTCACCAACAGCGGCGTGAAGCCGCTGAGGGTGCCGCCGAGACCGGAAACGCCAGGCGCGTTGATCGCGGCACTGTCGCCGGCAAGGCCCGGCATCCAATGAGCCAATATCAAAGGCAGGAAAATCAGTCCACCACCGATCATCGCAGCCACCGCCGCTGTCAGGCGATGCGGACGTGGCACGGCAACAAGCGCCGCCATCAACCAGGGCGACAGCAACACCGCCGTGGGGTGAGCGTGCAGTGCGAGTGCAGCGCATGCACCGAGGAGAGCTGCATTGGCAATCACCGCGCGCTGAGACGGTCTGGCCCCCGGTTGGCACAGGCGAAGTGAAAGGAGCGCGCATCCCCAGACTGCGGCTTCAAGCAATTGGGTGTGACCGACGCCGAACAATTGATAGCCCGCAATCCCGGGCGCTGCGGCAGCGGCTGACAGCAATGCGGCAAATCGCGCGTCACCGATGCGAAGGCCAGTAAGGTAGATCAGCAGGTACTTGCTGGCCGCGAGCAGGCCAAGCAGCGCAAAATAGGCCGTCACCGAGCCGCCCAGCCATATGGCGAGCGCACCGAGGTAGTACCACCACGCGGCCAGCAGCTCGACCGATCCCACCGGCGGACCGAGCAAAGGCAAGGCGCGCCCGTCGGCGATTTCGATGGCCCAGAACAGGTCGCGGGCAACGTCAATCGTCACGATGCCATTGGCCACCGCCAGCACGTAAGCCGCCGTTAATACCAGCAACAGCAGCATTGCTCCTGCATGCCACCGGCCACGGCGTTTTGTGAAACTGGCTTCCATTCTGCGAGCGTACCCGAAGAAGCGGCCATCGTCGGCGTCCCCCCCCGCCACGTCGTCACGGGCCGGGCTTTAGAGCCACGGCTCAAAGCACTGCGCGAAGAATCGCCGCCCGCGTGCGCCAGTTTTTATAATGGCAAGCTAACGTTAACGTCAACCGGCGGTGCGTCATGCGTCCATACGCGTGGTTGCGCAATTTCCGCCCTCAGGAGCAGGTGTGAAGATACTCGTCCCGGTCAAGCGCGTTGTGGACTACAACGTGAAAGTGCGCGTCAAGCCCGACAACTCGGGCGTCGATATCGCGAACGTCAAGATGTCGATGAATCCGTTCTGCGAAATCGCCGTTGAAGAAGCGGTTCGCCTGAAGGAAAAGGGCGTGGCGACCGAAATCATCGCCGTGTCTGCCGGTGTGGCGCAATGCCAGGAAACGCTGCGCAACGCGATGGCGATCGGCGCTGATCGCGGCATCCTGATCGAGACGGACGCCGATCTGCAACCGCTGGCGGTGGCGAAACTGCTCAAGGCAGTGGTCGACAAGGAACAGCCGAAACTGGTGGTCCTTGGCAAGCAGGCGATTGACGACGACGCCAACCAGACCGGCCAGATGCTGGCTGCGCTGCTCGGCTGGGGCCAGGCGACGTTTGCCTCCAAAGTGGAAGTTGCGGGCGACACCGCAACCGTGACCCGCGAAGTCGACGGTGGTCTCGAAACCGTCGCCCTGAAATTGCCCGCCATCATCACCACTGATCTACGCCTGAACGAGCCGCGCTACGCCACGCTGCCCAACATCATGAAGGCGAAAAAGAAGCAGCTCGACAACGTGAAGCCGGCGGACCTCGGCGTAGATGTCACGCCGCGTCTGACCACGCTGAAAGTGGAAGAGCCACCGAAGCGCCAGGGCGGTGTGAAGGTGGCCGATGTAGCCGCCCTGATCGACAAACTCAAGAATGAAGCGAAGGTGATCTGATCATGGCTAATCTCGTTATTGCAGAACACGATCACGGCTCGCTCAAAGCAGCAACGCTCAACGTCATCTCGGCCGCAGCGGCGATCGGTGGCGATGTGCATGTGCTGGTGGCCGGCAACAACGCGGGCGCAGCTGCAACCGCCGCAGCGCAAGTCGCTGGCGTCAGCAAGGTGCTGCATGCCGACGGTGCCGCGCATGCCAATCTGCTGCCAGAAAACGCAGCGGCGCAGATCGTCGCCGTCGCTGGCAGCTACAGCCACATCCTCGCCCCCGCTACTGCGTACGGCAAGAGCGTTGCACCACGCGTGGCAGCCCTCCTCGACAAGGCGCAGATCAGCGACATCATCAAGGTCGTGGACGCTGACACCTTTGTGCGGCCGATTTACGCAGGCAACGCCTACGCGACGGTCAAATCGTCGGACAGCGTGAAGATCATCACCGTGCGTGGTACCGCGTTCGCTGCAGCAGCTACGACTGGCGGTAGTGGTGCCGTCGAAAGCGTCGCTGCGGTTGCTGATATCGGCGTCGCAAGCTTCGTCTCGGCTGAAATCACCAAGAGCGAACGCCCCGAGCTGACCGCCGCCAAGATCATCGTGTCCGGTGGCCGTGGCCTGGGTTCTGGCGAGAAATACCGCGAGGTACTGACACCGCTGGCCGACAAGCTCAACGCCGCCATGGGCGCCTCGCGCGCCGCCGTTGACGCGGGCTTTGTGCCGAACGATTACCAAGTCGGTCAGACCGGCAAGATTGTGGCACCGGAGCTCTACGTCGCGGTCGGGATCAGCGGCGCGATCCAGCATCTCGCGGGCATGAAGGATTCGAAAGTCATCGTCGCCATCAACAAGGACCCGGACGCGCCGATCTTCAGCGTGGCCGACTATGGCCTGGTGGCGGACCTCTTTGAGGCCGTGCCGCAGTTGACCAGCCAGCTCTAGTCACCCAGTCACAAAGCGGGCGGTTGCCCGCTTTTTTATTTCCGCCCAGCCCGCCACCGCCCGCAGAGAACGCGCCATGAGCACTTATCACGCCCCCGTCAAAGAGTATCGTCTTCTTCTCGAAACCATCGCGCCGCTGAGCGAGCTGTCGGCGCTGCCGCATTTCGCTGAAGCGACGCCGGACACGGTGTTCGCGATCATTGAAGAGTCGGCCAAGTTTGCCAACGAGGTACTTGATCCACTGAACTGGTCAGGCGATCAGGAAGGTGCGAGGCACAATCCCGCCGACAACTCGGTATCGACGCCCAAAGGCTTCAAGACGGCCTATGACGCCTATTGCGCCATGGGCGGCGCAGCGCTGCCGATGCCGGAGGCGTTTGGTGGCCTTGGCATGCCGCGCTCGCTGATCACGCTGACTGACGAGATGGTGCATTCGTCGAACATGAGCTTCGGCCTGCTGCCGATGCTGACCCAAGGCGCCATCGAGGCACTGCTGCTGGCCGGCTCGGATGAGCTCAAGCAGATCTTTGTTCCGAAGATGGTGAGCGGCGAATGGACCGGCACCATGAACCTGACCGAGCCGCAGGCAGGCTCTGATCTGGCGCTGGTCAAAACCCGTGCCGAACCGCAACCCGATGGCACCTTCAGGATTTTCGGCACCAAGATCTTCATCACCTTCGGCGAGCACGATTTCACCGAGAACATCGTGCATCTGGTGCTGGCCCGCCTGCCCGATGCACCAGAGGGCGTGAAGGGTATCTCGCTGTTCGCAGTGCCGAAGTTCCTGGTTAACAAAGATGGTTCGCTGGGTGCCCGCAACGATGCACAGTGCGTGTCGATCGAACACAAGCTGGGCATTCACGGCTCACCCACCTGCGTGATGCAGTTCGGCGACGCCGGCGGTGCGGTTGGCTACGTGGTCGGCGAGGTCAATCGCGGCCTTGAATACATGTTCGTCATGATGAATCTGGCACGCTTCGGCGTCGGCCTGCAAGGCGTGGGTATCGCCGAGCGCGCCTACCAGCGCGCCGTCGCCTTCGCCCGCGAGCGCGTGCAGTCGCGCGATGTCGGTGCGCCGAAGAATCCGTCGGTACCGATCATCCGTCACCCCGACGTACGCCGCATGCTGCTGCGCATGCGGGCGCAGACCGAGGCGGCACGCGCGCTGGCGATTGCCACCGGCTACGCATTCGATCTCGCTGAGGCCCATCCCGACGCCGAAGTGCGCAAGGCCAATCAGGCCTTCGTTGAACTCATGATTCCCGTGCACAAGGGCTGGGCCACCGAGATGGCGCAGGACGTCACCTATCAGGGCATTCAGGTCCACGGTGGCATGGGCTTCGTCGAGGAAACCGGCGCCGCCCAGCACTACCGCGACGCCCGCATCACCACGATCTACGAGGGCACCACTGCCATTCAGGCCAACGATCTCGTCGGCCGCAAGATGGCGCGTGAAGGCGGCGTCACTGCCAAGGCACTGATCACGACCATGCGTGCATTCTGCGCAGAGCTGGCGAAATCGTCCAACCCGCATCTGAAAGCCTCGCACAAGCGCCTGGTCGAAGGCATTGATGCCGTTGAACGCGCGGTGGAATTCAATCTTGGCAACTTCAACCAGAACGTCCGCGCCTGCTTCGCGGGCTCGGTGCCGATGGTGAAGCTGTTCGGCATCGTCTGCGGCGGCTGGCAACTGGCGCGCGTCGCGCTGGCAGCCGAACAGCGCATCAACGCGGGCAGCGATGACCGCGCATTCCTTGAAGCGAAGATCGCAACGATGCGCTACTTCGCTGACACCATGATCCCGGAGGCGATTGCCGCAGCCGAGGTGATCGTCAACGGCTCGGAAGGCACGTTGGCGCTGGCGGAAGCCGCGTTCTGACCGTCATTGCCGTCGTCAAAAGGAACACTCGTCATGATCCAGCTGCACTATGCACCGTCGAACGCGTCGATCACGCCGCACATCCTGCTCGAAGAGATGGGCCTGCCGTTCGAGCTGAAGCAGGTGGATCGAGCCAACAACGCGCACAAGTCCGCAGAGTACCTCAAGCTCAATCCAAATGGCCTGATTCCGGTACTGATCGATGACGATCTGGTGCTTTACGAAACAGCAGCGATCTGCCTCTACCTCACCGACAAATATCCGCAGTTTGGCTTGGCTCCGGCCGTCGGTACCGTTGAGCGAGCCCATTTTTACAAGTGGCTGATGTGGATGACCAACACGCTGCAACCAGCGGTGATCATGTACTTCTACACCGACCGCTACACCGCGGCGACTGACCCGTCTGCGGTTGCCGCCATCAAGGCCAGGACGCAGGAGCGCATGGGCGCGATGCTCAAGCAACTCGATGACCAACTGGCGCAGAGTGATGGACCGTGGATGATGGGTGAAAAATTCAGCGTACTGGACATCTACGCATTCATGCTGGGTCGCTGGACTCGAGTTTTTGAAGGCGCGCCGCCAGCCACGCAGAAAGCGAGCAACGTCGCCTTCTGGCCGCATCTCGGCCCCTTCATGCACCGCATGCTGGCCCGCCCGGCAGTACAGCGTGTGGTGGCAAAAGAAGGCCTGAAGGAGCCGGTCATCTGACCACTTTGCGCCTGGCAAGGGCGGCAACCGGATTGACACAGGTCAGCGGCGACGTCTCAGTGAATCCGTAGACTTCGTGCCGTGAACGAGCCTCCCACTCCCCACCACTTGCCATCGTCCCCGCAAACGCTCGCCCGGCGGCGTGATCGCATGGCGGCAATCGTCGTGCACTCGGTCAGCCCAACCCGGCCCTTTCACTGGATGGCACGTGCGGGTCGCGATTTCATCGCTTGTCGTTGGGTCAGCGTGGCTCATGGCATCGCAGTAGCTATCTTCGGCGCCGCGCTGTTCGCGCTGGCACGCGACCGCTTCTGGTTGCTCGCTGGCGCGTTCTCCGGCTTCCTCGTCGTCGCGCCGGTATTGGCAACCGGCCTTTACGCGCTCAGCCGTGCACTGGAGCGCGGCGAGCCGGCCGACATGGCGCTACTGCTGCGCACCTGGACACACTGGGGCGTCAACCGCCGCTCGGACCCGGCCAGCTACTGGTGCCTCGTGCGCTTCGGCCTGCTTCTAGCGCTCGCGGGCACCGGCTGGGTCCTCACCTCGGCGGCGTTCATCACACTCTTCTCACCCGTACCCATCGCAACGCCCGAAGACTTCGTGCGCCACATCGTGCTGTCACCGGATCACTTTGTGTTCGAGGCCTGGCTCACCATGGGTGGTGTCCTTGCCGCGCCGGTGTTTGCCTCCAGCGTGATCTCAATGCCGCTCCTGCTCGACCGCCACGTCAACGCACTCGATGCGGTGCTGGTCAGTTGGCGAGTCGTCCTCACCAATCCGGTCACAATGGCGCTGTGGGCCGCGATGCTGATGATCTTTACGTTCTGCGGCTTCGTCACTGCCCTGCTCGGCATGATTGTCATCGTGCCAATGCTTGGCCATGCAAGCTGGCACGCTTACCGCGATCTCGTTGATGCAACGGCGATCCCGGAACGCATCGCACCTGCTGCGCCTGACGCCACCAGGGTGTCAGCATGATCTTCGGCTTCACCGAGGCACAGATCTCGTGGTTCGGCCTCACCTTCGGCGTTGGCGCCTTCATGCTCTACATGGTGTTCATCATCGCCCAGCTCGCCTGGGAGAGCAAGGCAGGCAAGCTTGGTACCTTCGTTCTCTTTCTTGCCCTCGGCTTCGGCATGACCGGCTTCATCGCCAAGCAGGTCATCACCTGGATACTGGCCAAATAGCGGCGAAGCTGCGCGGTATTTGAAAACCTGCAGGCTTCACGGCGTCAGCGTCGCGAGCCAGGACTCGATGGCTGCCGGCGTGGTCCGGCCCGCATTGGTGCCGAGCGCGTCGGCGATCAGCGCATTGCCGCGGAAGCCGAGCAGATAGCGCAGGATCATCAGGCCGTCAGTCGCTGCATCGGCGACACCACTGTCGTCCACATCAAGCGCCCAGCGCATCTTGTCGAGATGGAGCAACATGGCGCTGTCGTCGCGCGCCGGGTTGTGGCCTGTCGCTCCCGCTGTCATCGCAGGGCCGGAAAGCCCGAGCAGGTAACGCAGCGCAAGCACGCCATCGGTCAGCGCAGTGTATTTGCCGCCCAGCGCGTTGCCGTCGATATCAAGCGTAGGTGTCGGTGATCCGCACACGTCACCGGCAGCCTGATACAAGCTCGCCACCTCGTTCGCCGTCAGCGCCCGGTCGAACACCTGAATCTCGTCGAGCTGACCGGTGAAGGCACCATTGCGGTCTGCGCCGCCGAGCGTCAGGTGAGACCAGTTGGTTTCCGGCGAGAAGTCTCCGAAGTTCCAGCCGCGAGTGTTGGGCACAGAGTCGCTGAACGGGCGCGTGCCGGTCTCGACCAAAACGCCATCGACGTAGATCGAAACAGACGAGCCGTCGTAAGTGCCAGTCACCAGATGCCAACCAGCCGGCAACGTGGCGTACACCGTGATACCAGCAAGTTGACGTTTGCCAACCCCGAAGTACAGCTGGTCCATCACGGTGAACAGGTAGGTGTAATAGTCACCAGTACCGCCCCGCTCGCCCATGTAGTTGCTGGCAATGACTTGCGGTGAGTTACGGGTCAGTTCCAGCGCGTTGACCCACAACGACACCGAGAACGGATCCGCCTCGTTGACACCAATGTTGCCGAGCATGCCAACATGCACATAGTCGTCAACGCCATCCAGATTGAACGCCTGCCCATGCTGACCCGCCGCGAAGCCAGCCCCCAGCATGCGCGCGCCGTTGTACGACCCCACCACATCCGCGCCGTTACCCTCGGCCCTCCACCAGTTCACCAGACCGGACAGCGGCGCCTGGCAAACGGCAGCAGCAGACAGCGAAACCGTCGCCAGCACTGCAGCCAGCAACACACCCACGACATGACGCAACTTCACGGCAACCTCCGAAACTGCGATGTTTCGCAGGTGACGAATGTCATCTGCGCATCGCTATGTTTCGTATGGTGTGCCTGCTACGGGGGGCTTTCCTTGATGCGGCGCAAGATCACTATCGCGCCAGTAGAGCACTCACCCGGTCGCGAGCGCTGGCAACACATACCCGCGAATCAATCCGCCTTGGCGCCGGAATCCTTGACCACCTTCGCCCACTTGGTGATTTCGGCGCGCTGATACGCCGCCAGCTCCTCCGGCGTGGAGCCGACCGGTTCCAGGCCGTTATCAGCGAGACGTTTGGCGACGTCCGGCAACTTCAGCACACGCCGCACCTCGGTGGCCCATTTGTCGACGATGGGTTTCGGCGTGCCGGCCGGTGCGAATAGCGCGAACCAGCTGACGGCATCAAAGCCTGGCAAGCCGGACTCCGCAATCGTCGGGATCTCCGGTGCGGCAGGCGAGCGCTGGGCGCTGGTGACGCCCAGTGCGCGCAGTTTGCCTTCGCGCACCAGCGCCAGACTCGACGGCATGTTGTCGAACATCATGGTGACACGGCCGCCGAGCACGTCGGGGATCGCCGTTGCGCGGCCCTTGTAGGGCACATGAACCATGTCGATGCCGGTCATCGTCTTGAACAGCTCACCCGAGACATGGATCGAAGTGCCCGAGCCCGACGACGCGAAGGTCATCTTGCCCTCCTTCTTGCCAAGCGCGATGAAGTCCTTGAGGTTTTTCGCCGGCACGTCGTTGTTGATCACCAGCATGTTGGGGGTGGTGGCCAGCAGCGTGATCGGCGCGAAGTCTTTCACCGCGTCGTACGGCATCTTTGAGTAAAGCGCCGGGTTGATCGAGTGCGTCCCGACGGTGCCGACGACGACGGTGTAGCCATCAGCCGGCGATTTGGCGACGAAATCGGCGCCAGGGTTGCCGCCGGCGCCGGGCTTGTTGTCCACCACCACTGGCTGCCCCCAGCTCGCGGACATCTTTTCCGAAAGGATGCGCGCCAGGATGTCGGGTGCGCCGCCGGTCGTGAAGGTGACGACGATGCGCAAAGGTTTGTCCGGGAAGCTGCTGGCGGGCGCCTGCGCAGCGACTGGGGCGATGGATACCGCAGCGCCGAAAACGGCGGCGCAAGTCAAGACAGCGCCGGGCAAGCGGCGAAACGAAGCGAAGACTGACTGCATGGTGACCTCCTGTGCGCTGCATGGTAGCGGCGTCGGGCGGCGATGTCGATGCGGCGTACCGCTCATTCCAAACTGATGCGCACGTCGCACCGACGATTGCTGTTGCGCCGGTGGTCGCTCGCCGCACACCGGCCAGCACATTCCGGCATCTCGCAGGTTGCAACACGTCGAGATGACGCAAAATGTCACTTTGTCGTTGTCCGCTGTCCTCCCGCCCCAACCATGAACCCCGCCGCACAACCTGCCACCGGCTTTTTTGCCAGCGCTGATCTGTGGCTGCTGGTAGTGGTCGGGCTACTGCTGGTGATCGCCATTCTGCTGCTGGTCAACACCCTGCAGCGCCGGCGCCAGTTGCAGCGTGCTGCCGAGGTATCGCCCAATCCAATGCTGGTGCCGCTCAACCGGCTGACGTGGCAGCAGTTCGAGCTGCTGGTCAGCCAGGCGTTCCGCCATCGCGGCTATCTGGTTGGCAGCGAAGGCAAGCGGGCTCCAGATGGCGCCAGCAACATGGTGCTGCGCAAGTCAGGCGAGTATTTCCTCGTCCACTGTCTGGAATGGCGCTCGCCGTCCATTGAAGTCACGACGGCGCGCGAGTTGCACAACCAGGTGCGCGCCCGGCATGCTGCGGGGGGCTTCATCGTTACCACCGGCCAATTCACCCGTGAAACGCTGGCGTTTGCCAGCGGGCGCAATCTGCAGTTGATCGACGGCGCGACGCTGCGCGAGATGCTCAACGACACTGCCGGTCTGCCCACCGGCGTACCGACCACCATCATCACGATCGGCCAGCCCAGCGAAGCACCGCCGGTGGCTGCGCACCGTTAGCGGCATCCATTACAGCTTTTGCCTGAAAGCCCCATTCGATTAGGGCTATCGGTGTATTTCGCGGCCATGTCGACTTCTGTGGAAATCGGCCCGTACCCCGCGATCAATGGTGCTTGGACGAAAAAGTCATAACGTCCGCATAGGGCTCGCGAGCCTTTTTCGCTGTCGTTAACCCCGTTTGCCACGCCGGCTCGTTTCAGTCACTAACCGCCTCATTTCCGGGGCGTGCAGGCAAGCTGAAGGAGCCCGCCATGTTGCACAAAGCCTTGTTTACCGCCGTTCTTGCTGCCACCGCTGCGGTATCGATGAACGCCAGCGCCATCGGCCGTCTGGCCGACGTGACCGTCGTTGACCGCAGCACCGGGCAAACGCTGCCGGTGCATTACTATCGCGGCGAATACTGGGTGGCCGGCACGCCCGGCGCCAAATACTCGGTGTCGGTGGCCAACGCCTCCGGCGGTCGCGTACTGGCAGTGATGTCGGTCGATGGCGTCAATGTGCTCAACGGCCAGACTGCCAGCACCGAGCAGTCGGGCTACGTGTTCAACGGCTACCAGCGCTACGAAGTGACCGGCTGGCGCAAGAGTAACGCCGAGGTCGCAGCGTTCGAATTCGTTGCCTCCCCAGCGTCCTACGCCGAGCGCACCGGGCGCCCGGCGAATGTCGGCGTGATCGGTGTCGCCCTTTTCAAGGAACGCGTCTACCAGCCGCCGGTTCAAGTCACGCCGCAGATGTCGCCACCATGGTGGCCACAAGGGGGTCGCAAATCGGACATGGAAACCGGCGCGGCTGGCCGTGCTGCCGACTCCGCGTCAAATACTGCGCAGCCGGCACCGGCTGCCCCCGCCGCCAGCGCTCCACCCGCCGAGATGGCGAAACGCGCCGAGCCGCGCTACGACGGTCGCGCCGAGGCAGCACGCGAAAAGCTCGGTACCGGCCACGGTGAACGTGAGTGGTCGCAGGTCACTCACACCTCGTTCGAGCGCGCGCAATCATCGCCGAACGAAACCATACGCATCCGCTACGACAGCTACGAGAATCTGGTGTCGATGGGGGTGATCCAGTCGCCCCGCCCGTGGCAGCGCACACCGAACCCGTTCCCGGACAACCTCGGCTACGTGCCGGATCCGCCGCGTCACTGGCGCTAGGCAGAACGGATCGCCGGAGCGGTCAGCGCCGGGCGACAAAGAGGGCGGCCATGCATGGATAATCCCGTGCATGGCCGCGCCACCTTCCAACGAGACTGATGAAGCCCTGATGCTGGCGTTTGCGCGAGGCAATATGAACGCGTTCGAACAGCTCTATGACCGTCACGAAACCGGCGTCTGGCGCTTCGTTTTCCGCAGCGTGCAGAATCAGGCTGTGGCCGACGATCTGGTTCAGGAGCTCTGGTTCGCTGTCGCCCGTACGGCGGCGAGCTATGAACCCACTGCCAAGTTCAAGACCTGGCTGTTCACGATGGCGCGCAACCGCGTGATTGACCACGCCCGCACCGCGAAAAACCACACCAGTATCGACGCCGAGAACGACGATGGCGAATCGATGTTCTCCGACCTTGCCGCCGATTCCCGCCTCGGCCCGCTGCGGCAGGTGACGTCGCGCGAGCAGGCAAAAGCGCTGCTCGCCGCCATTGAACAACTGCCGCCCGACCAGCGCGAAGCTTTCCTGCTGCAGGCCGAAGGCGACATGAGCGTGGATGACATTGCAGCCGCCACCGGTGTCTCGTTCGAAACAGCAAAGAGCCGCCTGCGCTACGCGCGCAACAAGCTGAAGGAACTGCTCGCCGATTTCGCGGAGGTGCGCGCATGAGCGAGCCACGCAATACCAACAACGCGCGCTCGGATGCGCTCGTCGACGCCTACCGTCAGGCCAGCGCGCACGACGACGCGCGCCCGAGCCCACGCGTGCGCGATGCAGTGCTGGCCCACGCGCGCGTTGTCGCTCAGTCGAACAGTGGTCACGCGGCTGCCAAGTCCGGTGACCTGCGCGCGATGCCGGAAGCCATCGTCATCCGCCCGGCCGCGAACGACCGGGCGTGGTACTGGCGCGCAGCGGCCGGGCTGGTGCTCGGCATTGCTGGTGTCTGGATGTACCGGCTTACGACGCAACCCGCCCCCGAGTCAGCAGTCGCTGCAGCGAGTGCGCCGGCGGCCGCGTCCCCGGCAGCGAGCGAGAAAGCAGCGCGCGATGGCAGCGACGGCGCCAACGCGGCCATCTCTGCCAACACGGCGCAACCCGTCGCAGCGAGCGCCGCAGCACCGACACCGGCCGCCGCACCACCGGCAGAGGCGCAAATCGCTGTCGCTGGTGCCACCAGCACGGATCGCGCCGCGATGGGTGGCGCCACGTCGGCCGCACGCGATACCGCGCCCGCTACGGTCCTGCCAGCGAAACGGGAGAGCGCAGAAGACCTGATGGCGTTCAACGTCGGCCGTGCCCGCGCTGACAGCGAGGCCGGTCGCGCCAAGGTGAAAGCGGATGAGCCAGTCATTGCGCTGGCGAAACCTGTCCCGAGCGCAGCCCCGGTCATTCCTGCGGCGCCACCGGCACCGCCGGCACCTGCCGCACCTGTCATGGCGGCTCGTACTCCGCAGCCGTTCCCGGCCTCGCCGGCCGCCACCGCGCCCCCCGCGGAAGACGCGGTCGCGTTGGCCGAATTGGCCAAGCGCAGCACCGCCGCCCGGGCGGCCAAAACCGAGCAGCCAGCAGCAGCGACGACTGACGCAGCAATCGCCAGCGGAGTCGCCGCGTCCGGGGCGCTTGCACGTAACGAGCGCACCGAACCGCGTGCAGAGGCACGTGCAAAAGCAGTTTCCGAACAGACGATGGCGGTCGCAACGGCACCCGCTGCTGCGCCTGCCGCCCCGGCAGCGGCAGCGGGCGCTGCTCCGCCACCAATGCCTGCGGCCGCAGCGCCAGCGCGTATCGGTGACTTGACGCCACCGATGCAACAAGGCATGGCCAACGTGGCGCTGTTCTCGGCGCTGCGTTCAGGTCAGGTTGAATCGGTACGCAGCGCCATCGCGCGCGGCGCCAATGTCAATGCCCGCGATGATCGCGGCCGCACACCGCTACAGATCGCGCGGGAAGGTAATCAGACGGAGATTGTGCGCGTGCTGGAGGCTGCTGGCGCCAAGTAGCGGACGCTGTCTGATCGATTGCGCGGGTATCAGACAAACAGCGTCGCCACCGCGCTCACCATGCCCAGTGCCAGCGCGGCGCCGGACATGCCAGCAAAACTCAGGCGCGGCAACGGACGGCCGTCGACGGTAGTGTCGTCGCGCCGGTGAATGGCATAGGCAGCGCCGAGTATGCCCAGGCTGGTCACCAGATTGAACGCGAAGATCGCGTGCAGCAATTCCATGATTCGTCTCCCTGAATGAACTGTGTTGCAGCGCGTACCGATGCGCGCAATCACAGGCAGCAGGCCGAAACAATCGGCGGCCGCAAGTCACTACATGCTGTATTCAGCGGAGCGAACGATAAGGTTCCATGTCAGTTCGCGAAATGGGCAGGCGACGAATAGCGGGTACCGCCTTTATTGTCGCGACGATGGTCGTTGCGGTCATATCGTCACAAACATAGCCACCACCGCGACCGCCATCACAGCCGTCGCGAGCCACCCCAGCCAGCGCAGGCGGCGGCCGATGACGAAGTGGCCCATCACCTTCGGGTTGCTGCCGAGCAGCATCATCACCACCATGATCGGCAGAGCGATGACACCGTTGATGACGGCGCTCCAGTACAGCGCCTTGATCGGATCAATCGGTGTGAAGTTGAGGGCGACGCCGCCGACGGTGGCGAAGGCGATGATGCCGTAGAACTCCTTCGCTTCGTGCAGTTTCTTGTCGAGGCCGCTCTTCCAGTCGAAGCTCTCCACCACCGCGTAAGCCGCCGAGCCGGCGAGCACCGGCACCGCGAGCATGCCGGTGCCGATGATGCCGAGGCTGAACAGCAAAAACGCAAAGTTGCCAGCCAGCGGGCGCAACGCCTCGGCGGCCTGCGCCGAAGTCTGAATGTCGGTGACGCCCGCACTATGCAGCGTCGCCGCTGCGCTCAGAATGATGAAGAAGGCAATCAGGTTGGAGAAACCCATGCCGACATAGGTGTCCCAGCGGATGCGGCTCAGGTGGCCACGCGCAGCGTCATCGCTGATTGCCTCGCCACGTTCACGCAGGCTGCGCAGGTCTTCCATCTCCTGTGCGGCCTGCCAGAAGAACAGATAGGGGCTGATGGTGGTGCCAAACACGGCGACCACCATCATGATGCTGTCGCGGTTGATCGCCAGCGAGGGCAGTACGACTCGCGCGCCCACTTCCAGCCACGGCACCTCGATGGTGAAGGCCACGGCCACATAGGCCAGCAGCGCCAGCGTCAGCCATTTGAGGTAGCGGACATAGCGCTCGTACGGCAGAAACACCTGCAGCACGAGGCAAAGCAGTCCGAAGGTGACCGAGTAGACATGCGCCGAGCCGCCCAGCAGCAGGCGCAGGGCCTCGCCCATCGCCGCGATGTCGGCGGCAATGTTTACTGTGTTGGCTAGCAGCAGCAGCCCAACCACCGCGAACAGCACCGGTCGCGGGAACTGCGCCTTGATGTTGGCAGCGAGGCCGCGCCCGGTGAGGCAACCCAGGCGCGCGCTGATCATCTGGATGCCGCTCATCAGCGGATAGGTCAGGATGACCGTCCACAGCATGTTGAAGCCGAACTGTGCGCCGCCCTGCGAGTAAGTGGCGATGCCGCTGGGATCATCGTCCGCCGCACCGGTAATGAGACCGGGGCCAAGATGCTTGATACCCGGATGGCTGGCGAGTTTTTTGAGAGGTTCCATCGCCGCCTCTGGAAGTGGACTGGAAAAACGAAGTGCGAGCGCCAAGGGGGCCCAGCGCCCGCAAACAAATCATCTCACCATGCGACTGACCAAGTGCTGACCATCGCTGGCATCTACTACGCGGCGCAGCGCCCATCGCACTGCGCCGCCAGAACGAACATTACGCCGGGCGCTTCACCCGGTACCACGCCGCGTAGATCGCCGGCACCGCGAGAATGGTCAGTGCCGTCGCCACGATCAGGCCAGCCATGATCGCCACGGCCATCGGCCCCCACAGCACGCTACGGGTCAACGGAATCATCGCCAGCACTGCTGCGGCGGCCGTAAGCGCAATCGGACGGAAGCGCCGCACGGCAGCCTCACGTGCCGCCACCCAGGCGTGGGTGCCGGTTTCGAGATCCTGCTTGATCTGGTCGATCAGGATGATGGTGTTGCGCATGATGATGCCCATCAGCGCAATCATGCCCAGCATCGCCACGAAACCGAACGGCATGCGGAAGGTAAGCAGCCCGAGCGCTACACCGACGATGCCGAACGGCGCCGTGATCAGCACCATCGCGGCGAGCGAGAAGCGTTGCAGTTGCAGCATCAGCAGTGCCAACCACACAAAGATCATTAGCGGCACGCCGGCACCGATCGAGGCCTGCGCCTTGGTGTTCTCCTCAAACGCGCCGCCGGCTTCGATGCGATAGCCGGGGGGCAGTTTGGCACGAATGGCATCAAGCTGCGGATTGATCTGCGCCGAGATGTCCGGCGCCTGCACACCTTCCACGATGTCGGAGCGCACCGAGAGCGTCGGCACCCGTGAATAGCGGCGGATGATCGGCTCTTCCATCACCTGTGTCACGCTGGCCACTTGCGCCAGCGGCACCGTGCGTCCGCTCGCGGTGGGCACCTGCAGATCATCCACCTGCGGGATCGCCACGCGCTCGGCCTCGGGCCCGCGCAACACGACGTCGATGAGCTTATCACGCTCGCGGAACTGGCCGATGGTGGCGCCGGAAACCGCGCCGCCGAGCGAACGCGCTACCGCAAACGACGTGACCCCGAGCGCGCGGGCGCGATCCTGGTCGACCTCGATCTGCAACGCAGGCGAACGGTCGCCCCAGTCGGTGTTCACTTCCACCGTCTTCGGATGCTTGCGCACTACAGCGGCAACTTCGTCGCCAATCTGCTTGAGCTTGGCGATGTCAGGCCCGCTGACGCGGAAGATGACCGGGTAGGCGACTGGTGGCCCGAGCGGGGTCTTCAGTGCGCGGCCACGTACGCCGGGGAAGTTGCTGTCCAGTTCCTTCTGCAGCTTCGCCGTGACGCGGTTGCGGGCCTCGACGTCGGCGGTGAGGATCAGCGTGTGGGCGAAGTTCGGGCGGAACAGCTCCTGATTCAGCGACAGGAAGTAGCGCGGCAAGGACATGCCGACGCTGGTGACGAAGGTCTGCACATCCTTGTCAGCCTTGAGCAGCGCTTCCAGCTGTTCGACGCGCGCTTCGGTGGCCTTGAAGCTGGAACCCTCCGGCAACCACATCTCGACCATCACTTCCGTGCGGTCGCTGGTCGGAAAGAACTGCTTCTCGGTCAGGCCCATGCCGATGAAGCCGAGCACCAGGCCGGCTGCGGTGATGCCGATAGTGATCCAGCGATGGCTGATGCACCAGTCGATGGTGGCACGCAGGCGGGCGTAAAACGGCGTGTCGAAGTGCTCGTGTTCCTCGCCTTCAGCCGTGGCGTTCTTCGGTTTCTTCAATATCCAGTAACCGAACAGCGGCGTGGCGATGATCGCAGCGAACCACGACAGCACCAGCGCGATGGTGGTCACGCTGAACATGTCGAAGGTGTATTCACCGGTCGATGACTTGGCGGTCGCAATTGGCAGGAAGCCGGCTGCCGTCACCAGCGTGCCGGACAGCATCGGCCACGCCGTGGTGGCATAGGCGAAGGTGGCCGAGGCGAACTTGTCGAAGCCCTCCTCCAGCTTGCGCACCATCATCTCGACCACGATCATGGCGTCATCCACCAGCAGGCCGAGCGCGATGATCAGCGCGCCGGTTGAGATGCGATGCAGATCAATCTTGAAGATCTGCATGGCCAGGAAGGTGGACAGCAGCACAAACGGAATAGTCAGCGCGACCACCGCGCCAGCGCGCCAGCCGAGGGACAGGAAGCTCACCGCCAGCACAATCGCCACCGCCTCCAGCAGCGAGCGCATGAAGGTGCCCACCGCCTGTTTGACCACTTTCGGCTGGTTGCTCACCTGATGAAATTCGATGCCGACCGGCAGATCACCGCGGATGCGCTCCATCTCGCGGGTCAGGCTGTCGCCGAGTTGCAGCACGTCGCCATCGCTCTTCATCGACACCGAGAGCGCAATACCGGGCTTGCCACCAAAGCGGATGGTCTGCGTCGGCGGGTCGGCGTAGCCGCGATAGACGCTCGCGATGTCACCGAGCCGGATCAGGCGACCGCCCGAGTTCGGCACCGCGAGCTGCAGTTCACGCACCGATTTCACCGAGTCGAAATTGCCGCTGACCCGCAGCGCGACGGCGTTGTCCTTGGTCTGGATCACACCCGACGGCGTGATCGCGTTCTGCGCCTGCAATTGCTGCGCGATCGAATTGGCGTCAATCCCCAGCGCGCCGATCTTGGCATTGGCAATCTCGATGTAGATCTTGTCATCGACGACGCCGACCAGCTCAATCTTCGACACATCGGGAATGCGCAGCAGCTCCTGCCGCACGTCCTCCACCTTGTCGCGTAATTCGGACAGCGTGAAGCCGTCGCCGGTGAAGGCGTATATGGAGCCAAATACGTCGCCGAATTCATCGTTGAAGAACGGGCCAAGCGCCTCCGGCGGCAGGGTGTGGCGGATGTCGCCTACCTTCTTGCGCACCTGATACCAGAGCGCCTGAATATCCTTGCGCGGCGCGGTATCCACCAGCTCCAGGATGATCATTGATTCACCGGGCTTCGAGTAGCTCTGCGTCCGCTTGAAGTACGGCATCTCCTGCAGCTTCTTCTCAAGCCGGTCGGTGATCTGCGAGTCCACCTGCGCGGTGGTAGCGCCCGGCCACAGCGTGCGCACCGTGATGGCGCGGAAGGTGAAATCCGGGTCCTCGCGCTGACCCAGCTTGAAGTACGCCGCGAAGCCGGCGATGGCGATCGCCAGGATGAAAAAGATGGTCAGTTGCTTGTGCTTGATCGCAGCGGCGGAAACGTTGAATTTGCCGCCGTCTTGTGGGCTGCGGCCAATCATGGCTTGCTCGCGGCTTGAGCGGTCGCAGCAGCTGCGGGCGCTGCCTTCGCAGGTGCGGGTGCGGGGGCCGCGGCGGCTGTTGCTGCAGCAGGCACGCCAGCGTTAGCCGGAGCAGCAGACGCGGTAGCGGTGGCGTCCGCTGCCGGAACTGCGGCAACCGGAGGCGGCTCCAGCAGGCGCACTTTCTGTCCCGGCAGCAACAGATTTGCACCGGCGGTGACCACGATGTCCCCCGGCTTCAGGCCGGCGGTGATCGCCACGCCATCAGCCGTGCTTTCACCGAGCTTCACGTCTACGGCGCGCACCGTTTCGCTGCTGCGATCAACCACCCAGACGCGCGGCGTACTGTCACGGGTGTAGAGCGCGGTGTTGGGCACCACGATGGCTTGCGTCGCGGCGAGGTCGAGGCGCACGGTCGCGCTCATGCCGAGCTTCAGCGCGTCGTCGGCGTTGGTAATGCTGAGGCGAGCGGTATAGGTGCGGCTGGCGGCATCGGCCGCAGGCGACAGTTCGCGCAGTTTGGCGCTGTAGAGCTTGCCCGGCACCGCATCCAGATGCGCCATGAAGCCGGTCGCCTGCTTCATCAGCGCAACGGCACGCTCCGGCACGTTGACCAGCAACTCTTTCTCGCCGAGCTGCGCCACGCGCACCACGCTTTGCCCGGCGGCGACCACGCTGCCCGCTTCGGCGTCCACGCCGACCACCACACCGTCACGATCAGCCTTCAGGGTCTGGAAGGCAAGCCCGTTCTGTGCGTTGGCGAGTTGCGATTGCGCCGCCTTGACACGGGCATCGGCGGCCTCGGTCGCCGCCGCCTGACGCTCAAGCGCAGCGCCGGAGACGAAGCCCTTGTCGCGCAGTTCCTTCTGACGCTTGAGCTCACTCTGTTGCAGATTGAAGTCGGTGCGGGCGACTTCGACTTGCGCGGCCTGCGCGTTGATCGCGGGCAGCACATCGGCCGAATCGAGAACGGCTAGCACTTGTCCGGCCTTGACTTCCTGACCTACATCAACCAGCCGGCGCGCAATTTTTCCCGGCACGCGGAAACCGTAGCGCTGCTCGTAGCGCGGGCGCACTTCACCCGGCAGGTAGTTGACATCGGCGAGTGAGCTGATGCCAGCCTGCATCGTGCGCACCGGGCGCGGCGCATCGGCCTTGCCGGCGGTGGCCTCGGCTTTCGGCGCAGCACCTTCGGCGGCTTTCGCTTCGTCCTTGTTGCCGCAGGCGCTGATCATCACGGTGCCCATCAGCAGGGCGAGGAGGAGAGTTGCCTTCTTGGTGTTCATGGTTGGTCGTTGGTGATGTCGCGGTTGAATTCAGGCAGTCCGGTGGCGCGGCTCATGGCCGCCACCGTGCTGTCGGGGACGCCGGCCACGTGGGCCCAGTAGCGGATGAGGGCCAGCGATGCTTCCTGCTGGTAGGTGCCGAGGCCGGGCAGCACCGGGCACTTGACGTCGGATTCGTTGCGCTCGTTGCGCAGTGAAAATAGCCCGATCATCAATGCATAACTGTGCTTGAGCAGACGTACACCCTCGCCCGGCGCCAGACGCGGCAGATGACGTTCAAGCCCGGCGCCCGCAGTGAGCAGCCAGCCGGTGAGCTTGGTCTGAAAATTGATGCCCGCTTCGAGCGGTACGGCGTTTGGTGCAAAGCCAATGCAGCAGGCGCCCAGCGCCATGTGCGTCGGGTCGGAGATCATGTGCCGGCGGGCGAGATCAAAAATGTGCTCGAAGCGAAATGGCTCGTCGCGTTGCAGCTGGTCGATCAGCGCAGTGAAGAACGCCTCTTCATGGCGCAAGTGCAGCGCCAGGTAAATCTCTTCCTTGGTCTGGAAGTAGAGGTAAACGGTGCCTTTGGCGAGGCCGGCGGCTTCGGCGACGTCGGCCACATTGGCCAGCTCATGGCGCTCCGCAAACAGGCGCTCGGCGGCATCAAGAATGGCCTGACGGCGCGCTTCCTTGTCCTCGCCATCGACCGCTCGCACACGCGGGCGGCCGCCGCCCGACTCACGAACGACACCCGCTGCGTGGCAGGCAAAAAACTTCTTGAAAAGCGTCATGAAATTCCGTTAAATGACCACGAGTCAGTTGGGTGCGGACTGTAAATGACTCGCGGTCAGTTGTAAAGTGGTCTCGGTGAAAAAGTTCTATGAACTAGCAGCTTTTTCCCGCAACGACCATTTCATTGGGCCTGACGGGGAATATTGACGTTTGTTGACTTTGATGATTTATCGCTCATAGCCCTGATGCAGGAACGCATAGAACGAAAAGCTGTCAAACCCGAGCGACC
The DNA here is from genome assembly GCF_009746125.1 of Casimicrobium huifangae. Classification (NCBI taxonomy): domain Bacteria; kingdom Pseudomonadati; phylum Pseudomonadota; class Betaproteobacteria; family Casimicrobiaceae; genus Casimicrobium; species Casimicrobium huifangae. Next base: position 2,913,515 of record NZ_CP041352.1, read on the forward strand.
ACTGCACGACGCTTGCGACAGTCACAATTGCGACGCGCGACGGCGCTGGCAATTTGTAAGGAGCGCCGATCAAGCGACGACTTTGCCGCAGTGACGCCGAATTGATCGCGTTCGCGGCGGAAACCGGCAGCGGTTTTCGTTCGTATGATGGATAACTGGCCGCAGTCAGGGCCTCGACGACACCGATCAGGCGGAACCCTGAGCAAAGGAGGCCCCATGTCGCCGGATACCAGCACCCTCGCCCACCTTTCTGCGCAGGCGCGCATTGGCGCCTATCAGCGCGTGCGCGCGGCGAGCGTGGCGATTGCAGCGCCATTGTCGGCCGAGGACAGCCAGGTGCAGTCGATGCCGGACGCAAGCCCGGTCAAGTGGCATCTGGCGCACACCACCTGGTTCTTCGAGACCTTCATTCTCGAAACCTTCGACGATGACTATCGCGCCTTCGACCCGGCCTTCAAGGTGCTCTACAACAGCTACTACAACACAGTCGGCGACAAGCATCCGCGTCCGGAACGCGGCCTGCTGTCGCGGCCGTCGCTTGATGAGGTCCGCGCCTATCGCACCCACGTTGACACCGCGATGGTCGCGCTGCTGGGTGACCCTATCATCGGCGCCGCCGTGCAGCAATTGCTGGCGCTGGGCATCAACCACGAACAGCAGCATCAGGAGTTGATGCTGACCGACCTCAAGCACATGCTGTCGGTGAACCCCCTGTGTCCAGCCTACGTCGCCGCCCCGGGGCCTGCAGCTCGCGCGGCCAGCGATGTCGCAACCGGCACGACTGCCGTCAGCGCTGAATGGCAATCCTTCACCGGCGGGCTGGTTGAGATCGGCCATCAGGGCGAGACGTTTGCCTTCGACAACGAGTCGCCGCGGCATCAGGTATTTCTGCGGCCCTTCCAGCTCGCGCGTCGGCTGGTCAGCAATCGTGACTACCTCGCCTTCATTGCTGATGGCGGCTATGCGCGCCACGAGTTGTGGCTGTCGGAAGGCTGGGACCGCGTCAACCACGGCGGCTGGCGGGCGCCGCTGTACTGGCGACAGGCCGACGGCGACAGCGGTGGCTGGCAGGAATTCACGCTGCACGGATTGCAGGCGCTTGACCTCGATGCCCCAGCCAGTCACGTCAGCTTTTTTGAGGCCGATGCCTACGCCCGCTGGGCCGATGCGCGGCTGCCGACCGAGTCCGAGTGGGAACATGCCGCCAGCGAGGTATGCGACGCCCCTCCGCTGCAACCGCGCGACTCGGCCGCCCTGCACCCGCATGCCGCAGGCAAAGAGGCGGGTGGCCTGCTGCAGCTCTACGGCACGCTCTGGCAGTGGACGGCGTCAGCGTATCTCGGCTATCCCGGCTTTCGCACCGCCGAAGGTGCCGTCGGTGAATACAACGGCAAATTCATGTGCAACCAGTTTGTGCTGCGCGGCAGCTCGCTCGCCACGCCGGTCGGGCACGCACGGCTGACCTATCGCAACTTCTTCCAGCCCGAAAAGCGCTGGCAGTTCACCGGCATCCGCCTTGCACGCTAAAGGCACGAGCCCGGGGCAGAAGAACATGGCACCACATCATCTAATCACCAGCCATCGCATCGCCGCAGCAAATGCGGCCATCGACGCCGATACCAGACACTTCAGCATCACCAACACGCTGAAACTCGATGCCCGCGCCGAGCTTGACGCGCTGGAGCGCAGCCTGCTGGCGCCGGCGGCCAGCATCGCGCCGAAGTTCTTCTACGACGCGCTGGGCTCGACGTTGTACAACGCGATCGTGCTGACGCCCGAGTATTACCCGACGCGCACCGAGGCGGCGATCTTCGAGCAGTTCCGCGACGACATCGCCGCCGTGATTGGCACCGGCAAGCAGTTTGTGGATCTCGGATCCGGCGACTCGGTGAAGGCGGAGAAATGGTTCGCATCGCTGCGGCCCTCCCGTTACGTTGCGGTGGACATTTCCGCCACCGCGCTGACCGAAGCGCTCTCCCGCCTCGCCGGCAACGCTGACGCACCGGAACTGGCCGGACTGATTACCGATTTTTCGCGCGTGCTCGACGTGACGCCGGTGCTGGCACCGCAGCCGTCGCTGTTCTTCTATCCCGGCTCGTCAATCGGCAACTTCCTGCCGGACGAAGCGCTGTGGTTCCTGAAACAGATCCGCGCCCACTGCCACGGTCACGGCTGTGGCTTGCTGATCGGAGTCGATGCCAAAAAAGACAGTGCCCGTCTCGACGCCGCCTACGATGACGCGCTCGGCGTCACTGCCGCGTTCAACCTCAACGCACTGCGCCATGTGAATGCGCTGCTCGGCACTGATTTCGATGTGCGCGACTGGCTGCATCGCGGCTTCTACAACCCGGCGCTGGGCCGCATCGAAATGCACGTCGAAGCGCGGCGTGAGATGAACGTGAAGGTGCGTGGACACACCCGTCGTTTCGCGGCCGGCGAGCGCATCCACACCGAGAACTCCTACAAGTTCGCTCCCGATGAATTCCGCGCCCTGCTGGTCGAAGCCGGATTCACAGACATCCGGCTCTGGCAGGACACGCGGGGTGATTTCAGCGTGTTTTACGCCACGACGTAGCAGCCTGTTGCGCGTTTCGCGCCCCTGTGCGCATAGCCGTGCGCCAGTTTGCCGCCCCTGAAATGGCGGGCCTCCAGAAAATTGATCTGCGTTAAATTTCGCTGCAGCAGATGGCGCCGGCAGCGGCAGCGCGGTCCCCGTTACGTCAGCAGTCTGCCCGACAAGAAATCTCAAGGAGGCACCGCGTCATGTCGTCTGGCGAATCTTTGCCTGGCAGTACCTCGTCCACGTCGAGCCCTGAGGCGTCGCCGGCTAACACATCAGCGTCGGCAGCAGCGGCGCCTGAATCATTCCTCATTCCGATCGCGACGGACGTCGCACCTCGGGAAGTGCTGAACTGGCTCCGGCTTGGCTGGCAGGACCTGATGCGGTCCTATCTCACCGGCGTGTGGTTCGGTGTCTGCTTCGTGGCGATGGGCGCGCTGTTGATGTTGACTTTCAACCGTGCGCCGGCCTACCTGATGGCGCTGATTTCCGGTTTTCTGCTGGTAGGCCCCTTCATCTGCGTGGGCTGTTACGCCATCTCGTACGCGCTGGAGCGCGGCAAGCAGCCAGAGATCAAGCGCGCCGCGCTCGCCTTCCGCAACAACGCGAAAAACATCGCCATCTTCGCCGCCGTGCTCGGCGTGCTGGAGCTGCTGTGGGGCCGCGCCTCGCTGGTGGTATTCGCCCTTTTCTACACCGGCGGCTTGCCGGAGACGGGCGACATACTGCGCGCGTTCATGACGCTGCAGAACGTGCCCTTTGTGATCGCCTACGTGATCGTTGGTGCCATCTTCGCCACACTGGTGTTCGTGACCAGCGTCGTAGCCATTCCGCTGATGCTCAACCGCAATACCGACGCCATCACCGCCGCGCTGACCAGCGTGCGCGTCTGCCTTGCCTCCCCCGGCTCGCTGGCTTTGTGGGGCGCCACCATCGCGGTATTGACACTCGTCGCCATGCTGCCCGCCTTCATCGGCCTCATCCTGGTCGGGCCCTGGCTTGGCCACGCCACCTGGCATGCGTATCGGGCGCTGGTGCCAGCGAAGGTCGACCCAGCTACGCCGCCCAGGATCGCCCGCGACGTGGTGGTCTGACTTGATCAAATTGGGCGGCAAGAGCTGCTGCCCGCCGGGTAATTGCGGCAAAGCAGGTTGTACAAGGCGATTTGCGGCCAAAATGTCCAATCTCCACATCATCGCAGCGGTCCGAGTCCAGTTGCAATCGCCATGAGCATTACCCACTTCGACGACCTGATCAACGCTGCCATCGCGCAGCCCGATGCACAGCGCTTGTTGCTGGTGTTCGCCAGCGTTAGCTTGTCGAACAGTGCTTCACCCGCGCAACGCGCCGCCTTTGAAGCGGGCCAAGGCGGTGAATTGACACCTGTGATGTGCGTTGACAAATCACCGCAGGAGTTGGGCAGCTTTGCCGCCTTGCTCAGTGAGGCTGCGCAGTTCGGTCACGATTGGGGCATCGTCTTTGCTGCAGGCATGTCCGGCCAGGGTGGCGTTGCCCCCAGCAGTGACGAAGCCGAGCCCTATCTGCAGCAGATGGTCGAGGCAGTCAAGGAAGGCATGATCGACAACTTCATCGCTTTCAACCGCGAGGGCAAGGCGGTAGCGTTGCGCTAGCCCGGCCGCGTCGGTGCCGGTGGCAGCGTCGGCTGCCGTTCAACGCGGTCGATCGCTGGATCCAGACAGGCCCATCGCGGCGCGCTGGCGCTCCAGATGTTGGCAACAGGTGTCACTGACGACGGATCGTCGAGCGTGCCGACGCGCACCACGGTGAACCCGGCACGACCGGTGTTGTCGGCGAACAGATGGCTGCCACAGCGCGGGCAGAAGCGGCGACGAACCTGATTGCCGCTTTCGGCGGTACTGGTGAACGCTGCCACCTCGCCGCTGAACTCGATATCGTCGCTCCGGAAAATGGCATTTGCCGTGCCGTTGCCGGCGATGTGCTGGCAATCGCGACACCAGCAGATGCGCGCGACAAGTGGCTCGCCAGTGAGCCGATAACGCACTTGACCACAGAGACAGCCGCCGGTTCGTTCGCTCATGACAGTGCTCGCTTTCGTGATGAATAAGGCTGCACCCATTGTGCCTTGAACGCCTTGACGCGTGCCCGCTCACTTGCACAGCGGCTGCTCACATACGGGTGAACAGGTGCGCGTACTGCCGCGACACCTGCACCTTGTCCTTGACGCCCCGGAGTGTGAGCAGCACGCGGCCGGTGAAATCGCGATCGGCAGTTTCGACCGCGCGCATGTTGACGATGGTCGAACGATGCACCTGCACGAAGAGCGCCGGGTCGAGCTGGTCGGCCAGCTCCTTGAGCGAGATGCGGATCAGCTGCTCGCCGTCGGGCGTGTAGATCGAGACGTATTTGTCCTGCGCCTGCAGATGCGTCACCTCGTCGACCGGCACGATGCGAACGGTGTCGCCGATGCCGGCACGCAGAAATTTGAGGTAGGACGCCGCCGCCGTTCCCGCACCGCCGGCAAGGCGTTTGATGAGGTCAAGCGCCCGACCCAGCTCGTCGCTGCCCGTTGTGGCTGGAGTCGCGGCGTTGGCAAGCCGCTTTTTCAGCCGCTCGACGGTTTCGGCGAGGCGGTCATCAATCACCGGCTTGACCAGGTAGTCCACCGCTTCCCGTTCGAAGGCCTGCACCGCGTATTCGTTGTAGGCCGTGACAAACACTACCAGCGGTCCCGGCCCCCCGGCCGAGCCCGCCAGGCGCTCGGCCACCTGCAGACCGGTGAGCCCCGGCATACGGATGTCGAGGAACAGCACATCGGGCGCATGCTGGTCAACGGCGTGAATCGCGGCCGGCCCGTTGCCGACGATCTCGGCCACGCGCAGCTCCGGCCAGGTGCGCGCGAGCGCGTCCCTGAGCGCGTGGGCGAGATTGGCTTCGTCTTCGGCGATGAGGGCAACGGGTTGCGTCATGATGCACTTCAGCTTTTCAGTTGAACCGTTATTGAATATGGGCTTGGAGCTTGTTTTAGCTAAAAGTCAACTATCGCCCATTTCATGCTGCAGGCCCCATTCGGATGCGCCTTTCAGCAAAAAGATGTCACACAGCAGCAGAGGCTGCGATCGGCAGTGACAGACGGATTCTTGTGCCTGCTTCCGGCTGCTCGATGCTGAGCCGCGCGGCATCGCCGTAAATTGCTTTCAGCCGGCCGCGGACGTTGGCCAGGCCACTGCCGCTGCCGGCCGTATCCGTGGCGACACCAAAGCCGAGGCCAGTATCCTCAACGACGATATTGAGGCGACCATCCTGCACTACGGCGCTGACCGTGATGCGCCCGCCTTCGATTTTCGGCTCCAGCCCGTGCTTGATCGCGTTCTCCACCAGTGGCTGCAGCAGCATGGGCGACAGCGGCAACGCACGCGTGGCGTCGTCGGCGGCAACCTCGTACCAGAGTCGCTCGCCCATCCGCAGCCGCAGGATTTCCAGATAGTCGGCAATGATGGCCAGTTCATCGCCGACGGTAGCGTTCTCGCGGCGCGAGGCGTCGAGCGTATGCCGCAGATAGCCGATCAGCCGCTCGGTCATGTACTTCGCGGTGGCCGGCTCGCGCTCGATCAGACTGACCACATTGGACAGCGTGTTGTAGAGGAAATGCGGCTCGACCTGGGCGCGCAGCGCCTTCAGCTCGGCAGTGGTGCGCTCACGCTCGGCACGGTCAACATTGGCCTGCAGCTCGGCCCGTTCACGCCGCTCAACCTCGTTCTTGCGGGTCGCTTCAATGGCCTCCCACAGCAGCCAGCCGATGGCGATGGTGACGCAGCTGGCGAACACGAAACCGCGCCAGTTTTCGCTGACGTTGAGCCACAGCGTGCCAGTCAGCAGCGACACCGCGAGCACGTAGCCGACATAGATCGCGGCGATCGGCAGCGCCACGCCCAGCATCATCGGATGCATCAGCAACGGCGCCAGGCGCTGCCGGCGGCGTGCCAGCGTGATGGTGATCTTGTACAGGTAGTGCTGGGTATAGCCGATCAGCAGGCTGAAAGTGGCCACTTCCGCGAGCATCTTCCAGGTGATGCGATGGCCCATGCCAAGCGAAAACAGCACGATGACCGCGATCACGATGGCGCACAGGATCGCGGTGAACAGCAGATTGCGCAGCACCGAGGGACGCCAGCGCCGGAAGAACGGAATCACCTGCAGCGGGTGATAGTCGGTCCCCGGTTTCAGGCGCGCCTCGATTTTCGGATCCATCAATCAGGTGCTATCCGGGTCAGGCGGCAACGAGGCCGTTAGCGGAACGATTCATGCGAAACAGTGTAGCCGCGCGTCCGATGAAGATGCCGGAAAGCACGCCCAGGATCAGGGCCGGACCGACCTGCCATGCGAACTCACCACGTAGCGCCGGATTGACGGCCAGCGCGATGTTGATCGCGTAGTTGAACAGGAAGATGGTCAGCATCAGCAGCATCGGCACCACACTGCCCGGCACATGCAGACGGTCAATTGCGGCGTCGTAACGGGCACCTGCGGTCGGCTTCCAGACCAGGAAAGTCAATGCTGCCGTGGTCAGCAGCGCCAGCGCCCATACGGCAAAGCCCGACGCACCCCGCCCTGCCGACAGCAGGCCTACGAACAAGAACGCGACCGGTGCGATCAGCACGATGTGACGACGGACGGTTCTTGCGCGTAGCTGCTGCAAGCCTAGTACCACCAGGGTGGCCAGGATGCCCCACACCCAAACCGGCGTGCCGCTGATGATTTGTGATGCGAATCCGTTCATTGCCAACTCCAACGTGTGTTCATTACGATGACTGAATGTTTGCCGGTGAGCCCTTCGGCGTCAGCCTGCTGCGACGAATGGAGTGACGGGGGCGCCAGCGGGCAAATGCTGGCGTGGATGTCACCGGCGGCTGCGAGCGCTCTGGCGCAAATGAATGGGGTTATTCGTCTATTCAGGCTTGTGGTTGTGCGGCAAGCGGCCGGCGGCAGTGCGCACGTGCTACTGCGGTAAAAGAAACAGCAAAGCGAGGGGAACAACATGGCCAAACCGACACTGATGCAGGGCTCCAAGGGGCCAGACGTCAAAATCCTGCAGGCGGCCCTGAACGCGTTGCCAACCGAGTACGCGATGCTGATCGTGGACGGCATGTTTGGACCGAAAACCGGCGCCCGTGTGCGCGAGGCTCAGGCCGCACTGGGTATCGTCATCGACGGCGTGGTGGGGCCGGTGACCTGGTCACGCATCGACGACGCGCTGATGTCGATTGGCATTCCCGGTGTGATCCCCGGCTCGAAGCCGCCACAATTCAGCTTCGAGTTCAGCAAGAACGACCGCCCCGGCGGCGGCCTGTGGAAGCCGGAGAAGGCATGGGACCTGTTCACGCTGAAGGCGGCGATTGAGCGCCACAACCGCTCGTCGCTCAGCACCGAGATCATCCTCTCGATCTTCTTCGAGGAGTCGCAGTTCTGCAACCGCCGCCAGATCACCGACAGTGGCAAGGATGGGCCCGCCAGCGGCTTCGGCCAGATGGAAACCGGTAACCCGGACAAGCAGGAGTACTACGCCTGGGCGGGGCTGCCGGTTGATCCGCCGGGTACGTCAAAGGCGCAGCGCGGCGAGCAGGTGGCGGCGCGAATACTAGCCAACAACGAGGAAGCCGTGCGCATCCACGTCGGCTACTACAACTGGCTGAAGGAGGTGCGCGGCTTCGACCGCATGGGCACCCTGGCCGCGCAAGTCGGCAGCCACACCGTCTACATTCCGCTGTTTGTGAAGGGCGGTGACCTCATTCGCGACGCCTGGGTCAGCCGCAACCGCAAGGTAATGATTGATGCGCTGAACTACGCGCCGGCCAACAGCCCGAAACAAAACTCGGTACCGTGGCCACGCTTCTCGAAATTCTGGCGCTTCATCATCCCGGACTACACGATGGCCTGGGTGCCACCGGGCTGGGGAACAGCGCCCTGACGCCGCCGTCCCGGCGACTACTTCTTGGCGTTGAAGCGCTCCATCGCGGCCATGATCTCGGCGCGCGCGTCAGCGGCCTCGGTCCAGCCAAGCACCTTGACGAATTTGCCCGGTTCCAGATCCTTGTAGTGCTCGAAGAAGTGGGTGATGCGATCCACCTCAATCGGCGGCAGATCGCGTGGGCTCTGCACGTTGCGGTAGATGCTGGTCAGCTTGTCGACCGGTACCGCCAGCAGTTTCTCGTCGCTACCAGCTTCGTCCTGCATCTTGAGCATGCCGATCGGGCGGCATCGCACCACCACCCCGGGCATCAGCGGCACTGGCGACAGCACCAGCACGTCAGCCGGATCACCGTCTCCCGAGAGCGTTTTCGGGATGTAGCCGTAGTTGCACGGATAGTGCATCGCTGTCGACATGAAGCGGTCAACGAAGATCGCGCCGGTGGCCTTGTCGACTTCGTACTTGATCGGCTCGCCATTCATCGGAATTTCGATGACGACGTTGATGTCGTTGGGAACGTCGCGGCCGGGGGAAAGATTATCGAATGCCATGGAGGTCTCGCGAAAACGGATTTGTTGCGTCGCAGCATTGTAGTGGCTCGACCTGACGCAAAACTGGCGCAGCGAGCTTGTCCGGTGCGCTGCAAGGCGCATGCTCGCTATACTTCGCGCACTTTCCACCGCCGTCCCACGGGGTCATTTCACTGCCCGGTCTGCACCCGCTGCGACCGGCCAGCGCAATGACGACGCCTTGGGACGCGCACCGCGAACCCATCCGGTCGCGGCCGTTGCATAGGCTTTCGTCGCATGATCAAAGCATTCATCGAACGTGTGCTGCCCCGCAAGAAGCCGGTGCGCGTCGAACATTCCGGCAAGGCGCTCGGCATCCACAGCGAGCATATGAGCAGGAACGCCGTCTACGTCTGCGAGAAATTGCAGCGGGCCGGGTTCGAGGCTTACATCGTCGGCGGTGCCGTCCGCGACGCGCTGCTTGGCGTCATCCCGAAAGATTTCGACGTCGCTACCAATGCGACGCCGGAAGAGGTGCGCCACGAGTTCCGCCGCGCTTTCATCATCGGGCGCCGCTTCAAGCTCGTTCACGTGATGTTCGGCGATGAGACGATCGAGGTCTCTACCTTCCGCAGCAATCGCGGCGGCGAGGTCGAGGCCGATGCCACCGGCCGCATCACCTCAGACAACGTCTACGGCACCCAGGCAGAGGATGCTGCGCGGCGCGACTTCACCATCAACGCGCTTTATTACGACCCGACGAAAGACGTCGTGGTCGATTTCATGGGCGGCCTGAAGGACGTCGAGAAGCGCACGCTGCGGTTGATCGGCACCGCCGAAACGCGCTACCGCGAAGACCCGGTGCGCATGCTGCGTGCGGTGCGCCTCGCCGTAAAACTCAATTGCAGCATCGCCAAGGCCACCGCGACACCGATTCGCGAGCATTCGGAGCTGATCAAGAACGTGCCGCCGGCGCGCCTGTTTGACGAAATCCAGAAGTTGCTGCTCTCCGGCTACGCCAATGCCACCCTCGCCGAGCTGCGCAAACACGGTCTCGCCGAGGGTTTGCTACCCCTGCTCGACCTGATCTACCAGCAGCCTGGTGGCCAGAAATTCATCGAGCTGGCGCTCGACAACACGGATCGCCGGGTACGCGAAGACAAGCCGGTATCGCCCGCCTTCCTGTTCGCCAGCCTGCTCTGGCACCAGGTGGTGAAGCGCTGGAGCGAGATTGAAGCGCGCGGCGAGCATCATGTGCCGGCACTGATGCTGGCAATGGAGCAGGTGATCGACGAACAGCGCGAGACGATCACACTGCCACAGCGGTTTGCCGGCATCACGCGTGAAATCTGGCTGATGCAGCCACGCTTCGAACAGCGCACCAGCAAGGCGGCGCTGCGCATGGTGGAGCAGCCGCGCTTCCGCGCTGCCTACGACTTCCTGCTGCTGCGCGCGGCGGCCGGTGAGATCGAGCAGGAACTGGCGGACTGGTGGACCAACTTCATCGAGTCCGATCCGGACATCCGCCAGGAGCTGATCAGCCAGCGGCAACGCGCGCAACTCAAGCACGGCGGCGGCACCAGCGACGCAGGCGGGCGCCGGCGACGCTCGCGCGGCGGAAGGGGCCGCAAGCGGCGCGATGACAGCAATGACGGTGGCACTGGTGACACCGGCGGCAGCATCGAGTAGCAGTGCCCTGGCGCGGCCAACCGCCGGCAAGAATGGCTGACGTCGCCACCCCCGGAGTTGGCTGGCATCGGGCTTACCTTGCCTTGGGCAGCAACCTGCTGCAGCCGCAACAGCAGGTACTGCGTACGATACTGGCGTTGCAACAGATCCCGGGCATTGCGGTGGTTGCTGTCTCATCGCTCTACCAAAGCGCTGCGTGGGGCGCAGTGTCAGCGCAGCCTGACTACATCAATGCCGTGGCCGCAATTGACACGACGCTTGACCCGGAGCCCCTGCTCAGTGCAACCATGCGTATCGAGCAGGATCACGGACGCGTGCGCGGCAACGAACGCAACGCTGCGCGGACCATCGATATCGACATCCTGCTCTACGACAATCTGGCCATCGACTCGGCCAGGCTGACCTTGCCCCATCCAAGGATGCACGAACGCGCCTTCGTCCTACGTCCGCTGGCGGAAATCGCACCGGGCGCCGAGGTTCCGGGTCATGGCAAGGCGGCTGATCTGCTGCGGGCAATGCCACCCGCCGCCATCAACGCCGTCCAAACAGTCAGGCAGGCGGCATGAGATGGATCTGACCGGACTGCGCTACGTTGTCGTCGAAGGCCCCATCGGAGTCGGCAAGACCAGTCTCGCACGACTTCTGGGTGAACGCCTTGGCGCTGAACTCCTGCTGGAAGCTCCGGCGGACAATCCATTTCTTGCCCGCTTTTACGCCGAGCCCTCTCGCTACGCCTTGCCAACGCAGCTGAACTTTCTGTTTCAGCGCGCCGACCAGGTGAAACATCTGGCGCAACTCAGTTTGTTTCAGCGCGTGGTGGTCGCCGACTTCATGCTCGACAAAGATCCATTGTTTGCCGAGCTCACGCTGGCCGAGGATGAACTGGCGCTGTATCGCAGACTGTATGCGCATCTGCAGCCGCAGTCGCCACGCCCCGATCTGGTGCTGGCGCTGCAAGCGTCATCCGACACCCTGCTCGCACGGGTGCGGCAGCGCGGCATTCGCTATGAGCAGGCGGTCGGAGCAGACTACCTCGTCCGCCTGTCCGACGCCTATGTCAGACTTTTCCACCGCTACGACGCGGCCCCGGTGCTGTTCGTCAACACTGACGGTCTGAACTTCGTCGACAACCCCGACCACCTCGACTTGCTTGTCCAGCGCATCGCCCAGATGCGCGGCAGCCGTGAGTTTTTCAACGTCGATGCCATCGGCTGAACAGGACGGCGCGCGACAGGCCGGCGGCGGTTCTTGGTTACACTCCCTCTGGTCGGAGTTCATATCAAAAGTAATCGTGGGGAGTATCGGTTGACGCCTCGGGTTGTGTCGGAGCGTGTGTATCTGCGCGTGGCGGTCGCGCTCGCGCTGGTCGCGGTCGCACCGTCGAGCCTTGCACTGTCTTTCGGTACCGAGCAGGTCACGTCCTACCTCGGACAACCCCTGCGCATGAGCATTCCGCTGCTGGGCGCCCCTGGTGATTCGCTGGAAGCACGCTGCTTCCGTATTGCCACATCCAGCCGTGCCGACGGCTTGTCCTCAGTCAGTCAAGCGCGCATAGAACTGGACCTCGGCAATACGCCGCGGTTACTGGTGCGCAGCGCCCGATCCGTCGACGAACCGGTTGTTCGCGTCGCCATCGAGGCAATCTGTGACACGCCGATCCGGCGCGAATACACGATCCTGCTTGATCCCCCTCCGCTGACCGCTCGTGAAAGCGCCGCAGCGCCCCCACTGCCACCGGTGATCTCACCACCGCAGGCCGAGTCGGGTGCACGCACGGTCGACAACCCGGCGGGCGATGTTGCCGCAGCAAAGTCTTCGCCAAAGGCCGGAGACCGATCAGCGGCCCGGGCCAAGTCCCGTCGCACCAGCGCCGGGAATCCCGCCGTGGCGAATGAGTCGACAATTGCCGCACCGACCAGAGCTTCATCCCGCGCGGGCCGCTCAGTGGTTGGCAAGGACGAAGCGAAGCCGGCATCACCACGCCCCGACGAACTGCGCGTCCAGGGCGGCGCGGCCGCAGGCGGCGTTGCCATCGAGGATGCTTCCATCGCCGCGTTGGCCATACCGCGGTTGCGCATCGCCAGTGACTTACCCAGTTTCGATACCAGCGCCGCAGCCGGGGGCGCACCGTCAGCTACAGGCAGTAACGAACTGCAGGCGGCTATCGCGAAGGAGCGGCGTGCCCGATTGTTCGCAGCACCGATCGAAGAAGACCTTGCGCCCAGGCTGGAAGCGGATTTGGTCGTGGCCCAGCGCCGTCTGGCTGAGCTTCAGGCACAAATCGCTGCCGCCGGCGGCAGCGCTGTCGTGACCACCAAAACCGGCGCCGCCGAATCCGCTGGCAAGCCAGCAATCGCCAGCGCTGCGGCTAGCGAGTGGGACTGGAAGAAATGGCTTTGGATACCGGCAAGCCTGCTGGTACTCGGCTTGATCGTGTTCCTGGTGCGGCAGCGGCAGGCGCAGCGCTCGCAAGTGCAGTTTGCCAATGCCGGCCCGGTGACTGTCGTGCAGACGGGCGACGAATTTGACACGGTGATGCCAACAAGGACCGTGGTCAATACCACGGCCGCCCGCACTACCGCGACTTCAACAGCATCGCAAAACTCGGGCGAATCGTCGCCAGGAGCGGACGAAGGGCCGTCAACCAAAGCAGCGACACCCGCCCAGGCGCCGATGACTGCAAAGGAGGCCAGCGAGGCATCCGACCGGCTGATCAGCCCGTTGTTCCAGTTGCGCGACACGGAGTCGCACGTCGACGTGACCGAGTTGTCGCAGATCACCGATGAGGCTCAGGTCTACTCCGACCTTGGTCGCAACGATCAGGCCATTGAAATTTTGCGCGCTCACATCGACAGCCAGGAAGGCCAGGATGTGGAACACTCATCACCGGCGCCCTGGCTGATGATTTTTGATCTGTACCGGCGCACCAACAATCGAGCCGGCTACGACGAGCTGGCGCCCAGATTTCGCAAACAGTTCAACGGACGCATGCCCGACTGGGACAACTATGGCCATGAGCTGGCGCTGGACGATGGCCTGGAAGCGTTCCCGCATCTCGTGTCCCGAATCGAGCGCGATTGGGGCACGGCAGAGGCCAAGAAGTTTCTTGAGGAACTGCTGTACGACAACCGCGGCGGCTCACGGCTTGGCTTCAGCCTGGCGGCGTATCGCGACATCCTCCTGTTGTTGCAGGTGCATGAGGGCATTGCAGCGGGCGCACCGGTTGAGTTCCCTGCCGCCGACTGGGAGTCACGCGGCGCCAACGATGCGGACGGCACGCCGAAGTGGGACCTTTCGCTCGACATGATCGACACCCCCAAGCCCGGCGAACTTGACTCGTTTCTGCGCAACATGCCGCCGCCCGAAAGGTCGTGAGCTGCCCTTAGGGCCACGACTTCCGGGCAACAAAGGACTCACGTCACGGCAGAGCCTCACAAAGCGGGCGCCGCACGGAAAGCCCCCCGGTCTGCGGCGTCACCACAAACTGGCAAGCGTCGTAACCTTGCGATTTGATGCGCCCGATGATCTCTGCCAGCACAACTGGCGCAAGGCGCGGCTCACGCGACAGCACCCATCCATAGCGCCGTGTCGGGTGCCCGACGACTGCCCAGCGATATTGCGGGTCAAGAGCGATGACCCAATAGTCGGCCGCGACCCAGAAACGGTACTCGCCAAACAGATCGAGAAATGTGACTTCCAGGCGTGATGCGGCTTGCCCTTCAACTGGACGCGCCCGGCCCAGAACCCGTTCCTTGCCGCCGTCGTCTCTGGTACAGACGTTTTCAACAATGATCAACGGCTGACCTGGGTCCAGGGAGTAGGTCGCCCGCGTATCGCGAACACATTTGCGTTGAAAGAACTGCGGAATCGCCGCAATTTCGTGCCAGCTCCCCATATAGCGTGACACATCCAGCGACTGTACTGGCGTCACGTCCATGCTGGCACTGCTGGCTGCCGCTGGCATCAGCAACAGCGCAGAAGCAATTGCACGCAGATGACTCATATACGCCACGACGCCTGTACGGCCCACAGGAAATTGGGTATGTCGTTGTCGAGGCGCCCTTCCTGCGTGGAGCAGGGGCCGACAGTTCGCCGACGACGGCGATCGTTGTTGCGTGTAACTAGAAACAGCATGACAAGGATCTCAGGCGGTAAGACCGCAGATTATCGTGCTTCGGCCACCGTTCCCGATGGGCGAGCAGGACTTCTCGGCGCGCACGAGCGTAGCCGCGATGCCAGCAAGTACATAAAGAAAAAGCGACCGCAAGGGTCGCCTTTTCGTGCAATTGCGTCTGTTCGACCCAGACGCGTCATCGTCAGACGACGCGTCGGTCCGGCAGAAACAATCAGTCGAGCTTCATGGTGAACGGAATCTCAACCTCGTGGCTGCTGTCCGATTTCTCGGTACGGCATGCTGGATCCGTCAGCGGGCCATTGAACGTACGCTGTACAGCATTGCGCATGTTGCCTGGCGTCACTTCCCGGACCCGGACGTTGGAGAACGAACCATCGGGATTGACTGTCGCGAGGATGGTACCGTCGATGCGATCGATACCTGCCTTGTTCATGTCGCGGGCCGGCGGCGAATCCGGGCGACACGGGTTGGGTAGCGCCGACATGCCGAGACGCGTAACCGCTGGTCGCGGCGGTGGCGCAGGCGGTGCCGGCGGTGCCGGCGGAACCGGAGGCGCGATCTTGTAATCGGTCTTCGGCGGTTCGGTTGTCGTCGTGGTAATCGTCGGCGCGGCCGGTGCCTGCACCACGACTTCAACCGGCGGCACGTACGGAGGCGGCGGCGCGGCGGGAGGCGGTGGCGGCAGATTCGGCTGCTTCGGCGGTGGCGGAGGCGGTGGAGGCGGTGGCGGTGGCGGCGGCAACTTGACCTCCTCCACGATCTTCGCTTCCAGCGGCTTCTTGATCACTTCCACTGCCTTGCGCGCCAGCCCGGTGACCAGCGCGTAGACAATGAAAGCGTGCAGAGCGAGCACGGCGGCGATGGCGATCGTTCGCTTGCTCGATTTCGCGGGTTTATAGGTGTAATCCATGCGTGTTCAGCGCTTTCTTCAGCTTTTGGCGTCGTGCTCTATGGCGTAGCGCTTTACAGGAATTGCTCGTGTCCGAGGATGCCCATCTTGACCAGTCCCGCGCGTTGCGAGGCAGCCATCACATAGGCAACGATCTCGTACTTGGCGAGTTTGTTGGGCCGCAAATGGATTTCCGGCTGCGTTTGTTGCGCCGCCGCTGTTGCCATTTTTGCCTCAAGTTCAGCCCGGTTCGGCATCGCCGCACCGTTCCAGTACACAACGCTGTTTTCGTCAATGTCGATCTTGACGATTTCCGGTTCCACCAGCGGCTTGTTGGGGCTCGGCGGCGGCATATTCATGTTGACCGAGTGCAACTGAATCGGAATGGTGATGATCAGCATGACCAGCAGTACCAGCATCACGTCAATGAGCGGGGTGGTGTTCATGTCGACCATGACGTCCGCATCACCGCTCGAATTACCCAGGTTCATTCCCATAGGTTCAATCCTTCTTATGTCTGCGTGCGGCGCGGCTATTCGCCACGCGCTGCAGGTTCGGTCAGGAACGCGATCTTCGAAATGCCTGCGGAGCGGCACGCGAAGATGACCCGACCGACGCCGTCATAGTTTGCCGCCAGATCGCCCCGGATATGCACCTCGGGTTGCGGATCCATCTTGGAAAACTTCTTCAGGCGATCGGTGAGATCGCGGATATCACGAATCGGCGTGTCATACATGAACATGCGGCCGTTGCCATCGACGGAAACAACGATGTTCTCCGGCTTCGATTCGCGGATCTGTATTTCTTCCTTCGGAAGTTGCACCTTGATCGACGTCGTCACCACTGGAATGGTGATCAGGAAGATGATCAGCATCACCAGCATCACGTCCACCAGAGGCGTCGTGTTGATGGTCGAGTTGACCTGGTCTTCGTCGCCGCTGGCGCTGCCAACGTTCATGCCCATGGTTCAGGCTCCGTTGTCAGATTCTTGCGATTACTTCTTGCCGGACGCGATCAGCACCGAGTGCAGATCGGAGCCGAAGTTGCGGATCTTGTCCATCGTGGTTTTGTTACGACGGACGATGAAGTTGTAACCCAACACGGCCGGAACCGCGACGGCGAGGCCGATGGCCGTCATGATCAGCGCCTCACCCACCGGACCGGCAACCTTGTCAATTGACGCCTGACCGGACACACCGATCTTCACGAGCGCGTTGTAAATGCCCCAAACGGTACCGAAGAGCCCGATGAACGGGGCGGTAGAGCCGACAGTAGCAAGGAACGCGAGACCATTCTGCATGTTGCTTTGCACGCTGTCGGTAGCACGCTGGATCGACTGCGTAACCCAGTCGGAGAAGCTGATATGCGCAAGCAGGCCTTCATGCTTCTTGGTTGCTTCGAGACCGGCTTCAGCGAGGAAGCGGAACGGGCTTTGCTCTTTCAGGGACTCAACGCCCTGGGCAATCGACGGAGCGCTCCAGAAGGAACTCTCGGCCTGCTTCGCTTGGCGGCCGATTTTGGACAGTTCAAGCAGCTTGGCAACCATGATGTACCAGGTGCCGACCGACATGATGACCATGATGATCAGGGTGGTTTTGGCAACGACGTCGCCTTCCGCCCACAGCGCCTTCAGGCCGTAGGGGTTTTCGACTTTTTCGGTGGCAGGTTTGCCTGCCTGGAACGGCGCCGGAGCCGGGGCAGCTGCGGGAGTCGGAGCAGCTGCAGGGGTAGCCGCCGGTGCAGCGGAAGACGACGCGGCGGGCGCGCCACCAGCAGCGGGCGTCTGGGCGAAAACGGACAGCGGGGCGCTGACCAGCGAGACGAACAGCACTGAGCCGGCCATCAGTGCACTGCCAGTACGGCGAATTGCTTTTTTCATTTCAATGGACACAGAAGACTCCTTTTTGCCTCACGGCATCGTCGATGTACGACATCATACATGACACTAGTTTGATTGGAAAAGGGGAATGTAACGTAGAAGCAAACTGCACACCACCGCTCGTGCCACGGATCAAAACCGGGGAGGCATAAGCAAGAACTGGTGGGGGTAAAGCTCGCAGCCGGGCGTAACCGCCACAGCCTGATGCGCGAGCATGAATCGAACGGTTCCGCACGGGACGAAGCCGCAGGACAGCGCCTGTTTGCAAAATACCTGCATTCCTTGTGAGAAAACAGTCGGGCACGCCTTGTGAGCGTTGCTGACCGTCAAGATCGATAAACGGGAACAGACAAAGCACAAGCCGGCCCACCAGAATTTGGCGGCGCCGGCCTGAGCAAGCTGCGGATTATCGCAAATCCGCAGAAAAGCAACGACTACTTGAACGTGTAGTTGATGCGCCCGTAGAACGTGCGGCCACGCGGATCCGTGTACCGATTGTCATAGCCGAGCTGGTGACCGCCCACGGTCTTGATGCTCAGCGGCGGGTCCTGATCAAGCAGATTCAGAACACCGAGCGAGAGCTTGAGGTTCTTGTTGTGCTGATAGACCGTTTGCCAATCGAAGGTGACGTACGGCTTGACCTCACGGCGGATATCAACGCAATCACCGTTCGCATCGGATACAAGGCAATCGTCCGCGCTCTGGAACTGATCTCCGTAGCCAGACTTGTAGTTCACGGTTGCCGAGTGCGTCCACTTGCCGTATTCGAGCGTATTGATCCAACGACCAAGGAACCGGAACGTAACACCGCCGTCGTTAAAGTTGCCGAGGTCGGTAAAGTAAGCGCCGCCATTTTCACGCTGGTAGCGATTCTTCAGCGTGTATGTCGCCAGAAGCTGTGAGGTCAGCTGTCCAACAGGTGTCTTGAAGCGCAGCGCGACGTCAAAGTCAAGACCGGAGGTCTGACTCTTGCCGAGGTTGGCGTTCTTCAGCAGGATGGCCAAGTCAGTCGAACCGGAAGTCGGATCTGTGTACGTTGTAAACAGATTGCGATATCGCACTGGATCACCGAACACCACGCTTTCGTCGAGCTGGCTGATGCGATCTTTCAGATTGATCGACCAGTAGTCGACACCAATGGTGGCCATCGGCGAAGGCTCGAAGCGCACGCCCAGTGTGAACTGTTGAGACTTTTCTGCCTTCAGATTTGGCGTGCCTTCCGCAAACACGTTGTACTGCGTGCTGCCAGGAACGCAGTATCGCGCCATCGCATCGCTAGCCGGGAACGGGCAGGTATACGACCCACCTGTCACACCGTAGAGCTGATGAATGTTGGAAACCTGCGCGATGCTCGGTGCTTTGAACCCCGTCCCGAACGAACCACGCACCAGCACTTGTTGAGTGGGCTGCCAGCGTCCGGCCAGCTTGAAATTCGTCGTGCTACCGATGTCCGAGTAGTGATCGCCACGCACTGCACCAGTCAGCTCCAGCGTCTTGGTAAGAGGAACAGCAACCTCGGCAAAGGCGCCGAATGAACGACGTGCGAGA
Organism: Casimicrobium huifangae; assembly: GCF_009746125.1. Classification (NCBI taxonomy): domain Bacteria; kingdom Pseudomonadati; phylum Pseudomonadota; class Betaproteobacteria; family Casimicrobiaceae; genus Casimicrobium; species Casimicrobium huifangae. The sequence goes on from NZ_CP041352.1 coordinate 2,932,671, forward strand.
TCGTAGGGCTCTTCCGCAGCGCTGTCGCCAGCGATGACGTTACCCTGCGCGCGAGCGATAGCCGACGGTGTGTAGGTATTGGATTCGCGCCGGAAGTCTGCGCCGACAGCGATCATCGACGTGCCACCAGGCGCAGCGAAGAGCTCTCGCGATGCCTTGACGTCCACCATCGTCAAGGCAGTGTCTGCGCTCTTGTACATGCCACGATAAACAGCGCCGTTGATCGTCGCCAAAGCTGCTGCCGACTGCTGCCCTGGTCCAACGAACGGGTTCAACGTGCCAGAGCCGAGGGCGGCCAGAAGTTCATTGGACTTCATCCAGCCAGCCAAATAATTCTCAGCCCACTTGTTCTCCGAGTGGGTAAACGCAGTCGAGTAATCCCAACCGGCTACCACCCCTTTGCTACCGAGGGTGAAGTGGGTCGCCTTGCCAGTATCCTCAGTGGTGCGGTTTTCGGCATCCCAAAGACGCCAGCGGACCGTGACGTTGCCCGTGTATCCCAAAGCGCGAGCATAGGAATAGAACGGACTTGTGGTGGCCACCGGGATGTCAACTGGCGGCGCGGCAATGCGCGAGATCATCTTGGACTCGGCGTACAGCAGCTCACCAAATAGGGTGTGATCCCCCCCCAGACGCTTGCTAAACGACAACATACCGCTGGTACGAGTCTGTTCAGGGTATATCTCTAGGGTCGACGCATAGTCGAAGAAGCACTGACGGCCAATCGCAACGTGACGGTCAGGGCAACGGCCATTGGCCATGAAATACGGGTTGCGCGCACCGAGCGCATTGATGTCGGCTTCCGTGCTGGGACGAATGTTGCCCGGAATGCCGCGGCTCGAACCATTGAAGAAGTCGTAAGTTTGGCCGTTGTAGTTGAACGAGAGAATGCCCGTACGGGAAAAATCACGCTGATCGGCGCGAAGCTGTTCACGATCGTTGTGCGTGGCGGCGATCATGAAGTTGTAGCCGTCTTTTTGCAGGTCACCGACACCCGCGGTCGCCGATACGGTGTATTCCTTGGCGCCAGACTTCTGCGGAGAAAAATACGAACCGGCAACATCGATGCCAGAGTAGGTCGACTTGGTGATGAAATTGATCACGCCAGCGATAGCGTCGGTTCCATAGAGTGTGGAGGCGCCATCGGTCAGGATCTCGACGCGCTCAATCGCGGCGAGTGGAAGCAGATTAAGGTCGATACCATCACCGTAACCCGTCAGCGTCTGGCCCGCATATGCGGCCATCCGGCGGCCGTTCAGCAGAACGAGTGTGCGTTGGCCGCCCAATCCGCGCAGAGACGCAGAGGACAACCCGCCCCCTCCGCCACCAACTGACTGCGAAGCCTCGGTGAATCCCTGAACGGCAGGCAGTTTTTGCACCAATTCCGCCACGGACGTGGCGCCAGTGCGCTCGATATCCTTGCGCGTCATTACCTGGACGGGCAATGCCGCCTCAGCCTCAATGCGCTTAATGGCCGACCCCGTAACCTCTACCCGTTCGACTTTTTGCGGCTCCGACTGCGCGTAAACAGCTCCGCTCGCCATCACTGCCACGGCGTTGATAACCGCAACGGCAAGGTGCTTCCGTTTGATTTGCATAAAAAGATCCCCGAAAGATGACATGAATATGACCTGAGCATTCTGCATGTTCAGTGCGGTTCTGTCAGCTACCGGTCAGACGCTGTCCGCTGCGACGCCGGACCCGGTGACGATGTGAGCACCTGCCGGATGTCTCGTAAGTGCTTGATCTGGCGTTGTTTTGAACGCATCGAGAACAGCCCGTTGATGCCGAATCGGCGCTCATATTACATCGTAAGATGCAAATCCGAACCCATCATCTTTGTCGACTTTTCCTTTATTTTACGGGGCCTGCACACGTTTTTTCAGTAAAGTCGACTTTTTGCAAAATAGGCTTTCAGGCCGCATTAAAAGGCCATTTCCAGAAAATGCCGCTGCCACATGCGTTGCGCAGCTACAACACGCCACATGACACTACCTCCCGCGCAATCTCAGGTGATACAGACCGCGAGTTCGAGTGCGTCGCCGTCTTTGTGACGAGCGACGACACATTGCGACCAGCGACGTGTCGAGGCGCCCGATATTCAGCTAACTTTTCAGGTTTACTTTCGCGTGCTTCGCACGCAGCAATCTGGAGTTAGGATGCGTAAAGTAGTTGCGATTCTCGCCCTGGCGGTGCCACTGTTTGGCGCCAGCGCGCAGGCACAGCCGGCCACCGCCCCCGCTGCCAATCAATTGACGGTCGAGGACATCTGGAAGAGCCCGAGCCTGGCCGGCCCCACGCTGTCGCGCTCGGGCAAATACCTGGCGGCGACGGCGCCGTTCAAGGGCCGGATGAACCTGCTGGTGATGGACATGGAAACCCGCAAGGGCAACCTGCTGACGGCATTTGATGACTACGACGTGATCAATGTTGCCTGGGTTGGCGATGACCGTCTGATCTTCTCGCTGGGGCAGGCGAACTCGCCCACTGGCGCTGGTCAATTCGACGGTGGTGGCCTGTTCGTCGTCGGTCGCGATGGCTCCGGCGCGCGCCGCCTGGCGCCGACCGTCCGGGAAACGCGGCAACGCAACCAGTATGTGTATCGCAGCCTGTCGTTGCACCGTACGATCCCGGGCAACACTGACGAGGTCATTGCCGAGGGCAACCAGACGTCGGCCGATTCCGTCGATCTGTACCGACTGAACCTCAATACCGGTCGCACCACCCTGCTCACCTCCGGCCGCCCGGCCGATCTGACCATTGAATGGATGCTCGACAGCAAGCTGGTGCCGCGTGTCGTGGTTGCCGGCGTAAAGGATGAAATTACCCGTGTCGTCTACTACCGCAAGGGCGAAGGCAGCCCGTGGGAAGAGATCGCACGCTATTCGCGCGACAAGGGCGCGGTATTTGTTCCGCTGGCGTTTGAGTCGGACAACAAGACGCTGCAAATTGCCACCAACCGCGACCGCGACACGATGGCAATCTATCGCTACGACCCGGAAACAAAGAAAGTCGGTGAAATGATCGCGTCGCACCCGCGTTTCGACATGGGCGCAGACTCGCAGGGCGACCGCGTGGCCGGCGTTCTGGTGGAAGGCGAAACCGACCGGGTATTGGGCTATCAGGTCAACGGTGACAAGCCCGAGACGGTCTGGACCGACGAGGGCCGGGCCAAAACCCAGGCCATGCTCGATGCAGCGCTTCCGGGGATGGTCAATACGTTCCGGCGCACGCCCGATGGCAAACGGCTGCTGGTGACTTCCTTCTCGGATCAGAAGTCCACGCGCTGGTACCTGCTCGACGAGCAGAAGCGCACGCTGGAAGAAGTCGGTGCCTCGCGCCCGTGGCTGGACGGAAAACTGGTCGAACAACGTCCGTTCCGTTACAAGACGCGCGACGGACTTGAAATCACCGGCTACTACTTCCTGCCCAAAGGCTACAAACAGGGCGACAAGTTGCCGACCATCGTTCACATTCACGGCGGTCCAAGTGTCCGTGCGGATCGCTTCGGGTCAGGATTCGGCTTTATCGAAGGGCAGTTGTTCGCCTCGCGCGGCTACGCCGTTGTAGTGCCCAATTTCCGCATCACACCGGGAATCGGCAGCAAGGTCTACACGGCAGGCTTTGGCACCATCGGCCGCCAGATGTCGGAAGATCACGAAGATGCACTGAAATGGGCTGTCGAGCAGGGATTTGCCGATCCAAAGCGAGCCTGCATCTCGGGTGCAAGCTACGGTGGTTACGCGTCGCTGCAGGCGATGGTGAAGACGCCGGATCTGTTCAAGTGCGCCGTCGCCGGCCTCGCCGTCGCCGATCTCGTTTATCAGAACACCTCGCTGGACACGGACTACGTCAGCAGCCCGGCGGCGGTCGACTTCTGGAAAGCCATCATCGGCGTGCAGGACCTGAAGTCACAGCTGGTACGCGACATTTCACCGGTCAACAATGCGACCAAGGTCAAGGGTGCTGTGTTCCTGTATGCCGGTCAGGATGACATCCGTGTCCCGATCGACCAGATCATCCGCATGGACAAGGCACTCAAGGCTGCGGGCAACCCGGCCAAGGCCTTTGTGATCAAGGAAAAGGAAGGCCACGGATTCGGTCGACTCGAGAACAACATCGACCTGTACACCCAGGTACTGAAGTTCCTCGACGAGCAGATCGGCAAATAGCAAGCCAACCGCAACAACCAGCAAAAAAGGAGGCCGAGGCCTCCTTTTTTGTTGCCGGCTGACCGCTAGCGGGCGAACCGTTTGTGTCGGCAGCTACCTGGGATTCGGTGTGTTCTTCTTGATGAAGGCATCGAAGCGTTTGTAGAACTCGAAAACGTTCTTGTCGAGCCGATAGCCATGCCCTTCATCGGCCACGAACATCCACTCGTGCGCTTTACCGGCACGTTCAAACGCCGCGCGGATGACGCGACCGTTTTCGATATCGACGTTGCGATCCTCGCCGCCGTAGGCGTGGAATACGGGGCCCTGGATCCTGCTGACGTAGCGCGCCGGTGACATCCGTTCAAACATCTCGCGATTGGCTTTCTGGTCACCGATGACCAGCTTGGCGAGATAGCCGAAGTCAGAGTACTTCTGGGCCGGCTGCGTGTCCTGTTTGACGAACATGTCGGCAACGCCCACGTAGTTGACGCCCCACTTGAAGAGCTCCGGCCGCATGACCATCACCATTAGCGTTGAATAGCCGCCGTAGCTGGCGCCGAAAACGCCAATGCGGTTGCGATCGGCAAAACCCTCCTTGATGGCCCATTCGACGCCCGCAATTTGATCCTCCATGGGTGTATCGCCGAAGTGCATGTAGCCGGACGTGAGGTGACGGCGGCCGTATCCGGTCGACCCCCGGAAGTTTGGCTGCAGCACGGCAAAACCTCGGTTCGCCATGAACTGGACTTCGGGGTTGAAGCCGCCGATATCCCGCACCCAGGGCCCACCGTGCGGATGCAGGATCAAGGGGACCGGAGCCCCAGGTCGATAACTCGCCGGCAGCGTCAGGTAGCCGTCCACCTTGAGCCCGTCTGGCGCCGTCCACGATACGTACTGCATCGGCCGCATCTGCTTCGGGTCAATCCAGGGTGCCGGACGAACACCAGTTTCCTCCAGCGTCTTCTTGTCCTGATCGAAGATGTAGTAGCGCCCCGGATCAGTGTCAGACGACGACATGACCAGCGAACGACGATGATTCGGGTTCCAGCGATTGCTGTAGCCCGCCGGCAGCGCCGCGTCGAGCATGGCCTGTGTCTTCTGCACGGCGGGGTCGAACCAGACGGTCTTGCGCCGGTCGGCATCGTAAGTGACGCCGATGATCTTGCCGGGGTCTTCGTCGCGCCCACTGAACCGCAGTGCGCCGCCACCACCGCCGAGCGGGCCTGGACTCACCATGTCAAAGCGGTCATCGCCGTAAATCAGTTCACCCAGCTTGTTAGCTTCAGGGTCGAAGCGAAAGAAAGCGACAGTGTCGCGGCCGATGTTGCTGGCAACGAACATGGTCTTGTTGTCCGTGTCGAAACCAACCGGAATCACCACGTCCTTCAACATGTGATCCCACTGACGCAAGACCTTGAATTGCTGCTTGTCGGAGGCGCGGTAATGAAACGCGTAGACGTTCTCCTTCTGATCCTCGGTATAGGCCGCGCGAGCCAGATTGTTGCGATCCAGAACCCAGTCATTCACCTTGCCGGGCGAATCAAAGCTGATCAGTGACTTGCGCCCGGTCACGATATTCATGCGATACAGATCCTGCGAATCGGCAGAGCGGTCATTCGCGGAGACAATCACTTCGTCCCTGCTGTCCTTGATGCGGCCAACGAAACTGGTCTGCCGGCCAACGTACTGGCCAGGTGTCGCCGTGATCGGCTGCACCAGGATGCGTGAATTGCGTCCGTCACGATCCACGGCAAACAAGCCACCGTCGCCCGCGTTGGCCGCCAGTTGCTGCATGTCACCAGTGGTGAACAGCAGGCGATCATTGCTCGCCCACCAGAAACTCAGCACATCAGCCTTGTCGAAGTTGGTCACTCGCGTGGCAGCGCGTTTATCGAGATCGATGATGACGAGGTTGTAGCGACTGTTTACCGGCATCAACGCCGCCATCGACTTCTGGTCCGGCGAAAACGTCAGCGAGCGGTACTCGGTCTTCTTGAACAGCGTTTCGACCGGGATCTCTGCAGCGCCCTGACCGATCGCAGCGGGGAGTGGCAGCAGAAACGCGCCGAGACAGAGCGCGAGAAAGCGAAAGAGTGGTGTGTTCATGCGTCGGAAGTCCTGTGGGAAGCGGGCGTCGGCAGATGCAATGATGCCATGCTGCGCGATCTGGTGAAACGGCACCAGCCGACACATTACCACCCGGAGAAGGGCGTCGCACAAAAAGAAAAAGGGGCCGAAGCCCCTCTTCCGAAGCCCCGCGAGGGGCTTTGCGCCTATTACTTGAACTTGTAGGTCAGGTTCAGGCGATATGCACGACCACGCACGTCGAACTGCGTGAAGTCATACAGGAACGTCGAGGACGTGCCCGGATCGTACGGCGGTTGCTTGTTGGCGATGTTCAGCACCGAGCCGGAGATCTTCAGCTTGTTGTTGAACTCGTAAGCGCCGAACAGATCAAGCGTGGTACGCGAACCGATCTTGTCGCCGTATACGCCGGTCTGGAAACGCGGATCGTTGGCGGTCGAGAAGTAGCTCGCGGCCAGCAGCTGCTGGTAGTAGCTGTGGATGTAGTTCGCGGTCAGAGCAGCAGAGTACGGACCCTGCTCCCACGACAGCTGCGCGAAGCCACGAATGCGCGGCAGCGAGGTGTAGCCGTTGCCACCTACGTACTCGTCACCATCAATCGCGTACTTCTCGAGGTACGAACCACCAGCGCGGAAGCCCAGTTTGCCGTACAGCGTGTTGAGGCGATAGTTCAGGTCGAAGTCAAAACCACGGGTGGTCACTTCGCTGAGGTTCGTGTAGTTGGTTTGCACCGACACGATCGCGTTGGTCGCCGGATCACGGGTAACGATACCCTGCTGAACACCGTTGATCACGCCGTTGTTGTTGACCAGGTTCTGGAAGCTGTAGGAACCAACCTGGTCCTTCCAGTCGATCTGGTACCAGTTAACGCCGATGTTGAGGTCACGGGTCGGTTCGAACACGGCACCGATCGTTGCGCTCTTGGACGTTTCCGCCTTCAGGTTCGGGTTACCCGCGAAGATACCCGAAATGTTGATGCCCGAAGCGCCCGTTACCGGATCGTTCACCTGGGTGAAGAACGTGGCGACCGACGGCGAGATTTCCGGCAGCGTCGGAGCGCGGAAACCCTGGCCCCAGTTGGCGCGGAGCACGACTTCCGGCGACACTTTCCACTTCAGGCCAACCTTCGGCACCGTCGAGCTGCCGTAGTCGTTGTAGCGGTCAGAGCGAACGGCCAGTTGAGCCTCGAGGTTCTTCAGGATCGGCAGGCTGGCTTCGGCGAACACCGCGATGCTGTTGCGATCACCGTCGGTCTTGGTGATGCCCTGGCCGAGGATCAAACCCTGCTGGGCGATCGCTGCCGGGCTGTCCTTCAGCTTTTCGGCGCGGTACTCAGCACCAACCGCCAGGCCAACCGGGCCGCCAGGCAGCGTGAGCTGGGCAAACTCGGTGGATGCGCGGGTGTCAATGAAGAACAGTTCCGAAGCCGACTTGCGGTCAAAATTGGCGCGGATCGAATCGCGAACCGCAGCACTGTTGGCCGACGGATTGTTGAGGTTGTAAGTCGAGCTGTTCGATGTCGGCACCGGCGGCTGGGCAGCCGAAGAGATGCCGAACGCAGCGCTTACGCCAGCGATGTTCAGACGGTTGGTGTTGGTCGACGTCACTTCGTTGCGCGACCAGCCGAAGGCGCTGTCACCGTCCCACGAGCCAGCCGTCCACTTCAAACCAGCCAGCACGCGATAGGTGTCAGACTTGATCGAGGTGTCGCGGGTACCCATGTCGCTCAGCGAGCCAGCGTAGCGAGCCAGCGTGCTGAACGGATTGCCGGCGACGCCGGGGGCGAAGTTCACCGTGTAGCTGAACGGACGCAAGCCAACCGCAGTCTGGGTCAGGCCGGTCGTGTTGAAGAACGGCTGGGTGAAGATCTGGTTGCTCTTGACTTGCGACAGACCGACCTCGGCATAACCTTGCAGGTTCGGCGAAATTTCAACCGTGCCGCGGCCCAGGAAGCCAAAACGCTCGGTGCCCGGCAGCGCGGTGATCGCGTTGTTCGAGTTGTAAGTACAGAACGTGTTGGTGGCAGCAGCGCGCGCTTGCAGCGTGGCCAGCGTGGCAGCCGACTGGTTCGACGACAGGTTGATCAAACCGGCAGCAACAGCTTGCGGGCCGGTCATCAAAGTGCCACCAGCGGCGTTACAGCCAGGCACTGCCTGGAAGTTCTGGGTCGCAACACCGGCGTTGGTGTATTGCTGCCACGTGCCGAGGCCGGTCAGCGAGTCGAAGTTACGACCGCCGCCTGCACGACCACGCCAGTCACGCGAGGCACCGAAGTCGGTGTCGCTCAGCTTGACCAGATCACGCTTGTAGTAGTCGAACACGCCGAGGACCGAGAACTTGTCCTTGCCGAGGTCGCCGAAGCCGCCAGTGGCGCTGAAGCGATAGTCGTTCTTGCCGGCAGCAGTGCCCGCACCAGCCGACATTTCGATGCCTTTGTAATCCTTGCGCAGGATCACGTTCACCACACCGGCGATCGCGTCAGAGCCGTAAATGGCGGAGGCGCCATCCTTCAGCACTTCGATACGCTCAACAGCCGCCGACGGAATCGAGTTCAGGTCAACGAAGGTGTCTTGCAGGTTTTGCGCGAAGCCATAACCAGCGGTACGACGACCGTTGATGAGCACGAGGGTGGCTTTCTGGCCCAGACCACGCAGCGAGATGCCCGAGGCGCCCGGTGCGAAGCTGTTGGAGAAGCTTTCGTTGTACGAGTTACCGCTGTTGGCCGGCACGTTGCGCAGCACTTCAGCGATGGTGGGCTGACCGGACTTCTCGATCTGCTCACGGGTGATGACGTCAACCGGCGCAACGGTCTCAACATCGGTCCGCTTGATGTTGGAACCGGTTACCTCGACTTTTTCGACCTTCTGCGGCTGTTGCTGTGCGTAAGCAACCCCGGTGGCCACAAAAGTTGCCGCGATAGCGACAGCCAATTGCTTCTTTTTAATCATAAATACCTCTGTAATCCCCATTGCGGGCGGTTGGAAGAATGACTTTTTAATTCTGTCATCAAGCCGTCATTTCGCCTACAGGGATGTCCTGCCGGGCGCTTCGGAGCGTTCCGCCCTCCGTTGCAAGCCTCGCAGGCTCAATCTCTGTAATTCTTTGAAATATAAGCGATTTTTCCAAGACCGGCCAGTACCTGAATCCGAAACTGAGGTCATCCGGAGCGCTGAACAGCTGTACAGAATCGTTACAGGAATTTTGACGAAGCCCATTGTTTGCAGGGCTTTCACGCGATTTTCGCTAAAAGTCGACTTTCCCGTAAAAGCGGCGCCAAGCCCTTTCATAATGGGCCTTTCAGGCCAGAGCCAATCAGCAGACGTTGCACCGCTACAACAGCACGTTAGATGTACGACAACGATCGTGTGAACGCATGTTGATGGCAAATGCCAACTGAGTCAGCGAGGCAAGTGGCAGCAGCGCACATGATGGCCGCGCTGGCGATGGCAGCAGGCGACCGGCGACCATCCGGCTGGCGCGTACCAACCGGGAAAAGCCGCCTCCCCTCCGCGATGTTTGAGGTCGTGCCTGCTAGCCGTGGGCGCCCAGGCCCTTCGGGATCGAATCCAGCAGCTTGCGCGTATAGGGCTGCTGCGGCGCCGAATACAGGGCGTCGGAATCACCCTGCTCCACCACCTCACCGTTGTTCATCACCATGACTTCGTCGCTCATGTATTTGACGACGGCGAGGTCATGCGAAATGAAGATGTAGGAGAGGCCAAATTCGTCCTGCAGATCCTGCAGCAGATTGAGCACCTGTGCCTGCACCGACACATCCAGCGCCGACACTGACTCGTCACAGATCAGGATGTCCGGCTTCATGGTCAGGCAGCGCGCGATGGCGATACGCTGACGCTGGCCGCCCGAGAACTCGTGCGGATACTTGTAGAAGCTCATCTCCGGCAGTCCGACTTTCGCCAGCAGCTCGAAGGCCATCTTAGCGCGCTCATCGGCGCTGCTGCCGATGCCGTGCACCACCATCGGCTCGCAGATGATCTGACCCACAGTGAAACGGGGGTTCAGCGACGCATAGGGGTTCTGGAAGATGATCTGGATGCGCTTCTTGTAGGGCAGGAATTCCTTTTCGCGCATGGCAAGAATGTTCTTGCCGTCGAACCAGGCCTCGCCCTTCGTGGCATCGTGCAGCTTCATGATGGTGAGGCCGACGGTGGTCTTGCCGGAGCCGGACTCACCCACCAGCCCAAGCGTCTTGCCCTTGCGCAGCTTGAAGGACACGTCCTTCACGGCATGGAACACGCGCTTGCCGAAGAAGCCCTCACGCGAGACAAAATCCTTGCACAGGCCTTTGACCTCAAGCACGACTGGATCGCTATCCTTGACGCCCCGCGTGCGCTGGTCGAGACGCATCTGGTCAGCCCGCCCGCTCATGAAGTCATCGATCACCGGCAGACGCTTCGGACGCGAATCCACCACCGGACGGCACGCCAGCAAGGCGCGGGTGTAGTCGTCCTTCGGTGCAGCAAAGACCTCCCTGGCCGCGCCCTGCTCACGGATTTCACCGTGCCGCATCACCACCACATGATCGGCGATATCGCCCACCACCGCGAGGTCGTGAGTGATGAACAGCACGCTCATGCCATGCTTCTTCTGCAGCTCGGCGATCAGGTCGAGGATCTGCTTCTGGATGGTGACGTCGAGCGCGGTCGTTGGCTCGTCGGCGATGAGCAGTTTGGGTTCACAGGCGATCGCCATCGCAATCATGACGCGCTGCTGCTGGCCGCCGGACATCTGGTGCGGGAAGCTGTCGATCTTGATCGCCGGCTCCGGAATGCCTACCTCAGTCAACAGCGCGATCGCACGTTCGCGTGCCGCCTTGCCAGCAAGCCCCTTGTGCTCCTTCAGCACCTCTTCGATCTGGTAGCCCACAGTGAACACCGGATTCAGCGAGCTCATCGGCTCCTGAAAGATCATCGAGATTTTGCTGCCGCGTAGCGCCCGCTTTTCGGCGTTCGAGAAAGTCAGCAGATTGCGGCCTTCGAACTCGATCACACTGGCACGATCAACGGTCGCGTTTTCCTTCGGCAGCAGACCGAGAATGGCCAGCGAACTGACCGATTTGCCGGAGCCGGACTCGCCGACCAGGGCGACGGTCTGGTTGGGCATCACGTCGAACGAAATGCCCTTGAGCGCTTCGAAGGAGTTCTTCTTGTCGAGGCGGAACTTGACGCGAAGATTCTTGACGGAGAGAAGTGGTGTCGTCATGGTGTCCTCGCTACTTCAGTTTCGGGTCAAGCGCGTCGCGCAGCGCATCGGTGAACAGGCTGAACGCTGTAACCAGCACTGCCATGAACGCCGTGGCCGCCACCAGTTGCCACCAGTAGCCAAGAATCAGTTCGTTCTGCGCCTCGTTCAACATCGAGCCCCAGCTCACCGTATCGACCGGCACACCGAAACCGAGGAAGGACAGGATCACCTCGCTCTTGATGAATAGCACCACATGCAGCGAGAGCTGTACCAGCACCACGTGCGAGATGTTCGGGAAGATGTGCACAAACATGCGGCGCATGTTGGATGCGCCAATCGCGTTGGCCGCGCGCACGTAGTCGCGCGCCTTGTGCTTCAGGTACTCGGCGCGCACCAGCCGAAAGATGCTGGTCCATCCGGTGAGACCGAGAATCAGCACCACGGTCACGATGCCCTTCTGCTTGAGTACGGCGGCAATCGCCAGTACCAGCAGGATGTACGGAATCGAGCTGAAGATCGAATAGAACCAGTTCAGCGCGTCGTCGGTCTTGCCGCCGAAGTACCCGGCGAAGGCGCCAAGGACGGTACCGAGCAGCGTTGCCACGATGGCGGCGGCAAAGCCCACCAGAATGGACGTCTCCGACCCCTGGATGACCTTCTTGAGTACATCACGGCCCCATTTGTCGGCGCCAAACGGCAAGTGCTCCGCACGTTTTTCGTCCGCCTGAGCCACAGCGCCGTCGCCCGTCCGACCAAGCTGTTTGCGCAGCTCGGCCATGACGTCTGCGAGCGGGTCAACCACCTTGATGCCGGAGTCGACCTCGCCCGTGGCCTGACCGAGCTGGCCCTTCAGTTCGATGATCACGTCGCGTAACGGATCGCGATCGTTGACCACCTCCGCCTTGGCGGCACCGCTGTCCACTGCGGGCCCGCTGTCCTTGGCGCCAGCCTTGAGGTCAGCGGCCGGTTTGTGACTGTCCTTGAACAGCGTCGGCGGTGCGTAGTTGATCGCCACTTCACGGTTCCAGTCTTTCGCCACCAGGCCAACAAACGAAGCCAGTGACAACAAAAGAAACAGGATTACCGCGATCATCGAAACAATGGCGATACGGTCACCGAGCAGGCGCTTCCACGCCAGCGACCAGAGACCGGGGGAACGGGCAGGCGCGCTGGCCGCCGCGGCATTCATTGCAGCAGTAGTCATCTTGCCGTCCTTATTTCAGTTCTACGCGCGGATCGACTGCCTTGTAGAGCAGATCCGCTGCCAGGTTGGCAAGCATCGTGGCCAGCGCCACATAGACCGTTATCGCCTTGATGACCGGGAAGTCCGAGCGTTCCACTGCGAGGATCACCTCACGGCCGATGCCCGGCACCGAGAAGAAGCGCTCAATCAGGAACAGGCCCACCAGCAGGCCTGGCAACTGGATCATCAGGTTGGTGATGATCGGAATCGACGCATTGCGTAGCACGTGCACAAACATCACGCGGTTCTCGGAGAGCCCTTTGGCCCGGGCGGTACGCACGTAGTCCTGGTTCACCTCGTCAAGCAGGAAAGTGCGGTACAGGCGGATATTCGGTGCCAGCGACACGACCAGCGCGATCAGGATAGGCAGCGCCGCAAACTTGAACAGGTTTTCGCCGAAGTTATTGCCCCAGCCCTGCACCGGGAACAATCCCCATTTGTAGGCGAGCACATACTGGAACACGATGATGTAGACCAGAATCGAGATCGACTGCGCGACCGTGCAGGTCACCATCGCTGCGCGATCAGTGAACGAGCCGCGCACATAGGCCACTGCCAGTGCGATGCTCACCGCGATGATCGTCTCCAGAATCAGCAGCGGTACGGTGATCATCAGCGATGCCGGCAGCCGGGACGCAAACATGTGCGACACCACCTCGTTGGTGCTCCAGCTGGCGCCGAAGTCAAAGGTCACCACCTGTTTCACGAAGATCAGCAGCTGCATCCAGTAAGGCTCATCGATACCGAGCTGCTTGCGGATATTGGCGATCTGTTCCGGGTTGGAGATCTTGCCGGCCAGCAGATAGGCAGGATCACCGCCCACCACGTTGAACAGCGTAAAGATCAGCAGGATCACCCCGGCCATCGTCGGGATGATCTGCCATAGTCGGCGAATGATGTAGGCGGCCATGAGCTACTTCCCCATATTGATGTCGTAATACATCCAGTTCGCCAGCAGCACCGGATGCCGCTTGTAGCCGAGCACCCACGGATACACCATCTGGTTGCGGTAGCGGGTCACGCCGAGCACCCACGGCGTATCGGCCTCGAACTGCTTCTGCATTTCGAGATAAAGCTTGTCACGCTCGGGGCCATCGGGCAGCACGGCAGACTGCTCGTAGAGCTTGTCGTAAGCCGGGCTCTTGTAGCAGCCGTTGTTGGACTCACCAATGTTCTTGCTGTAGAGCAGTTGCGTGAAGTTGTCGCCGTCCGGATAGTCGGCAATCCACGCCGCGGCGCGAATCATGATCTGGCAACGCTTTTCGCGCTTGATCGAATCAGCGAATTTCTCTTTCTCGGCTTCATAGCGGATGCCGATCGCGTCCATGTTCTTCTTGTACAGCTCGTCGAATTCACGCTCGATGGCGATTGGCGTCGAGGTGTATTTGAACGTGAACGGTTTGCCATCCGGTGTGTTGCGGTAGCCGTCAGCGCCCTTCTTGTAGCCAAATTTGTCGAGCAAGGCGTTAGCGAGCGCCGGGTTGTAGCTGACGCTCGATTTGTAATTCGCCTGATGGCCAACGATGCCCTCGGGGATGATGAACTCGGCCCGCTTGGCATTGCCCTTGCGGATGATTTCGATTTCTTCGTCGCGGTTGATGGCGTAGGCAATCGCACGGCGCAGCGCGACCTTCGGCAGCTCCAGGCCACCCCACACCGGGTCGTTCCACTGGAAGTAGGTGTAGGTGTACTCCGGGTCCACCGCCTTCTGCACACGAATGCCTTCCGCCGCCAGTTCCGGCGACAGCTTGCCTCCCGGCAGCGCCTGCTTGATGAACGACTGCGGCATGTTGATGAAGTCGAGCTGCTTGTTCTTGAATGCCAGCCAGCGCGACTGCTCTTCCTCAATCGGGTAGATCTCGACGCGGTCAATCTGCGCGAGCGGCTTGCCCTGCATCTGCTTGACGATGACTTCGTCGTACGGATCGTCGGCGTTGGCCTTGAAGTTCCAGGTGCCACCACGCCAGTTCGGATTCTTTTCAAGAATGATGCGCTGGCCGCGTACCCATTCCTTCAGGTAGTACGCGCTGGAGCCGACCGGATGGCTCTGCACGTCGTTCGGGTACTTCTCGACCACTTCGCGCGCAACGATAGACATTGCCACATGCGCCAGCACGTAGCCAAAGTTGTAGTCCGGCTTGGTCAGCGAGATGCGCAGCGTGTGCGAATCGAGCACTTCAAGGCCCGGCACTGGCTCGTCCCACAGCAGGCCATCGGACTTCTTGCTTTTGTCATACCAGGCGTTGAGGCCAACGATCTTGCCATCGGTGAGGAAGCGCCACACCGGTTTCAGCGAATCGTCATAGTGGCGCTTGAACGAATATTCAACGTCGCGCGCTGTCACCTCACGCTTCTTGCCGTTGAAAACTTCATGCGGCGAGAAGTAGGCACCTTTCACCAGCTTGATGGTCCAGCGCTTGCCGCTGTCCTCAACCAGTGGCATTTCTGCGGCAAGCTTGGGTACGAGCTTGGCGGGGCGTGCCATGTAGTCGTAGGTCAGGATGGTGTCGAAAATGCCGTCGATGACCTCGCTGGAGTAGAGGTCATGCGCAGTCACCGGATCGAAACCGGACTCGCCGATCACGAAGGGGAAGCGAACGACCTTCTTGCCGTCAGGGGACTTGACGGGTGATACGGCCGAGACGGTGGCACCGTCGGTGCCGCTCTTTGCCGTGTCGCCGCAGCCCGCCAGCAAGCTGACTGCCGCAACTGTTGCAGCGCCCACGCCGATCAGACGTTGCGCCAACCCCCGCCTCAGTGAATGTGAAAGAGGCCAAGTTGCCATAGTTGTTATTCCGGTCTTGTGGACCGCAAATTATCGGAAGCGGCGATTGTACGGGCGCTGCGCCACGAAACGGCCCGCGACGGCCCATTGGCGCGGCCTCGCTGTCGGTCGCGTCACTTCAGCCGCGTCAACTGCGGGGAAACCCCGATCACCAGCATGCCGACCAGCGTCACCGTATCCGGCACCGCACCAAACACCAGCCAGCCGATGGCCACCGAGAGCAGCAACTGCATGTACATCCACGGCGCGATCACGGTAGCCTGGGCGAGACGATAGGCGCGGATCAGCAGCAGATGCCCCAGTGCACCCAGCACGCCAGTCATCAGGAACACGACCCAGGTGATGAGGCTCTTGTCCAGGTACCACCCCGGCGTCCACCACAATGGCGCCGCCAGCGTCATCAGCAAGGCACCGACCAGCCCGGCATACATGAGCTGGGTGCTGCTGCGCTCGGGCGCACTGTCGGACGCGCTGGCTGCCCGAGTAAGTGTTTGATACGCCGCGTTGCAGCAGGCGGCGCCGAGCACCAGCAGCACGCCGGTCAGCGGCACCTGCGAGCCGGGACGCACCACGATCAGCACGCCACAAAAGCCCAGCGCGATGGACACAATGGTCCAGCGACCGGGCCGCTCATGCAGAAACCACGACGACAGAATCGTGGTCAGGATCGGCGTCAGGAAGAAGATTGCCGTCCCCTCGGCCAGCGGCACATAGCCGAGCGCAGCGAAGTAGAACAGCGTCACCCCCACCATCATCACGCCGCGCACCCACTGCACCCAGGCGCGGCGCGGGCGGAACAGGCGCACGCCATCGCGCCCGGAAAAAATGGCCAGCACCACGAGGAAATGGCCGAAGTAGCGCGACCAGGTAGAAGCGCCCACCGGAACGCCCTGTGCGCCCAGGTACTTGCCGCTGGCGTCGAGACAAAGCAGTAGCGCCAGCCCGACCAGCATCAGGAGGATGGCGCGCCGGTGATCGTGTGAGGCATGCATCTGCCTGCATTTTGCACGCTGGGAGCTATTCCGCCGTGGACGCCAGCCGCTCCGTTTGTACGGGCGAGCAATTCAGCAGCGGACGGTCGCCGCCGCCAGTGACAGAATGTCGGCCATGATGATCACACCAGTCATACTTTGTGGCGGCAGCGGCACCCGTCTGTGGCCGCTCTCGCGCTCGCACATGCCCAAGCAGCTGCTCGCCGTGCACGACGAGGCGACCATGCTGCAGGCCACGGCGCAGCGACTCGCTGACTTCGATGCCGCTGCCAGCAGCGCGCCCATCGTGGTCTGCAACGACTCGCACCGTTTCGTCACCCGCCGGCAGTTGATGGAAATTGGCGAAAGTCATGCCCAGTTGATTGCCGAGCCGGCCGGCCGCAACACTGCGCCAGCGCTCACACTTGCCGCGCTGCGCGCGCAGGCAGCCCACCCCGGCGCTGATCCAACGCTGCTGGTGATGCCAGCCGACCACGTGATCGCCGATATCGGCGCCTTTCAGCGGGTGGTGGCGACCGCGTTGCGAGTGACGCAGAACACCGCTGCCGGCGACGCGATCGTCACCTTCGGCATCGTCCCCACCGAGCCTGCCACGGGTTATGGCTACCTCAAGGTCGGCGGCACCAGTGCTTTCGATCCGGCCGCCTTCGTGCTCGATTCCTTCGTTGAGAAGCCGCCGCTGGAGAAGGCGCGCGACTATGTGGCGAGTGGGCAGTATTTGTGGAACAGCGGCCTTTTCGTGGTGCGTGCCAGCGTCTGGCTGCGCGCGCTGGCGGCGCTGGAGCCAGCGATGCTGGCGGCCTGTGAGGCTTCGCTGGCTGGCGCCAGCGCGGTTGGTGACGACCTGCTGCCCGACGCCAAAGTGTTCGCGACCTGCCCGTCCAATTCGATTGACTACGCGGTCATGGAAAAGCTCGCCGCCTCGCCAGCCCTCAACATTCGCGGCGTGGTGGTGCCGCTTGATGCAGGCTGGAGCGACATCGGCGCCTGGGACAGCGCATGGGCCATTGCACCGAAGGATGATCGCGGCAATGCGGCAATTGGCGAAGCCATTTTTGAGCAATCGAACAACACCTACGTGCGGACCACCGGCCCCAACGCGCCCGTGGTGGCCTGCGTCGGCATTGATGACGCCGTGATCGTGCATACGCCGGACGCGATTCTGGTGGCGAGCAAGGATTACGCGCAGGACGTCAAGAAGATCGCCACCACGCTGTCCGAACGCAGCGACAGCCGCGCACAACTGCATCGCCGCGTTGAGCGGCCCTGGGGCTGGTACGACTCGCTGGGCTCGGCGCCGCCCGAGGGCTCAGCGCTTGCCTATCAGGTCAAACACCTCGGCGTCTATCCGGGACAGGCGATCTCGCTGCAACTGCACCACAAACGTGCCGAGCACTGGGTCATCATCAAGGGCACGGCGACCATCACACTGGGTGAGCGCGTGCAGGCCTACAAGGCCGGCGAGCATGTGCACATCCCGGTCGGCACCGTGCATCGCATCGCCAACGAAACTGACGACCCCGTTGAGTTCATCGAGGTGCAAATGGGCAGCTACCTCGGCGAGGACGACATCGTCCGCCTGGAAGACCGTTACCAGCGCACGTAGCGCCCGCCCGCAACGGTGGCGACTGTTGATTGAGAAATCTGCCGTCGCCGCAATCTGCCTTGTCAATTCAAAGCCCAATTTCAGAACCTCATGACCTCCTCTCCGCACATCTTTGAAGTCACCGTAGAAAACTTCGAGGCCGACGTCATCGCGGCGTCCGACCAGACACCCATCGTGCTCGATTTCTGGGCGCCGTGGTGCGGCCCGTGCAAGACGTTGACGCCGATTCTGGAAAAGCTGGCGGCGGAATACGGCGGCCGTTTTCGCCTCGCCAAGGTCAATTCCGACGAACAGCAGGAAATTGCCGGCATGTTCGGCATCCGCTCGATCCCGACGGTTATCGCGCTCAAGGGGCAAAAGCCCGTGAGCGCGTTCCAGGGCGCACAGCCGGAAAGCGCCGTACGGCAGTTCCTCGACAAGATCGTGCCGTCGGAGAGCGACGAACGCCTGGGCAAAGCCGTCGCCAAGCTCGACGCCGGCGACATCAACGGCGCTGTGGATGAACTGAAGGTCGCGCTGGCCATCAATCCGCAGCTCGACGCGGCCCGCGTGATGCTGGCCGACGTCGCCATGCGCGACAACCGCATCGACGAAGCCAAGGCTTATCTCGAAGCCTGCTCGCCGATGACCCGCATGGAGGAAGACTTCCAGCGCGTTGCCACCAAAATCCTCGCCGCCGAGGAAGCCGGCAATTCACCGGAGGCCGCCGCGCTCAAGGCACGCATCGACAAGGATGCGAACGACCACGACGCCCGCTACCACCTTGCCGCCGTCTACGCCGCGCAGAACCAGTACGAGCCGGCCTTCCAGACCTTGCTCGAATCGGTGCAACTGGATCGCGCCTGGAACGAACAGGCCGCGAAAAAGCGCATGGTCGAGTATTTCTCGCTGGCCAATGAACAGCCAGAGCTGGTCCGACGCTACCGGCAGGCGCTCGCGGCGACGCTCAACTAGCAGCACCTTTTTGTGCGAATGGCGTCGGCAAAGGGCTTGACGCTGTAAATCGCCAAAAGTCGACATTCAATGCTATTGCTGTCTGAGCCCTGATCGAATGGGGCTTGCAGCAAAAAGCCAATCCTCTGGCGCGAATGCGCCGCGATTGCCGTCATTCCATTGCACAATAACGGCATAGTCTTCTCGCTGTGGCCATCGGGGTCTCGCGGCGGGTACAGGGGGTTTCCAAGCGTGTCCAGCAAGATTTCCACACCACCGACGCTGCTCGTGCAGCGCGCCGCCAGCGGTGATTCCGACGCCATGCGGGCGCTGTTTTCCAGCCTCTACCCGGACATCAAGCGCCTTGCCCGCGGCAAGCTGGCGCAGGCCGGTGGTGTCACCGGCCTCAACGCCACCGCGCTGGTGCACGAAGGCTTCATGCGGATGGCCGAGCGTGAAGGCTTGCAGGGGCAAACGCGGCTGCAGTTCTTCGCCTACGTCGGCAAGGTGCTGCGCTCGATCGTGATCGACTTCGTGCGCGAGCGCGACGCCGAAAAGCGCGGTGGCGGCATGACGCTGCTCACCATGTCGGCGGCCGACGGCACGCTGGCGCCGTGGATGGACGTGACCGACATGGTGGCGCTCGATGAGGCGCTCGACCAGTTGCAAAAGCTCGACCAGCGGCTTTATCAGGTGATCGAGCTGCACGTGTTCTCCGGCCTTTCGCTGCAGGAGGTCGCGAACGAGCTGGGCGTCACGCTGCGTACCATCAACCGCGACCTGCTCAAGGCGCGCGCCCTGCTGTCGCGCTCGCTCGGCACCGAGACTGCGGCCAGCAGCGCTCCCTGACCCGTCGTCCCACCGTTCCACGTCCGCAGAGCCTGCCATGCCCGAGCCGATGAAGCTCTCCGACCTGCCGCCGGAGCTCTGGCAGCGTGTCTCCGACCTGTTCGACGAAGTCATCGACCTGCCCGAGACTGATCGCATCCCCTACATCCGAAATCTCTGGGGTAGCGAGCCGCTCGTCGCCAAGGAGCTGATGGCGCTGCTGGTAGCCGCCGCCAACGTCGACAAGACCGTGCCCCTGACTCAGGCGCCGTTCAATTCCGTACTGAAAGAAGCGCTCACCGAGCCTGCCGAAGGCTATGCCGTCGGCCAGAAGTTTGGCGCCTGGACGCTGGAGAGCTGCCTTGGCAAAGGCGGCATGGGCGAAGTGTGGCGGGCGAAGCGCAGTGACGGCCTGTACAAGGCCAGCGTCGCAGTGAAGCTGCTGCGCACTGATCTCTCGCACGACAAGCTGTCGCGCCGTTTCGCCCGCGAGCGCGTGGTGCTGGCGCGGCTCAATCACCCCAACATCGCGCGCCTGCTCGATGCCGGCGTCGAAGCCGGGCAGGCGTTCATCGTGCTGGAGCTGGTCGACGGCATTCCGCTGCTCGACTACGTCACGCAGCACGCGCGCACGCTGGAGCAGCGCCTGCGGCTGGTGCGTGATGTGGCGCTCGCCGTCGAGCACGCGCACAACCAGCACGTGTTGCACCGCGATCTGAAGCCGTCAAACGTGCTGGTCACCCGCGACGGTCAGGTGAAATTGCTCGACTTCGGCGTCGCCGGCGTGCTCGACAGCGACCCCAACGAGCCGATGACCAAACTCACCCAGTTGACTGGTCGCGGCCTCACGCTTGAATACGCCTCACCGGAGCAGATCACCGGCGACCCGACCATGCCGGCCAGCGACGTCTATTCGCTGGGTGTGCTGCTGTTCCATCTGTGCACGGGCAACCGGCCATTCGCCGCCAGCAGCACGCGCGCCGCGCTCGAATACGCCGTGGTGCACAGTGACCCGCCGCTGGCGTCGGCAAGTCTGGCTCAGCCCAAACCCGAGCGCCCGATTCCCGACACCATCCCGCCGCCAGTCGATGCAAGCCGGCTGCGCGGCGATCTCGACAACATCATCCGCCGCGCCATGCGGTTGGCGCCGGAAGAGCGCTATCCCACCGCAGCCTCGCTGGCAGCCGACCTCGACGCCTGGATGACCGCGCGACCCACCTCACTGCACGCGGGCGACCGCGCCTACGCCACCAGGCTCTGGTTCAAGCGCCACTGGCAACTGGTCGGCGCCGGCACGCTGCTGGTGGCCGGCATCATCGTCGCGCTCGGGCTGAGCTTGTGGCAGCGCGGCACTGCCCTGACGGACGCTGCGACCGCGCGGAACGAGATTGCCCGCGCCCGCGACGAGGCGGCGCGGTCCACGCGGGTAGCACAGGCGCTGGCCGACCTGTTACGCAGGCATCGCGCCAATGCCGCAGCCAGCACCGACCCGAATTTGCTACCGGCGATCGATCAGGCCAACAAAGACGCCGAAGCGCGCCTGGGCAACGATGCCGAGGCGCGCGAGCAATTGCGGCGCCACCTGGGCGCCGCGCCGTAGCGGTGAGCGTTAAGCGTTACCGCGTTTGGCGTCAACGCTGATCGAACCTGGCCCCCAGGCAGCCAGCAGCAGCAAGCCACCAGCCACGGCAATGTTCTTCATGAACATGATCTGTTGCACCATCTGCTGGTCAGCCGGCGACGCCCAGAAGTTGTGAAAGATCACGCCCGCGACCACGGTGAAGATCGCCAGAATCAGCGCCGCCCAGCGGGTACCAAAGCCGAGAATCAGCGCCAGGCCGCCCAGCACCTCGACCGCGATAGCGATTGCCGCGCCGACTTCCGGCAGCGGAAGGCCCTTCGAGGCGATGTAACCCGCAGTACCCGCGAAGCCGCCGATCTTTGATAGCCCAGCGGGCAGGAACAACACCGCCAGCATGATGCGGCCGATCAGGGTCAGGGGATTTTGCATTGCGTTCATTCTGTTTCGCTTTCCTGTTTACGGTTTAGTAAGCCACCGTGATCCGCGCTTGCGGATGGGCATTCTTTTCCAGTTCGTCGACCACTGCAACTGCGTAGTCGATCCAGGTGATGGTGCTGACGCCGTTACCGTCGACCAGCAACTGATCGCCACCCACGCGGTATTTGCCGGTACGACCGCCCACGCCAATCATCGCCGGCGGGCTGACGTAGGTCC
The DNA here is from genome assembly GCF_009746125.1 of Casimicrobium huifangae. NCBI lineage: Bacteria > Pseudomonadati > Pseudomonadota > Betaproteobacteria > Casimicrobiaceae > Casimicrobium > Casimicrobium huifangae. The sequence goes on from NZ_CP041352.1 coordinate 2,954,738, forward strand.
AGTTGACGCTGGTCTTGCCGGCACGCAGGGTTTGCAGCGCTGCGGCCTGACCGAGCGCCTCTTCCTTGTAGATCGCCGGGAATTGGGGCGTGTCAACCAGACGCAGCCCGGGAGCCACTTCCAGGCTGCCAGCGCCGCCCACCCACAACAAGCGCGACACACCGGCTTCCGGCATCGTCGCCAGCAGATTGGTTGCCGCCCGCGCCACGGTGTCGTGACCGCTCTTGCGTCCGCTGATCGCCACGACCACCGCGTCATGGCCCTTGATCGAGTCCTTCAACGTGGCGGCATCAAGCACATCGGCCGTCACCACGCTGGCCTTGCCAACGGGATGGAAAAAACCCGTCTGCCGCGCGGCAGCGGTGACGCTGTGGCCGCGTGACAGCGCTTCCTGCAGGATGGCCTGGCCCGCGTTGCCAGTAACGCCGAAGAGAAAGAGTTTCATACGATGTCCTTACGGTGATGTTCGGTTTATTCGGCGCCCTTGAAAGAGTGCAGCGCCGCGATGGACAGAATTTTTGCGCCGATTACACTTCAAAATAATCACCTGTTTTTGACTATATCGTGCAAATTTTCTGAATTAATAGCTCTGCGACCGCCAGCGATCTCTACGGCAAAGTGCTCACACCAGAGAGCTTCGCGATGCTCGACGCCATCGCCACCCAGGGCGGCTTCGCTGCGGCAGCGCGTGCACTGGATCTGGTTCCCAGTGCGCTCTCCTACCGCGTGCGACAACTCGAGGAAACGCTCGATGTGCTGCTGTTTGATCGACGATCTCGCAATGCGAAGCTGACGCCCGCCGGCGCCGAACTGCTGCGCGAGGGCCGCCGCATGCTGGCAGATGTCGCCGCGATTGCCGAACGCGTGAAGCGTGTCGCGACGGGCTGGGAGCCGGTGTTGACCATCGCAGTCGATAGCCTGATCTCACGCAAGGTGGTGTTCGAACTTTGTCAGGCATTCTTCGAGCTGAAAGCGCCGACGCGCCTGCGTCTGCGTGGAGAGACGCTGTCCGGCACCTGGCAGGCGCTGACGACCGGCAAGGCCGACATCGCGCTGGGCGGCGCATTCGAGACTGGCAGCATCGCCAGCACACAGCTCGCAGGCATCCAGGTGAAGGCCCTCGGCGACATGCCCTTTGTGTTCGCCGTCGCGCCGCGACACCCGCTGGCAAAGCGACCAGAGCCGCTGTCCGACGAAGAAATCGCGCAGCACCGCGTGGTTGCAGTAGCGGATTCAACCTTGCGCGGCGATGGCCTCAGCGTGAACCTGCTGGCCGGGCAGGATGTGTTCACCGTGCCCAGCATGCAGGCCAAACTCGATGCCCATCTGCGTGGCCTTGGTTGTGGCTTTCTGCCGCTGCACCTGGCGCAGCCGTATGTCGATGCCGGCGAGCTGGTCGCCAAAACCGTGCAACAACGCGCACTGCGCGTCGCGCGCACCAGCTACGCCTGGCGCAATCAGCCACGTGGCGCCCAAGGGCATGCACTGACCTGGTGGCTGCAGGCGCTGGACAGCCCGCGCACGCGGCGGGCGCTGATCGAGGATCAGGCGGGTGGCGGCTTCTGACTTGCCGCCAACGAAAAAGGCCGCGCGAAAATCGCAGCGGCCTTTTTTGATGAGGTGCGGTAACGGCTACTTCAGCGCTGCCAGCACCGCCGCCGTAATGGCATTGACGTCGCCGACGCCATTGATCTGTACGTACTTCGGTGCGCCCGCTTTGCCAGTCTTCGCCCAGTCGGCGTAGTAGCCCAGCAACACTTCAGTCTGGTCGTGATAGACCTTGAGGCGGGTCTTGACCGTGGCCTCTTCGTCATCCTTGCGCTGGATGAGGTCCTCGCCGGTGACGTCGTCCTTGCCTTCGACCTTGGGCGGATTGAACTGCACATGATAGGTGCGGCCCGAGGCCAGATGCACGCGGCGACCGCTCATGCGCGAAACGATCACTTCGTCCGGCACCGCGATTTCGAGGGCGTAATCGATGGCAACGCCGGCGTCCTTCATGGCCTCGGCCTGCGGAATGGTGCGCGGAAAACCGTCAAACAGGTAGCCGTTCTTGCAATCGGGCTCCTTCAGACGCTCCTTGACGAGACCGATGATGATGTCGTCACTGACCAGTGCGCCGGAATCCATCACCTTCTTGGCGGCAAGGCCCAGCGGCGTGCCCGCCTTGACGGCGGCGCGCAGCATGTCACCGGTAGAAATTTGCGGGATGCCGAACTTCTCGCAGATGAACTTCGCCTGCGTGCCTTTGCCCGCCCCCGGGGCCCCCAGAAGAATGAGTCGCATGTCTTGGATTCGTGGTGGATGAATAGCGCTTTGTCTGATTATGACCCGTCGCTTCTTGCGCAGGCCTGACGGTCGCCTCCAAACGGTGCGTCGGGGCATCTGTGGCGTATCAGCTTTTTATGGAAACGTCCATTTCATCGGGCCAGAATACATAAATCACTGAATGTCGACTTTTGGCAGATTCGTCCTCAAAGCCGCCATCAAATGGGGCGTTCAACGAAAAGCTGAGTGGCCGCGATGAACAGTCTGTGCGCCGCAACGATGCGCCCGAGGGACGACGCTGCCCAAGGCTGCGCCTTCACACCATGCCGGACTCAAGCCTTTACGACTGGCGTGGTAACCACCACGTCGGCGTTCTGCGCCCGATGCCGCAGCGCATGCTCGATCAGCACCAGTGCCAGTAGCGCCTCGGCAATCGGTGTGGCGCGGATGCCCACGCAAGGGTCGTGGCGACCGTGGGTGTTGAGCGTCACCGGCTGCCCGGCCTTGTCGATGCTCACCCGGTCCAGGCGCGTGCTGCTGGTCGGCTTGATGGCGATGTTGACGGTGACCGGCTGCCCGGTCGAAATGCCGCCGAGCACGCCGCCCGCGTTGTTGCTCACGAACTTGCCATCGACGATCTCGTCGGAATGTTCGGTGCCCTTCTGCGTGACCGAGCGGAAGCCGGCGCCGATTTCCACGCCCTTCACGGCATTGAGCCCCATCATGGCGTGCGCGATGTCGGCATCGAGCCGGTCATATAGCGGTTCGCCCCAGCCCACCGGCAAGCCAGTCGCTTCGACGTAGATCTTCGCGCCGCAGCTGTCGCCGCTCTTGCGTAGCTCGTCCATGTATTGCTCAAGCTCGGCGAGCTTGGGCGAATCGTTGCGAACCGGCGCAAAGAACGGGTTTTCGTTCACGCTGTCGTGCGACTCGAACGGGATTTCAACGTCACCAATCTGCGCGCAATAGCCGCGCACCGTCACGCCGTAGCGCTGCGCCAGCCACTTCTTTGCCACCGCGCCTGCCGCCACGATCGGCGCGGTCAGCCTTGCCGACGAACGGCCGCCACCACGATAGTCGCGCTGGCCGAACTTCATCCAGTAGGTGTAATCAGCGTGCCCCGGACGAAAAGTCTGCGCAATGTTGCCGTAATCCTTGCTGCGCTGGTCGGTATTGCGGATCAACAGTCCGATCGGCGTACCGGTGGTGACGCCTTCAAACACGCCGGAAAGAATCTCGACGGTGTCGTCTTCCTTGCGCTGCGTCACATGCCGCGAGGTGCCCGGTTTGCGGCGGTCGAGATCGGGCTGGATGTCCTCCGCCGCCAACGGTAACCCCGGCGGGCAGCCATCGATGACACAACCTATCGCGGGGCCGTGTGACTCACCAAAGGTGGTCACGGCAAAGAGGGTTCCGAGGGTGTTTCCAGACATGCAGGGATTTTACGGGGCGCCTTCGCGCCGTCAGACGCGTCCTACGGACACAAGCGGACGGCGCCGATAGGGCCGTCGAGGGGAGCCGCCTACGATCCTTCCATCGCCAAAGCGAATACCCGAAAGGACTTCTCATGAACATCAAACCACCCGGAACACCGCAGCAAGTCGAACATCAGCCAGAACTGCACACCTTCATCGGCGACACGCCACAGCGGCCAGAGCCGAGCGATCTCGAGCTGCGCGAAGGCAGCTTCAGCGCCATTCGCGCGTATGGAGAACTGAACCTGAGCAGCACCGTCAGCAACAGTGAAGCTGACCGCGTCGACGCGTTCGACATCCGCACCGCGCCGACCGAGCTGCAGGCAAACTGGGTGAATCTGTCGGTCTGACGGTCGATCGCTGCGCGGCTAGCGCATGTCGCCGCGTAGCGCTTTCACGTCGGCTTCGAGCTTGGGTGCCGTGACATTTCCGGCCGGCACCAGCGCCCCACCCACCAGTTCAATCCGGTTGAAAAAGCCGCGGACACGCTTGAACGCCTGACCGTCAACGCTTCGACTAAAGAAACTACCCCACAACCCGCGCAGTGCCAGCGGCACGACGGGTACGCCGGTCTCGGCGACGATGCGCTCGATGCCCGGGCGGAAAGGGTTCATTTCGCCATCCTTGGTCAGCTTGCCCTCCGGGAAGATGCCCACCACGTCGCCGTCGGCCAGCGTCTGCTTCACGCGTTCGAAGGCTTGCGCCATCATCGCCGGGTCTTCCTTCGCACCTGCAATCGGGATCGCCTTCATCTGACGGAACACCCAGGCCAGCACCGGCGTCTTGAAGATGTTGTGATCCATCACGAACTGGATCGGGCGGCGGCAGGCGGCCGTGATCACCAGCGCATCGACGTAGCTCACATGATTGGCCACCACGATCACCGGGCCTTTATCCGGAATGTTTTCGAGGCCTTTCACGCGCAAACGGTAGGCGAACGAGATCAACATCCAGCAGAGGAAACGCAGCAGAAATTCCGGCGTCAGCGTGTAAATGTAGGTCGCCACGACGGCGTTCAGCACGCCAATGGTGAGGATCAGTTCCGGCACATTGAAGTGTGCGAACTTGATCAGCGCAATCGCCAGCAGCGCGGACACCACCATGAAGATCGCATTCAGAATATTGTTTGCCGCGATGATGCGTGAGCGGTGCGACGGATCGGCACGCTCCTGAATTAGTGCGTACAGCGGCACGCTGTAGAGGCCGCCACTGACCGAGAGCAGGAACAGGTCGGCGATCACACGCCAGTGCTCGGGCTTGGCAATGAATTCACCGACACCGCTATGGCCCGCCGGCTTCAAGCCTTTGGTTGCAAAGTACAGATCAATCGCGAACAGGCTCATGCCGATCGAGCCAAACGGCACCAGACCGATCTCCACCTTCTTGCCCGACAACCGCTCGCAGAGCAGCGAGCCCACCGCTACGCCCACCGCAAACACGGCCAGCAGAGCGGTCGCCACCTGCTCGTTGCCGCCCAGAACATCCTTGCTCATGTTGGCAAACTGGTTGAGCAGCATTGCGCCGTAGAACCAGAGCCACGAGATCCCGAGCATTGAGCGCCAGACCACGATGTTCTTCGCGGCAAGCCGCAGATTGGCGGCGGTTTCGGTGAACGGATTCCAGTTCAGTTTCAGTGTCGGGTCCGTCGCCGGCGCCTCGGGAACCGAGCGACTCACCAGATAGCCGATCACCGCCAGCACAATGGTCGAAGCCGCCACGATCATCGGGCCGCTCGGCTTCATCGCGACCAGCACGCCGCCGGCGATGGTGCCGAGCAGGATCGCCACGAAGGTGCCGGACTCCACCAGCCCATTGCCGCCGACCAGTTCGTCCTGCTGCAGCGCCTGCGGCAGGATGGAGTACTTCACCGGGCCGAACAGCGTGGAGTGCAACCCCATTGCGAACAGCGCAATGAACAGGATCGCCAGGTTCGCGGTCACAAAGCCCACGGCCCCGAGCGCCATCACCACGATCTCGAAAATCTTGACGCCGCGCACCACCCGCGTCTTTTCGTATTTGTCAGCCAGTTGTCCGGCAAACGCAGAGAACAGCACGAAGGGCAGGATGAACACGGCGCCAGCGGCGTTCACCAGCAGATTGGAATCCATCCCCGCGAGCGTCATGCCACCGAACGCCATGAAGATGATCATGCCGTTCTTGAACACGTTGTCGTTCATCGCGCCCAAAAACTGCGTCCAGAAGAACGGTGCGAAACGGCGTTCGCCGAGCAGCGCAAACTGACTGTGACCGGACATGCTTTCCCCCAGGATTGGCCGCGCCAGATGGTGGCGACTGGTAACGAAGCAAATTGTGCCCGATCACCTGCCGACGACACCCGTCTACACCGAAGTATCACGCCGCAATACCGCCGGTGATGCTGTCCGTCGTACATTCGCGCATGACCGGGCCACAGATGGCTAGCAGGCAAACGATGGACTACCGCCTCATCATTTTTGACTTCGACGGCACGCTGGCCGATTCTTTTCCGTTCTTTGCTGGCGTGTTCAACCAGCTGGCAGCTAGGCATGGGTTCAGGCCAATCGACGCCGCCGAGGTACCAGCGCTGCGCCAGCGCAGCCCACGCGAGCTGATGGAGCATGTCGGAATGCCGCGCTGGAAGCTGCCGTTGGTCGCCAAAGACTTCATCGCGCTGATGCGGCAAAACCAGCATCAAGTTCAGCTATTTGACGGTGTGCCCCGGATGCTGCGCGACCTGGCCGAAGCCGACCTGCAACTGGCAATCGTGTCATCGAACGCCGAGGACAACGTTCGCCAGGTGCTGGGCCGAGATGCTGCCGCACTATTCGCAAGTTACGAATGCGGCATGTCGATCTTTGGCAAACCGGCGCGACTCAACAAAGTCCTGCATCAGCTGGGAATCCCGGCCGCGCAAGCGCTTTACGTCGGCGACCAGACTACCGATGCCGAGGCAGCGCGCACCGCCGGGGTTGCGTTTGCGGCGGTCGCCTGGGGCTATGGCACCATCGAATCACTGCGCGCACACCAACCCGAAGTTGAGTTCGCCACCGTCGCCGACATCGCGCGACTGCTGCGAGCCGCATAGCGGCTACGCAGTACTGAAGCGCTACTTCTTCACAGCATTCGGAAAGAACAGCTGCTCACCACCGATCTTGTAGGCGGCGATCGTGCCCTGCCCTTCGGCGCTGACCAGCCAGTCGATGAACTTCTGACCTGCCACCGCTTTCACATGCGGATGCTTTTTCGGGTTCACGAGAATCACGCCGTACTGGTTGAACAGCTTGCTGTCGCCTTCGACGATGATCTTCAGGTTCTGCCGGTTCTTGAATGACAGCCAGGTGCCACGGTCGGCAAGCAGGTAGGCATTCATCGCGGCAGCGGTATTGAGCGCCGGCCCCATGCCGGAGCCGGTGTCGCGGTACCACGCAGCTTTTTCGCCAGCGGGATCAAGCGACGCCTGCTTCCAGTAGCGAAGTTCAGCGGCATGGGTGCCACTCTTGTCGCCACGCGAAACGAACGCCGCCTTCGCCGCATGGACCGCCTTCAGGCCAGCCACGATGTCTTTGCCAGCTGCCTTGGCGGGGTCATCGGCAGGACCAACGAGCACAAAGTCGTTGTACATGACCGCCACGCGTTCAACGCCCGCTCCTTCCGCGACGAATTTCTCCTCAGCCGTTTGGTCATGCACGAACACCACATCGGCATCGCCTCGACGCCCGACATCAAGCGCCTGCCCCGTCCCAAGTGCAACCACCTTGACGGCAATGCCGCTGGATTTGGTGAACTGCGGCAGCAGGAAACCAAACAGCCCCGACTGCTCGGTGGACGTGGTCGACGACACCACAATCGACGTATCCTGAGCCGCTGCCGACGCTGGCATCAGGCCGGAAAGCACAGCCAGCGCTGCGCTGGCCAAGGCGCCGAACATGGCGCGTTGCACGCGAAATTTGGGGCTCGTTATCAATTCGTGCGGGAAGTTCACAGTGTTTCTCCTTCAAGATAAGCACGCGCCGCGGCAGACTCCGGGCGATCAAAAAAAACATCGACGGACCGGTCTTCGACCACGCGACCGCCATCGACAAAGACAATTCGCGTCGCCATGCGGCGGGCCTGTGCGACGTTATGCGTCGTCATTACCAGCGTCGTACCGTTGCCGTGCAGGCGCAGCAACAGTTGTTCGATAGCACGGGCCGACACCGGTGCCAGATTGGCGGTAGGCTCGTCGGCAAACAGCAAGGCTGGTTCACAAGCCCAGGCACCGGCCAGGGCAAGACGCTGTTGTTCGCCGCCGGAGAGCGTGCGCGCCGGCCGGTCGCGCAGACTCGCCAGATCACATGCCAACAGCGCGCGCTTGGCACGCGCACTGCGTTCCGGTTCGTCAACCCCATGCGCAGCAAGCACAAACTGAACGTTCGCAAACACGCTACGTGCCAGCACTGCTGGCCGCTGGAACACATGCGCCTGGGCTGTACGTGGTGGCGCGTCAACGCGGCCGTGGTCAGGCACAAGAACGCCATTGGCGACCTTGAGCAGAGTTGACTTGCCTGCACCATTGGCACCAAGCACCACAACACGCTCGCCCGAAGTGACGGTCAGTTGCACGTCGGCCAGCAATTGCGCCCCGTCACGACTGACGGTAACACCGGCCAACCCGAGCAACACGCTGGTTTCAGCCATGGCGCCGCTCCATCCACCGCTTGAGTGCCTGCGCGCCGCCGTTCACCATCAATACCAGCGTCACCAGCAGCATGCCCAGGGCCAGCGCCAGAGGCAAATCGCCCTTTGAGGTTTCAAGCGCGATGGTCGTCGTCATCACACGGGTGCTGCCGGCGATGTTGCCGCCAACCATCATTACGGCGCCCACTTCGGCAATTGCGCGTCCGAAGCCCGCAAGCAGCACTACCGCCAGCGAAAAGCGCGCTTCGTGCAGCAAGGTCACCACACGCTGCGTCGTGGTCAGGCCGAGCGATGCAAACCAGTCGGCCAGCGGCGCATGGGCATCCTCAATGGTCTGCCGCGCGAGCGCGGCGATGATTGGTGTGATGAGCACTGTCTGTGCCATCACCATGCCGGCGGGCGTAAATAGCCAGCCAAGCGTGCCCAGCGGACCGCTGCGCGACAGCAGCAGATACACGACGAGTCCGACCACGACGGGCGGCAGGCCCATGGCAGCGTTGAGCACTACGATCACCGACTGCCGCCAGCCCCCACGCGCAAGCGCAACCCAAGCGCCAAGCGGTAATCCAAGCGCGGCGGCGAGCAGTGTAGCCGTCGCGCTGACACGCAGGGAAAGCCAGGTGATTTCAGACAGCGTCGCGTCGGCAGATGCGAGCAACGTGAGCGCTGAGCCAAAAGAATCCGCGAGCAGACTCACTTCGCGGGCTTCGTCGATCCGGAATCGGCCATCGGCATCAGCAGTACGGCGGCTTGCGCGCTGTCAACCTCCGACAGCCGCAACTCGTAGCGTTCGCCCGCCTGCAGCAGAAAGCCCAAATTCTTGCCAACGCCGGCGCAGCCCAGCCAGCGATCACCGCGCGTCGGTGCGAGAGACACGTCGTCGGCGAGACGAACGACATCAATCCAGGCACGACGGTCAACAAAGACCTCGACTCGACCGGTCTCGCCAGCAGTAAATTGCATGTTGCCGCCAAAGCTGCCCGCCACGCCACCCTGTGCCCGATGACGAAAACGCAGCGCTCCGGCTGGCTGCAGCGTCACCGCATGGCGAGTCGCGATACGGATTGATGGCGAGGCCACGGACTTGCTTTCAGCACCTGCACCGGCAATCAGCGGCACCGCTTTGCCGCTCCATGCAGCGTGTGCTGCAGAAAGCGCCGGCTCCACCTGTTCACAGCGTTGCGGTGGCGGCGAGAAACCCAGTTCACCGACCACCTTCTGTGCCCGCTGCGAAAGCACATAGCGCAGAAACTCCCGCGCTTCGTTCGGTGCACTGGTGGCAATCCCGATGGTGTATGACGTGGCAATGTCATAGGCGTCCGGAACGCGCACGAAACTGATACCCGGCACCTCGCGCTGAGCCGCCCGCGCGTTAGTGCAATAAGTCACAAACACATCGGCACGTCGCCCCACCAGCAAATCAGCATAGGGCGCCTTGGTATCGGCGGCGTTGATCTCGGCGCCGACGAGCTTGAGCGCCTTGGCGTCCAGTCGCGCGTAAGCGCCAGGCTGAACAGCGTCAATTTTGCGAAACATCTCCCATGTGTAGTCACCGGACGGATCTGCGCCCGGTGTGGAGGTGCCCAGCTTCAGGTTGACATCAAGCAGCGTGGCGATGACGTTGCCTTCGTTGATCGCGACACCCGGGCGTGCCAGCACGCACAGCGAATTGCTGGCGAATGCGTTTGATGAACGTAGCTTGCCGCTCGCAAGCAGCCGTTCCGTATGCACCGGCGAAGCCGACGCAAACAGATGCGCCTCCTCGCCCGCTTCAATGCGTTCGCGCAACTTGCCGGATGGCCCGAACAAAAAGCGTACGGCTGGGCGTGCAGTGGTCGATGTCGGAGTCGCGCCCGATGGAGGTCGTGCAGCCAGCCGCTCCGCTGCATAAGCCGTCTGCAACGCCTGCATCGCCTCGCGCAGACTGCCTGCGGCATAGGCAACAACAGGTCCGGCGGTAGTCACCGCAGCAGCGCCATCGCCGCCAGCGAGTGGCTGCGGCTGCGCAGCGGCATCAGACACAGGGAAATTCGCGAGACCGGTCAAGATCGCTCCGTGCAACAGTACCGCAGTAAAGCTCGCTCGCGGAAACCAGTCCACAGATCGTCCTCCATCATGAACATTGTCAGGCGCGTCGTACAGATTAGGCCGGAATGACTGCAGTCTGCTGATCTGACTTTGACTTTTTTGACAAGCAACACTCATTCTGGATTTTTCCCGTAATTACCATTTAATATGCAACTACAGTCATATATAGTTTCAATGAGACAATTGCGGGATGTCAAAAATACCGAGCCTGGCAATTGAGTTCACCGCCAACGCGACGCTTCGCATTGGGTCCTCTGAGGTTGACCTCGTTGAATTGACGCGTTGTTTGCGTACGCTGGCTGACACGCAATCCATCACTGCGGCGGCGAACGTGCTCGGAGTCACTTACCGCACGCTCTGGGGACGAATGCTTTCGTTTGATGCCGCCCTTGGCTGCAAGCTGATCGGCAAGGCCCGTGGGCGCGGAACGCAACTGACCGGCAAAGGCGGCGCCCTGCTCGCCGCCCTCGAACGTCACGGTGCGCTGTTTCTACCCCCGCCGCCTGAGCCGGTGGCAGCGCTGACGACAGATCTGGCGCGCGCGCTTCGTGACCGGCCACTGCTTCGGCTGATGGCGAGCCACGATTACGCCATCGCGAGGGCGATCAATGCACGGCGAGGCGTTTCGCCTGCCTCTGGACAATCAGCGTCGGTAGACCTGAGCGAACTGATTCATCTGAGCAACGCGGGTAGTGTTGACTGCGTTCGTTCGCTATTGCAAGGCGATGCTGATCTGGCCGGCTATCACCATGTCACGACAACCGCCTCCGAGCGTGCCAATTCACCTTGGGAGCGGGTTGAGTCCGATAGTGACTTCTGGAGCCTGCCGATCATGGAGCGCGAACAGGGGATCATCGTTGCGCCGCGCGCAAAGCGCCAGATTGAGTCGATCGCGGACATTGCCCGCGAGGGGATTCGTTTCGTCAATCGCCAGCGTGGCTCCGGTACCCGCATTTTGCTGGACGCATGGCTGAGTGATGCCGGTATTTCACCAAGCCGGATCGAAGGCTACGATCAGGAAGAGTTCACTCATCAGGCAGTGGCGGCGACTGTCGCCGCCGGCGCCGCCGACGCTGGGCCGGGGCTCAAAGCCGCGGCGGCACAGTTCAATCTGGGCTTCATCCCGCTCACCACCGAGACCTATCGTCTGGCAGGCGCGGTAGACACACGTACCCACGAAACGGTCGCTGCATTGATCGCGGCGACGCATCAGCAGGCTGCGAAGCTCCCGGGCTACCGCGTGCTGGCAGCGGCGCGTCGATAACCCGGAATGTCTGCGGAGGCGGTCATCACTTCGTGCTGACCAGGTCTGTCCGCTTCGGCCGTGTCTTTTTGGCACCGGGCCAGCGCCATTGGCTGCCGAACCCCTCCGCCACCAGCGCAGCCCCGTAAAGTACCAGCGCCCAGATCACGAAAATCGTGATCATCAGCAGCGGAAAGGCAATGAATGCGCCGTACAGCGATTTCAGTTGCTGCGCCTGAGCGAGATAGTGCCCGATGAGGAAACGGGCACCGACCACCAGCAGGGTGACACAGAACGCGACGATCACCGGCGAACGCCAGGTGTGCACCTTCACCGGCACCCAGCGGTAGAGCAGCGTCAGCCCCAGTACCAGTGGCGCGCCAATCTGGATCGGGTCAAAGACAAAGTGAGTGAATCTCTCGGCGCCGGGAATCAGGCGAACGACGAACAACTCCAGAAACTGCAGCAACCACGCCAGCGCGCCGACAAATAGCGGCAATGCCACCAGCACCGCCAGCACGCCGCGCACATACCCCCAGATGCTGCGTCGCGCGGGGCCCCAGATGCGGTCAACCGCAGCGTTGAGCGTGAGCGCCTTCAGAACGAGGTCAGCCGCAACAATGATGACACCAGTCTGCCCGAGGCCACGCGCGTTGGCCCTCAGTTTGTCGACAACCCCCATCACCTGGCGCGCCGCGTCTGGGAACAGGTTGCTGTAGAGGAAATCACGCAGGGCACCGTCAGCCGAGCGAATCAGCACGCTCTGCTGCGATAGCCAGAAGAGGATCGCCAGGGCCGGCAAGATGCCCAGCAGGGTGAGGAACGCCAGATACCCTGAGAAGACCAGGCCGTCTCCCTTGAAGTAGCGGCGCAGCGCATGCCAGAGCGTCATGGGTCAAGGAGGGGCGACAGGGGCCGGCAGCAACATGCTCGGCGGGAGTGCCAGATCTCAAGCATGCGCGTCGTGAGCGGACGGCAGGCAAGGCGCGCGTCGACGCGGCGTACGTCAGGTACGCCAGCCATCGCGCCAGATGGCGTCCAGTTCCAGCCGCCATCGATTGGCAACGCGGGATGTCCGGTATGGCGGGGCGTCAGGCAAGGCGCGCGTCGGCGACGTGTACTTGACGTACACAAGCCGGCGCGCAACGCAGCATCACGCCCTGCCATACCCGACATCAGACGTGCTCGCCGCCGTTGACGTGTATCTCGGCCCCGTTGACATAAGAACTCTGCGACGTGCACAGGAAATAGATCAACTGCGCCACTTCACTTGGCTTGCCAAGGCGCTTCATTGGAATCTCGCGTTCGACAATGTCGGCAGTCCCCGGTGACAGGATGGAGGTATCGATTTCGCCCGGCGCGATGGCGTTGCAGCGGACACCGTGTGGGCCAAAGTCGTGTGCCATCTCGCGCGTCAGCGCGGCAAGAGCGGCCTTCGATGTTGCGTAGGCCACGCCAGCGAAGGGGTGTACCTTGGAGCCAGCAATCGAGGTGACGTTCACCACGCTGCCCTGCGCGGCCTTCAGCTCCTCGAACAAACCACGTGCCAAGAGCGCCGTGGCGAACAGATTGACGTTGAAAACGTTCTGCCAGGCCGCGAGATCGGTATCAAGCACGCCCATGCGCTTGCCGCCCGGCAGTTTGGGCGAAATGCCAGCGTTGTTGACCAGCGCGGCGAGGCGCCCCCCGGTCTCCGGTTCAGCAAGTTTGGCGCGGATGCTGGCAATGATGGCATCGTAGTGCTCGACATCGTTGAGGTCACCCTGAATGTGATCCTTCTCCCCCTGCGGCCACGGGCAGATCTTGTCGAACGGCTGGCGCGACACGGTGATGACCCGCCACTCGGCGGCATGAAAGTGTTTGACCGTCGCGTGCCCGATGCCGCGCGAGGCACCGGTCAGCAGCAGGGTTTTCTTGGTGTTCGCCATGCATTGATTGTAGGCGGGCGATACGCCTCCAATACGAACAGCCCGCTACAGCCGCACTTCCAGCCGCAAAGCGTAGTTGACATAGGTGCGCGCCACGCCAAGCGTGCTCTGGCGAATGTTGCCTTCGAAGTTGGTGGTCTGCGTCACCGAATCGAGCGGCGCGATATTCGACGCCGAGAACCGGAGCCTCGTGCCCGGTGTGAAGTTCCACGTTGCATAGGCGTCGAACACCCGCCTGGTGGAGAGCTTCTGCCGCTGCGTCTCGGTTTGCTGCACTTCGTACGACGGCGTCCACGCCAGGTTGCCGCCGATCGCCAGCGGTACGCCAGTAAAGCGATAGTCGAGGCCCAAATTGCCGGTGAAGGCGGGCTGGCCGTCGATGCGGTTGTCCGGGCCGGGGATCGCAGCCACCTTCGACGTGTAGAAACTGCCATTCATCTTGACGCTGAGACGACCGAGCGCGCCGGCGTCAGCCATCAGTTCATTGACGCGAAACTTTGCCTCCAGCTCGATGCCGTAGGTCTTTGCGTCGCCGAGGTTCTGCGGCCGGTTGACATACCGCGGTGAACTGGCCCATGACACGTCCTCCAGTGAGGTCACGTTGCGGATCACATCATGCAGTTGCCGGGCAAACAAGTTGGCCGACATGATGCCGCCCGCAGACAGGTAATGCTCGTAGGCCAGATCAAGGCCGTTGGCGCGCTCGGGCTTGAGCATTGGATTGCCGGCTCGGTCTGGCGCCGTGTACAAATTCGAGCCGGGTACCGGGTAGCTGACCGACAGCGTCGGCTTTGGCGTGAGCTGGCCGACATTCGGCGCACGATAGCTCTGCGTCAGGCTCAGGCGCACCTGATCACGCCGCGGCGAAGCGAAACGCCAGACCACGTGCGCCAGCGGCGTCAGCACCCGGCTGGTGTTCACAAAGCCGTCTTCCGCCGAACTACTCTTTGTCTGAATTTCCTCGTAGCGCAAGCCAACGTTGGCGGACCAGTTCGGCGCCGGATCCCATTCGTCCTGCACGTAGTAGGCAAGACGTCGCGTCGAGATGTCAAACACGGTGCCGAGGTCTTCAAGCTGCTGCACGCCGTTGAGCAGCGTTACCGAGTTCTCGCGGCGCTTGAGCCCTTCCATGTCCCATCCCGCAGTGATGGCATGACTCTTGTCACCCGGCGTGTTGTGTACGACCTTGCCAGAGAAGGCACCACCACGATCACGCACACTAGCTTCCGTCGTTTGCAGTCGCAACAGCGAACTTGCCGCGTCATATTGATTGACGCGCAAGTCAGTGTCGGACTGAAAGCCGCCGAAGCCGCCGCGCAGCTCGTAGCGGGTAGTGTCGTTGAGCCGCTTGTTGAGATTGAGGTTGATGCGGGCAAAGTCGAAGTTGCCGTCGAACTTGTACTGGCTCAAAGCATAGGCTGCACCGGGGCCGGTGTATTCGGTCAGGTTGGTGCTGCCCTTGTTGTCGGACGTACTGTGGCCGCCGAGGAGTTGCACACCGAACTGCTCACCGTTGCCAAGCCGCCACTGCCAGCGGACATTGCCGAACAGGTTCTGCCCCTTCTCCTCGCTGTGGCTGACGGTTTCGTCATCCAGTGTCGTCTTGCCGGTGGCGGTATCGACGTAGGTGGTGCGATTGTGGCTGTCGTTGTACTGGTGACGGGTGCGGGCGGTCAGCGTCGCGTTGTAGGTGCCGTTGTCGCCAAAAGTATCGTTGCGTGTCCATGATGCCTCCGGCACCACCAGGCCACGTTCAGAGGCAATGGCCAGTCGCAGGTCATTGTTGGTCTGGCGCAGCGGCTCACGCAGGATGATGTTGATGGTGCCGGCAATGGCGCGGGCACCGGTCTCGGCCGTCGGCGCCCGGTAGATCTCGATGCGCTCAACCTGGTCGGGCGACAACTGCTCAATCGAAAAGCCCGGCGGGATGCGCTGGCCGTCAATCAGGATCTGCGTGAAGCCGCCGCCCATGCCCCGCATCGCGGGTGGGCCAGGCCGGCCGGGGCGACCACCGGACGTGACGCCGGGAAGGCGCCGCATCACGTCGCCAAGATTGCTGTCACCGTATTGCTCTATGTCCTCACGCGTGATGACGATCTTGGCCGCTGTCGAGTTGCGGCGCTCATCGGTGCCGGTGTTCTTGCCAGTAATTTCCACCTGCTCGACGCGCTGCGCGCCCGCAGGACTGCGACGCGGCTGGGCATTTTCTGCTGGTGCAGGCGGAGCAACTGGCGGTGCAGGCTCAGACGCAGTTGGCACGGGCGCCGGCGCGGCGGGAGTGCTCTGCGCAGAGACCAGAACGGGACAAGAAAAGCTCGAGGCAACGGCGAGCGCGAGGGCGCGTAGAAAAAATGGTGGCATGGAACGGAGCAACGGATGGAGATGGACCGAGGCCGCCGCTGAAGTGCGGGCGGCTCGCCCTATTCCCGAAAGAGGTACGACAAGTTCCAGATTGTAGGGATCGACCGACGGTGCGAATGTAAGCAAACGTAACCGTGCGACGAACGACGGACAGGCGCGATACGCGGGTCCGGGAAAGCGGCCTAGTCCGGCGCCCCAAGCACCAGCGTCACGGTAATCGGCGACGTGGTGAAGTCATAGGCACGCTGGATCACCTTGAAAAACACCGGTGGCTCGTCCATCGTCACCCGCATCATGTCGCCCACCTGCGGCATGGTCATGCCGGGATCGGCATTGGTGGAGAACGTGAACTCAGTCTTGCGGATGAGCTTCTGTGCGGTGGCAGTGAGGGTCAGTTTCAGTTCCATGACTCGTATTGCCTTTCAAACGCCCTTCAGCCACGATGCCGTGTCGTCCAGCGCCCGCGCGAAGCGCGTCATCATCTCGGTGATCTGCGCCTCGGTAATGATCAGCGGTGGACTGAAGGCAATGATGTCGCCCCCCATCACACGCAGGATCAGGCCGTGTTCCTGTGCCCGCCGCACCAGATAGGCACCGACGCCGCGTTTGGGGTCGAACGGTTTGCGCGCCGTGCGATCTTCCGCCAGCTCGACGGCGCCGATCAGCCCGACGCCGCGTACATCGCCAATGAGAGGATGCCCGGCAAACGCCTGCAGTCCCTGCTGGAACACCGGCGTCATCGCCCGCACGTGCTCGACGATCTGCCGTTCCTCGTAAATCTTCAGCGTCTCCAGCGCCACCGCACAACCAAGCGGATGCCCCGAATAGGTGTAGCCGTGGCCGAACACGCCGAGGCTGGCACTGGCATCGGCACAAGCCTGATAGATCTTGCCGCTGACGTAGAGCGCCGACAGCGGCACATAGGCCGACGTAATCATCTTGGCGGTCGTCAGCAGGTCCGGTTCCAGCTTGAAGGTCTGGCTGCCGAACAGGTTGCCGGTACGGCCAAAGCCGGTGATCACCTCATCGGCGATGAACAGGATGTCGTACTTTTTGAGGATCGGCTGGATCTTCTCAAAGTAGGTCGGCGGCGGCACGATCACGCCACCCGCTCCCTGGATCGGCTCGGCGATGAAGCCGCCGATAGTGTCCGGGCCTTCCTTCAGGATCAGCGCTTCCAGTTCTTCGGCGAGCCGGGTGGCAAATTGCTCTGGCGCTTCGCCGTCCTGCGCAAACTGGTACGGATGTGGGCAGCCCACGCGCAGCACGCCGTCAATCGGCAGGTCGAAGTGCTGATGCATCATCGGGATGCCCGACAACGAGGCCGTAGCGACGGTGACACCGTGATAGCCCTTGACCCGCGCGATCACCTTTTTCTTCTGCGGCTTGCCAATGGCGTTGTGGTAGTAGCGCACCAGCTTGAACGCGGTGTCGTTGGCCTCCGAGCCCGAGTTGGCAAAGATCACACGTCCGTCGCGCAGGGCTGGCGTCGGTGCCAGCGAAATCAGCTTTTCGCTCAGCTCGGCCACCACGTTGTGCGCCTTGCCGGAGAACGAGTGGTAGTACGGCAGCACTTCCATCTGCCGCCGTGCTGCTTCGGCGAGCCGCTTTTCGCTGAAACCCAGCGATGCACACCAGAGCCCGGCCATGCCTTCGATGTAACGCTTGCCGGCGTCGTCGATCACCTCGATGCCATCGCCTTCGACGATAATCAGCGGCGCGTCCTGCTCGATGGCGCGCAGGTTGGTGTAGGGGTGAAAGTGGTTGGCAACGTCCTTACGGGCGAGCGACGACGCAGTGGTGGAGACAGTCATAAGCGGTGACGGTTTGATGGCTGGCGCAGGCTGCGCAGCGAATGTTGCACATTTTTTGACTGTACCACCCGAACATGAACGGCTGCCTGCGGCTAGTCAATCGACTCGCAGACGCTCAAAATGTCCATCGCTGATCGACTTTTGCCAAAATCGGCCGCCTAGCCCAATGCCGTTGAGGGTTCCAACAAAAAGCTGTTATTGCCGATGATGGAGCGTCTTTGCCGTCTATTGCGCGGCGGCGAACGGCCAGGCGCCTCCGCTCAAATCGCAGCCTGCGCTGCCGGGACGGGCGCGGCGCGGCGGCGCCGCATATCGTCGCTCATTCGCTGCAGCGCCTCGGGCGCGATCAGGCCAGCTGCCGCGGGATAGAGCAGCCGCTCCTCGGTGTCGATGTGGCTGGCGTACAACGCCGCAAACCGGTCAGCGCAATCGCCCAGGCTCGGCGGTGGCGATACGCCCGCAGCCACCGCCTGCAACAGGGGGCGCAACTCGGCCCACACTGCGCCCATCTGCACATGATCGGCCTGCATGCGCCGTACATGTTCGCCCAGCGCGAAGTGCGCCGCATCCGCCTGCGTCAGCAGCAACGGGAAGACGTGCAGTTCTTCGTCTTCATGGTGCCGCGGCGCTGCGATATCGAAGTAGCGCAGCACGTCGTTCGCCGCACTTTGCGCTTGCGCGTCGCTGCCCTTTGCTGCCACGTGTTCGACCAAGCGCGCGAGCAGGCGCAGCGTGCGCTCTACCCGCTCGTGGCAGCCTGAAAGCATCGCGAAGGGCTCATCAAAGCTCGCGGCTGGCGCGCTGAAACCCGGCAGTGCTGCGCTTGATGTCGTCATCCGCATTGCCCGACGTAACCGCAGGCAGTGCAGAAATCGCAACCGTCGCGATGAATCATCGTCGGATTGCCGCACTCGGGGCAGGTCTTGCCCGGCAATGCGTGCAATACGCCCGGCTGCTCGGGCGTGTCGAGCACCCCCATATCGCGCACCGGGAAGCCTTCCTCGTTGAGGATGCCCAGCATCGCGTAGCGATGGATGATCAGCCGCGCCATGTAGGCGACTGTCGACGGCCAGGTCTGCTGCCGTCGCGCGCCGTGCGGCAATCCCGGCACGAAGGCCATGAACTGCCCGAGCGGCTCAGCGTAGTTGGTGAGCTTGCGCAGCTTCATGCCGATCCATGCCGGGTCAATTACCCGCATATCGAGCGAGAGCAACCGCGCCAGCCCATCCAGTGCGCGCGGGTAGTTGCCCGAGAGTCCAAGGGCGCACGGCCGGGTGGTAATGCCACCCTCGCCGTCTGGCAGGTTCACTTCCTTGAGTGTGAGCGAAAAGCGCTCGCCGGCCACCGGGTTGTCGATGTCCACGGTCCATGCCAGCGTGCCGCACGGCCCCGTCTCCGGCTCGTCGCGACTGAACATGGCGTCCAGCACGGGTGTCGGCGCGGCATCGTCTTCGGTGAAAGTGCCCAGCATGTCGCAGCGCCAGCGGATCACCGCGGCCGTGGCCGCGACGACGCCGGGGAACAGCCGTGGTTCGCCATGCGGCGGGAATGGCATCTCGAAGGCGCGCTCTTCGCTGACCGTCGCCAGCGCATCGAGTTTGAGTTTCAGCCACGCCGCATCGTTGGCGCGCATGTCCATCGACAATGTCTTCGCCAATGCGCCCAACCCGCGCGGCTGCTCGGCGCCGTTCACCCACGCCTCGAACGGGCGTAGCTTACCGCCCTCCTCGCGCGCCAGTTCACCAACAAACAGCGCGAAGTCGCCAAACGGGTGATGGATCATGTACGTCCATGCAGCGTTGCCGCCGGGCAGCTCGGGCCGTCCCGGCCAGCGCAATGAGGCCAGCACCGGCGCTGGCAATCGCTTCAACGCCAGGCGCTGGTTGACGCCATCGCTCGCCAACGCGGCCGGCGCCGCTTTCGGCGTCTCGTGCGTGCTCAGCACCGAGCCCAAAATGGCATTCGGTCGATAGGTGGCCAGCCCCTTCAGGCCCGACCGCCAGGCATCAAGGTACAGATCCTGAAAGTCGGCGTAAGGATAGTCAGCCGGGACGTTCACCGTCTTCGAGATCGCCGTGTCGACGTACGGCGCCACGGCTGCCACCATGGCTTCGTGCGCCTTGGCGCTCATCTCCAGCGCTGTCACGAAAGCATGCGGCAACGGTTCGCTCTTGTGCGTCTCACCGCGCAGATGGTGAAACAGCCGCCAGGCATGATCCTCGACGGCGTATTCCTTGGTCGTCCCGTCCGGCATGCGCTTCTTGCGCAGATAGCTCCAGCTGAAGGGCGGCTCGATGCCGTTGCTGGCGTTGTCGGCGAAGGCCAGGCTGATGGTGCCTGTCGGCGCAATCGACAGCAGATGCGAATTGCGCAGACCGGTCGCGCGAATCTTTGCCTTCAGTTCCTGCGGCAAGCGCGAGGCGAAGGTTGGTGCGCTCAGATAAAGGTCGGCATTGAACAGCGGAAAAACCCCGCGTTCCCGGGCCAGATCGACCGAGGCGGCGTACGCGGTGTCACGCATCAGCTCGGAAATGCGCGTCGCCATCGCCCGCGCCTCGGGGGTGTCGTAGCGCAGGTTGAGCATGATCAGCGCGTCACCGAGCGCAGTGAAGCCGAGCCCGATGCGCCGCTTGTTCATCGCCTCGACATGTTGTTGCGGCAACGGCCATACGGTCACGTCGAGCACGTTGTCGAGCATGCGCACGGCGACACGAACCAGTTGCGCAAAGCCGGCTTCGTCGAACTTCGCCTCTGCGGTAAACGGATCGCTGACGAAGCGCGCCAGATTGATCGAACCCAGACAGCAGCAGCCGTTGGGCGGCAGCGGTTGCTCAGCGCAGGGGTTGGTAGTGGCGATCGTCTCGCAGTACGACAGATTGTTGTCGCGATTGATGCGGTCGAGGAACAGTACGCCCGGCTCGGCATGGTCATACGTCGAGCGCATGATCTGGTCCCACAGCGTGCGCGCTGGCAGGTTACGGTAGACCCAGAGCCCGCCCTCGCTCGCGCCAAGCTGATAGGCGCCCGCTGCGATCTGCTCCGGCCCCGGCGCTGCGCGATGCACCAGCGACACGTTACCGTCTGCCACCACCGCTTCCATGAAAGCATCGGTCACTGCGACTGAAATGTTGAAGTTGCGCAGGTCACCGCCGTCCTTGGCGTGGATGAACTCTTCAATGTCCGGGTGATCGCAACGCAGAACGCCCATCTGCGCACCACGCCGCGAACCCGCCGATTCGACTGTTTCACAGGAACGGTCAAACACCCGCATGTACGACACTGGCCCTGATGCCAGTGACTGCGTGCTGCCGACCGCCGCACCGCGCGGACGAATGCGCGAAAAGTCGTAGCCGACGCCGCCGCCTCGGCGCATCGTCTCTGCTGCTTCTGCCAGCGCAGCATAGATGCCCGGATGACCATCCTCGACGTGCGTAATGGAGTCACCGACCGGTTGCACGAAGCAGTTGATCAGCGTGGCCGACAGCGAGGTACCCGCCGCCGACTGGATGCGTCCCGCCGGGATGAAGCCGGCTTCCAGCGCCTCGGCAAACTTTTGCGCCCAGTGCGTGCGGTGCTCCGGCAGCTCAGCCTCGGCGAGCGCACGGGCAACCCTTGCGTACACGTCAGCGACGGACTTCTCGTCGCCTTTCGCGTACTTCTCCAGCAATACTTCTTCGCTGATGGTCTGTGGCGCCAACGGTTCCGTTTGGACACGCGACGCGCTTATGGCAGCAGCAAGCAATTCAGTCATTCATCCTCCACCTTGCGGCAAACTTCAAAACCACACACCTAGAGGTTTGCCCTGACGTTGTGTGAACGTGCGTCGGGACAACCCCATTATCCTCCGCGACTGGCGAGCAGAGCCAGTGCCTCGCACCCTTGCCCCTACCCCGGCGCCCCATCCGTACGTGGCCGCCCGTACCAGCGTCCGTAGCGGACCGCCCAGCTCACCGTCGCCAGCGCCCACAGCGAGGCTGCGACCGAGGTCAGCCACGACGGCGCACCCGGCCAGCACGCGGCGGTCACCCGCAGCACCGTCGCCACTTGTTGCACCCAGAACAAGGTCCACACCAGGTTGTCCGCCACCAGATGACGACCGCTATGGCCAGCACTGACGCGTGTGGCCATCGCAATCAGCGTTGCCCCCATGAAGCCCATGGTCAGCGCGTGCAGTGGCGCCAGGCCAAGCGACCGGCTCTCGTCGGTGACGAGCAGCATGCTGTGCGACACCGCCTGCAGCACGAAGACCAGCCCCAGCCAGACGAACCCGACGTGCAACATGGCCAGCAGCCGCACGCGCAGACTCTGCACGATTCCCCAGCGTACGGCGAGGAGCAGCAGCCCCAATCCAAGAGCGGCCTCTGGCAACAATTGCAGCATCCGCACCAGCATCGGGGCCGGCCATACGGTCAGATCAATCACGCCGGAAATAAATCCGGTCACGGTCGTTGCGACAAAGACCCCCAGTAGCCACATAGGCCGCCACGCGTCAAGAAACGGCAATGCACTCGCAGTAAAGAACGGGATCATGCGGTGAGCAACGCCTAGATAAGTCATGGCGAGGCAACCCCAGAGCGAACCGATCACGGTGACCCGAAGCAGCAGCCAGGATTCGGTCGCGCAGGCGAACGCAGCCGTCCACAGCGCCGCCATGCCCATCACGACGCCGATTCGCACCACGCGGGCATGCACGCGATCCTCGGCGTCGCTGGCGTCGACCATCCGCGCATAGCGCCATCCGAGCATGCTCCAGGCGTACGCCGCCAACGCCACGCAACCCACTGCCACGTACAGGTTGATGTGCACAGCGGGCAGGTAGACCAGCCAGGCAAACGCATAGACGGCGACTGGTACCACGAGGCTGCGCGCGTGTACCGGCGGCATCCCCAACCAGCGCGGGCCGGCGGTGAACAGGAAACCGACGAAAAACAGCGGCATGAAACCGAATGCCATCAGCAGGCTGTGCGCGATCGGCATCGGTACCGCCCACGCGAATGGTGCAGCAATCTCGCGTGCGACCAGCGCAGCAAGCCACCAGAGCGCGCTCAACGCCAGCAGCAATGCCCCCGCAGCAAAGGCGAGGCGATGTGGCGCCTCCAGCAAGGTGGCAAACTGCCAGGGCGGATCCGTCCGGCCAGACGTCGGGGGTCGAGGTTTCGAAAGAACGGCGACAGGCTGAATGGCGATGGTCTTCATCGCATCAGGCAGCAGCCGTTCCGCTGGCGGGTGTCAGCAGGCGCTCGAAGAGATCGCGCACCGGGCGGATCGCGTCGCCAAACGGCAAACTGCCAGCGCCCCTGAAGAAGAGCCCTTTCTTCAGATCACCGCGCAGCGCTGCAACCAGCTGGTTGTCGATGCAGAACTGTCCCCAGTCGGCAAGACCGTCGCGCAAACCGCACTGGACAAGACAGTCGAACTTCTTGGCGCAGCGTGCCTTGGCGTGTGCTGCTGCCTTGAGCGTCGACTCCACTTTCAGATAGCCCTGCATCCATGCGGTACGGACGGCGCGCGCCGGCAACCCGGCCACGCTCTGGAATTCAACGATGTCCTCGCTGCGCGCGCCGGCCAGCACTTCCTTGAACACGCGGTGTGCATCGCCTTCCTCCGTCACCGCGAATGCAGTGCCCATCTGGACGGCGGCTGCACCGAGTGACTGCATGCGGCGAATGTCCTCGAAGCTGCGAATGCCGCCTGCGGCGATCACCGGCACCGTCCGTTCAAGACCCGCGCCACGCAGGAAGTCTTGCACTGCAGGCAGTACAACGTCGAATTCAAACCGGCCATCGTGTACATCGCCCAGGCGGGTTGCGCCAAGATGTCCTCCTGCGTGGGCCGGGTGTTCGATCACGATCGCTGCCGGCATGCGCTGCTTGCGTTCCCACTTGCGCACGATCAGTTGCACGCCACGAGCATCGGAAAGAATGGGCACCAGACCGGCAGCCGGGAAATCGCGCGCCAGATCGGGCAGATCAAGCGGCAGACCAGCGCCGACAACCACGGCATCAGCACCAGCCTCCAGCGCCGTGCGCACGGACGCGGCGTAGGCATTCAGTGCTTTCATGACGTTGACTGCGATCAGACCGCGACCCGCCGCAATCGCCTTCGCTTGCGCAATCTCGCGGCGAAGCGCTTCAAGGTTGGCGGCGTCAATTGTCTCCTTCGATTCCGGCCCCATCGGCAACTGACGGGTACATTCGGCGAGATCCGGGTGGTGATGACGCAGATCAACTGAGGCAATGGTGCCCATCGCTCCCATTGAGGCAACCGTTCCCGCCAGCCGATGCGCCGAGACGCCAACGCCCATGCCGCCCTGCACAACCGGCAACAACTGCCTGCCGCCCAGCGCCAGTGCACGAAGCCCTGACTGCTCCATCATTTGCCATAGCGCGAGCGCGGAGCTATCGGCTGTTGCCGATTGCAGACGGTTTGACGGTTGAGCAGAAAGCATGTCGGGAAACTCCGTGGTGTGTAGCGCGGCTACCAGCGCGCGTGCAGTGAGATGCGGAACGTTCGTGGTGCTTCACCCCAGGTGAACAACGCCGAACGCTCCGCTGGATTGATGTTGGTGAGATTGCTGACCGAGGCAACCGCCCTCAGGCCCTTGCCAAGGTCGCGCGCAACGCTGGCTCCGATGTAGGTGAGGCTGGGCGCCGCCTGCGACAGTTGGCCGGGAACGGCCGTGGCAATTACCTGTCCCGCTGTTGAATCGGCGCGCAGATTGGCGCGCCAGGCGCCCTGCACCCAATCAAGCGCTGCCCCGAACGTGTGTCGCGGCCGCTTCTCGATCCGCTGGCCAAAGCCGTCACGCGCATCGAGGTATTGATAGCTCGCCGACAGTCGCCATTGCGATCCGAGGCGTACGTTGGCGGTCGCCTCGCCGCCCAACAACTTCGCGCGGTCGATATTGTCGAAAACGTAGGTAGTGCGGCCGGAGATAACACCCAGCAGGCGCGGTACGATCAGATCACGCACCCGGTTGTCAAACAGCATGGCCTGTACGCCGGCGCGTTCGGTATCCCACACCGCGCCCAGCTCAAAGCCATCGTTGCGCTCTGCGCGAACCGCCGGGTTCGACACGTAGGTGTAAGGACCTTCGTCCTCCTGATAGCCGGGCGTGACCTGTTTGAGCGTGGGCGGTTTGAAGCCATGACTGTAACCGCCCTTGAGTACCCACTCCGGCGCCAGCCGCCATACGCCGTACAGGCGAGGACTCCACTGGTTGCCGAAATGCTGGTGACTGTCGTGGCGCAGCCCAGTGGTGACCGTTGCGTTGCGGGCCAGATTCCACTCATCCTGCAGGTAAAGTGAGCTGTGGTTGACCTGGGCATCGCCACCGGGTAACCCGGCGTTGGTCAGTCGCTCCTGTCGTCCCTCGGCGCCTGCGGTCACGGCATGGGCGGCAGCAGGCCGCAGGGTGAGTACGGCCTCAACCACACGATCATCCAGCGCGTTGGGCCGTAGCGCAGCGACTCCATTGGTACGCGCATTGGTCATTTCGAGACGGGTGCGATAGATGCGGATCGTCGAGTTGATCTCGCGCGCGGCGTCGCCGGTCGCAGCCCAGTCGGCGTTCCATGTCAAGGCACTGTGATCGCGGTCGACATCGGTATCGGATTCGTACAGGCGCCGCCGACCGCTCTTCTCGATCGCATTCGTCCATCGCTCTTCACGGGCCACCCTGTGTTCAAGGTCAATGCTGTGACCACGTATCACTTGCCAGAGGAGCCGGCCCGAGGCGTCGAAGCGTGAGCGCCCTTCAAGATCTGACAGGCGGGGATCAAGCGCGGAGGAAATGGCCTGCCTTCTCGCGTCGGTGACGCTCAGCGACGCAGCGAGCGAGTCGGTCAATGGAGACGACAGGCGTGCTGAGGCGCGGTGTCCGTCACCACCCCGGTCGCTGTCGGCGCTGAACGCGTCAACCGCCACGTCGGCCTCAAACTTTTTCGATGGCGCCCGCGTGAAGATCTGGACAACGCCACCCAGGGCTTCGGCACCGTACAAAGATGCCATCGGACCTCGCACCACCTCGATCCGCTCGACTTCCGGCATGGCAACCCAGTCAAGCTGAAAGTCCGTGTGTCCGATGACACCATCTGTCGCACTGATGCGCTTGCCGTCAACCAGAAAAAGCGTGTGCTTTGGATCGAGCCCGCGCAGCGCCAGCGCCTTGCGGCCAGCGATGGTGCGCCCGAAGACTGTGATGCCTGTTTCGCCGCGCAGAGCCTCAAGCACATTGTCGGCCGCCTTCATTTCAATCTGCTCACGCGAGAGCACGGTTGTCGCAGCCGGTGCGTCAGCAACGGGCAACGCATGGCGCGTCGCCGAAACAACGACCAACTGCATCGTCTCGACGCTGGCAGATGAGTCGGCGAATGCGGCACCGGTGGTGAGAACGCCCGCTGCGCCTGCAAGATGAACAAGACTGCGTCGCAGCAGTCGGGGTCGAAAATATCTCATCGTGGGAGGGGGCAACTGCAGGAAAAGTGTCCGCGGAGTTTCCCTGCCACCTCTGCGATCATCCTTGATCCAGTTCAGGTTTGCAGTCTAGTGGTGGTGGTTCCACAGTCACTTTGATCCAGCGCATACTTTGTGCACGATGCATCCGGGCGCCGGCCATTCTGAAACCAGGTCAAGGATGCGAAGCTCACTGTGGTCGACGATGCACCCAGCGCCTGAGAACGGAGTTTTCCGCTGAATGGCGATCAACCCGAAACTGGAGTGCAACATGAAACGCATCAAATCCGCATATCTCGCGCTGGCTGTAGCAGCGACATTGCCGATCGCCGTCTTCGCACAGGACAAGAAGCCTGTCACCGAAGCCGAAATGAAGTATCAGGCTGGCTCGTCGCCACTGGCCACCGAGCCGATGTATCAGGCAACCAATCCGAAGGCGCCGCCGATGACACAGGCGGAATTCGACGTCGCGCGCAAGATGTACTTCGAGCGTTGCGCCGGCTGCCACGGTGTGCTGCGTAAAGGCGCTACCGGCAAGCCGCTGACGCCGGACATCACCCTTGGCAAGGGAACGGACTATCTCAAGGTGTTCATTGCCTACGGCTCACCGGCCGGCATGCCGAACTGGCAAACCAGCGGCGAGATGACCGAGAAAGAGGTGGATATCCTCGCCCGCTATATCCAGCACGATCCGCCGATGCCGCCGGAATTTGGCATGGAGCAGATGAAGCAGACGTGGAAGGTCATCATTCCGCCGGACAAGCGCCCCAAGAAGAAGATGAATAACTACAACATCGAGAACATCTTCTCGACGACGTTGCGGGACACCGGTGAAGTCGCGCTCATTGATGGTGACAGCAAGAAGATCATCAACATCGTGAAGACCGGTTACGCGGTCCACATCTCGCGTGTGTCGGCTTCTGGTCGCTACCTGTTCGTGATCGGTCGCGACGCCAAGATCAACATGATTGATCTGTGGATGGAAAAGCCCGACAACGTGGCCGAAATTCGTGTCGGCCTTGAAGCGCGTTCGGTGGATACCAGCAAGTACAAAGGTTACGAGGACAAGTTCGCCATCGCCGGCAGCTACTGGCCTCCACAATACACGGTGATGAACGGCGACACGCTGGAACCGCTCAAGATCGTATCCACCCGTGGCAATACGGTCGACAAGCAGGAGTTCCACCCCGAACCGCGCGTGGCCAGCATCGTGGCCAGCCACTTCCGCCCGGAGTTTGTGGTCAACGTCAAGGAAACCGGCAAGACGCTGATGGTCGACTACTCCGATCTCAACGCACTGAAGACCACCGAGATCGCCACTGCGCGCTTCCTGCACGACGGCGGCTGGGATAGCACCAAGCGCTATTTCCTCGTGGCTGCCAACCAGTCGAACAAGATCGCCGTGGTCGATGCCAAGGAAGACAAGCTGGTCAAGCTGGTGGATGTGAGCAAGATTCCGCATCCGGGCCGTGGCGCCAACTTTGTGCATCCCAAGTTTGGTCCGGTATGGGCAACCAGTCACCTGGGGGACGAAGCGATCTCGCTGATCGCCACCGATCCGGTGAAGCACAAGCAATACGCGTTCAAGGAAGTGGCACAGGTCAAGGGCCAGGGCGGCGGGTCGTTGTTCATCAAGACTCATCCCAAGTCAACCAACCTGTACGTCGATACCGCCCTGAATCCGGAAGCAGCCGTTTCGCAATCCGTGGCAGTGTTCGACACCAAGAATCTCGACAAGGGCTTCAAGGTTCTGCCGATCGCCCAATGGGCCGGACTCAAGGATGACGGCGCCAAACGCGTTGTGCAGCCGGAGTACAACAAGGCTGGCGATGAAGTGTGGTTCTCGGTGTGGTCGGCCAAGAACAAGGAAAGCGCGATTGTCGTGGTTGATGACAAGACGTTGAAGCTCAAGGCCGTGATCAAGGACCCGCGCCTCATCACCCCAACCGGCAAGTTCAACATCTACAACACCGTGCACGACGTGTACTAGGGAGTGACCAGATGAAATCCTGCGTTCCAAAAGGACTGGTCACGACGGCGATCGCCGCCTTGTTGGCAGCCTCCGGTACGAGCCCCGTGATCAGTGCGACGCCCGAAGAGGCAATGACGAAGGCAGGCTGCGTCGCCTGCCACGTCAAGGACAAGAAACTGGTCGGGCCCTCGTTCAAGGACATCGCTGCACGCTACAAGGGTCAGGCCGGTGCCGTCGCTGTGCTCAGCAAGAAGGTGCGTGAAGGCGGCAAAGGGACCTTCGGACCTGTACCGATGTCCCCCAATCCACCGGACAAGATATCGGATGCTGACCTGAAGGCTGCCGTGGAGTACATCCTCGCGCAATAGGCCTGCCAAGGCAGAAGCTGGGCGAACCTTTGGGTTCGCCCTTTTTTTGTCGCGGGCGACAGCCGTCGCGGGTGCGCTGGCAACGCTAGCCGGTATAGGCCGACAGACGCTTTACGTCGGGAATCCGAATGTCGCGACGGTCCACTTCAATCAGCTTGGCATCTTCGAGCTCGCGCAACACCCGCGAGAAGTACTCTGGCGTGAGTGACAGGCGCGACGCCAGCGTAGCCTTGCTGACTGGCAAGGACACGGTCACTGCATCATCCGCACGCTCATCGTCCATGGCCTGATCACGCAGCAGGTAGCCGATTACCCGCTGTACCCCGTTTTGCAGCGCGTAAGCCTGCACGTCGGAGACCAGGCCGTGCAGCCGGCGCGACAACCCGGCCAGCATGCGCAACGCGAAGCCACTGTCCGCCTGCACCTCGTCCAGCACGGCTTTGCGCTGTACTGAAAGCAGTGCGCAATCGGCCAGACACTGGGCATGGACGACGCATGGGCGACCGAGAAACATCAATGCTTCCGCGAAACTCGCGCCCGGACCAACCAGTTCAATCACCTTTTCGTGCCCAGCCGGCGACAGCACAAAGAGCTTTACCTGTCCCGACAGCACGACGTGGAAACTGTCGCACGGATCACCCATGCGGAAGACAAAATCACTTCGTTCGAAGCGTCGCACCCGGCTGCTTTCAGCGAGGCGAGCAAGCGCCTGTGGATCGATGTCGTGAAATAGCGGTAGCCGCGCCAACCAAAGCGCAGGGTCCATTGGTGATCGTTCTGGCACGGAAACCTCCGTTATCGACGAAATTTCAGAGCGCGCATCTTCTTCTGTCTGGCCATCTGCGCAATTGACGACCATCATCACATTCGGGGGCTATGCAAACGGAATTCCACTCGCATCCAGCATTTGATCCGGTTCCCCTGTCAGGTACGGTCCTGTGCCAGCGTGTTCGGACTTTGACGCCGGCACGAACCCACCCTGCTGAACGTCGAACACATGAATCTCGCCGTCCTCGATAACGTAGTGCCAGCCATGAAGTGTCAGGCTGCCTGCCTCGACGCGCTGGCGCACCATCGGGTAGTCCATCAACCGCTCAAGCTGCAGGACCACCGCACGCTGCTCGGTTCGTCGCAGCACCTCGGGGCCGGGCTCAGCCACCGGCAACGCGGCCTCGCGACCAAGCTCCAGCCACAGCGCCAGGTTCTGCGCCTCCCGTGGCACCTCGCCGTACAAGGCACGGATGGCGCCGCAGTGCGTGTGGCCGCAGACAACGATGCGCTTCACATTCAGGTTGAGCACCGCAAACTCGATTGCGGCTGCCGTGCCATGGAATCCTTGCGACTGGTCATACGGCGGTACAAAGGCACCGACATTGCGGACGAGAAACAGCTCGCCCGGGCCTGCGCCGGTCAGCAGATAGGGGACGATTCTCGAATCCGAGCAGCCGATGAACAGGGTCATCGGATGCTGACCGTCCTCAACCAGCTCCCGGAAGTGCGACTGATACTGTGGAAACGCGTCGTCGTGAAAGCGCCGCAGTCGGTCGAGCAGCTCGTCAGTCACTGCGGTAGCAATCCGACCGGACTACTGCACGAGCGGCGAATCCGCCGCATCCAGATCGACACCCCGGATGTCAGCACTCCCCGCAAGCAACTGGAGGTACTGGCGTACGGCCGTGACGTAACTCTGTTGCTGCAGCATCTGGGCTACAGCACCTCTCGCACTCTCATAGGGCAGTAGCGTACCGGGTTGTCTGGCCAGCACCTCGACGACGTGAAGGCCAAAGCGGCTGTGGACAAGGCGGGGCAAGACCCCAATTTCACTCTGATCAAACACTTCCCGTGCAAACTCGGGAGCACAGTCCTGCGCCTGCAACCAGCCAAGCACGCCGCCTTCTGCACCACTCGGACAGTTGCTCAACTCACGGGCAAGTGACGGGAATCGGTCTTCGCCGTCGTCGGACCGGCACCGTGCATCGAGCAAGGCAGCTTCAGCACGCCGCCGCAACTGGGCGACATCAATCCCTGGAGTCACTGCGAACAGGATGTGACGCAGCGATACCCGCTCGCCGGCACGGAAGCGGTTGTCGTTCTGCTCGTAGTACCGGCGACAGGTAGCTTCATCCGGCTGCGGTACGACCAGGGTCCGATCGAGAAGCGCTTCGATGGCGGACGTCGCCGCTTCCGACTGCGCGCCAGCGTCGCCAGCGACGTCACCGGCATCAAGCAGGTCCTGCCTGATCGCCTCCTGGCGCAACAGTTCACCGCAGGCCCGTTGCCGCAAACTGTCGTCGTCAGGGCGATCACCGGCGGCGTGCAGCGCGATGCCATTGACGCTCGCCACTTCACCGACAGTGGGAGCCGGTACGTAGCCAGACGCCCTTGCATTGAATGCCGCCACCATCGCATCGAGCGCTGCGTCACTACTCCCGACGGCAGCTTTGCCACCGTCGGCCGCCAGCACTGCCCCGGGAGATGTCACGCCCCCCGAACAACTGCAGGTACCAGAACCCGAACCACATCCATGTTGCATGATCATCTCCTTGAATGTTGCTGAAGCAGTGATCAACGGTTGCCGCGCGCCGAGGCGGGCGATTGACCTTCACCGACGCCGATCCGACGGCTACGAACCAGCTGATAGGGACGCAAGACGTAGCTGATCGAGGCGAAACCACTCCACACGTGAACGAGCCGCGTAAACGGGAAGATCAGGAAAATCGTCATGCCCAGGAACATGTGCAGGCGAAACACCCAGCCCGCATCGACAAGCAACTCGGCCGCACCACTACGGAAAGTGACGATCCGCTGCCCCCACTCCGCCAGCTTTATCATCATGCTGCCATCCATGTGCTGCGCGGAGAACGGAATGGTGGCCAGCCCGAGCGCAAGCTGGAGCCAAAGCAGAACCGAAATCAGGATGTCGCTCGGCTTTGAGGTGGCGCGAATCCGATCATCGGTCAGGCGACGGTGCAGCAATATGGACAACCCGACAAACGCCAGCGCACCTGCCACGCCACCGCTCACCATCGCCATCAGTTGCTTGGCGCCAGCGCCGATGAAGTGCTCGTACACCGCATGTGGTGTCAGCATGCCGAAAAAGTGTCCGAAGAACAGGAACAGCACGCCGGCGTGAAACAGGTTGTTGCCGAGACGCAACTGCCCGGCACGCAGCAACTGCGACGAATCGCTCTTCCACGTGTATTGGTCGCGGTCGAACCGGATCAGGCTGCCGAGAAAGAAGACCGCCAGACAGATGTACGGGTAGTAGCCAAACAGCAGGGTGTCGAGGTAGTTCATGCGGATGCTCCCGAAGAACGTGTTGACGAAGGATTGTGATTTCTGACGAGCTGCACTGGCTGTGCCGCTCCGGGACGGGATTGCCCGTTCGTACTGCAACCGCCGAAGGCAAGCGGCTCTTCCCATGTTTCGTCAAGCGCTGGATCGGCAGCGACGTCCACCCGCTCGGCGCGACCGCCGGACAATTCGATCAACGCCCCGAGGACGGAGGCATAGGCGCTTTGACGTTTACTCAGCGCACTGAAGATCGCCTGCAGTATGTGCGTCATCTCGGCGAGAAACTCGCGCGCGACGTCAACGGGCTGCATTGATGCGAACTCGAGTACCGTTGGCAGGTAATCGGGCATTTCGCCCGGTGCCAGGTACAGGCCTTTCTGCTCGTACGTCTTTGCCAGGTCGATCATTGCCGGCCCACGATCACGGGAGTCTCCGTGCACGTGCTCGAACAGGTGCAGTGATGTCGCCCGTCCACGATCAAACAGTTCGACATAGGCCGCTTCGGCGTCCAGTGCCGGCAGACGGTCAAGCGCGTCGACCAAGGCGGTCAATTCTTCAAGGCGACGACCGCGTACGGCGCCTTCATCAGCCAGCGCCCGACGGAGCTCAGGCAGATGCTGGCGCAGCTCCGGCGTCGGATAGGCAAGCAAGTGCGCGAGCACCCGCAAACTTTTTGAGATGGAAGTTGCAGCCATTGCCTATACCTCCACCTTGATCGGGATGGTGCGACGCTTGCTGCCGCCAAACAGGCTGGCACTACTGGCTCCATCGGAGCAGCCATTGCCAAACGAAAAGCCGCAACCACCGCGAACATCGAACGCGTTTTCCGCATACTCACGATGGGTGGTCGGAATCACGAAGCGATCCTCGTAGTTGGCAATCGCCATGACGTGATACATCTCGGCCACATCGGCTTCGGTCAGGTTGACCTGCTGCAGTGCCTTGATATTGGTCACGCCCTCGACATGCTTGCCGCGCTGATAGGCGCGCATCGCCAGCATCCGCTCAAGCGCACGCACCACCGGCTGGGTGTCACCGGCGGTCAACAGATTCGCCAGGTACTTCACCGGAATGCGCAACTGGTTGACGTCAGGGATCTCGCCATTGGTGCCCACGTGACCAGCATTCGCTGCTGCCGTAATCGGCGACAGTGGCGGGACGTACCAGACCATTGGCAGCGTGCGGTATTCCGGGTGCAGCGGCAACGCCACCTTCCAGTCAACCGCCATCTTGTAGACCGGACTCCTGCGCGCCGCCTCCAGCCATGCATCCGGGATGCCATCAGCACGAGCCTGAGCGATCACCTTCGGGTCGCTGGGGTCAAGGAAGATGTCCAGCTGCGCCTGATAGAGATCGCGGTCGTGTTCGGTGCTTGCTGCCTGCTCGATACGGTCGGCGTCGTACAGCAGTACGCCCAGGTAGCGGATGCGGCCGACACAGGTTTCGGAGCAAACCGTTGGCTGACCCGCTTCGATGCGCGGGTAGCAGAAGATGCACTTCTCGGCCTTGCCAGTCTGCCAGTTGTAGTAAATCTTCTTGTACGGGCAGCCGGACACACACATCCGCCAGCCGCGGCATTTGTCCTGGTCAATCAGCACGATGCCGTCTTCCTCGCGCTTGTAGATCGACCCGGACGGACAACTGGCCACGCACGCCGGATTCAGACAGTGCTCGCACAGCCGCGGCAGATACATCATGAAGGTGTTTTCGAACTGCCCGTAGATGTCCTTTTGCACGTCGTCGAAGTTTTTGTCGACGCTGCGCTTGCTGAATTCACCGCCAAGGATTTCTTCCCAGTTCGGGCCCCACTCGATCTTTTCCATGCGCTTGCCCGTGATCAGGCTGCGCGGGCGCGCAGTGGGTGCCGTCTTCATTTCGGGCGCGTTGTGCAGGTGCTCGTAGTCAAAGGTGAAGGGCTCGTAGTAGTCGTCAATCTGCGGCAGATTCGGATTCGCAAAAATCCGCATCAGGAGCTTCCACTTGCCCCCCTGACGTGGTTCGATTGAACCGTCACTCTTGCGGACCCAGCCACCGTTCCATTTGTCCTGGTTCTCCCACTCTTTCGGATAGCCGATGCCGGGTTTGGTCTCAACGTTGTTGAACCAGGCGTACTCGACGCCAGGACGGCTTGTCCAGACGTTCTTGCAGGTGACCGAGCAGGTGTGGCAGCCGATGCATTTATCGAGATTCAGCACCATGCCGATTTGTGCACGAATTTTCATGGTTTCTTGCTCCTCAGGCGTGTTGCATTGACTGAGTGGCATCTGCCGGCGCATCCAGCCAGTCCACCTTGTTCATCTTGCGCACCACCACGAATTCGTCGCGATTGGTGCCGATGGTGCCGTAGTAGTTGAAGCCGTATGAAAGCTGGGCGTAGCCGCCAATCATGTGGGTCGGTTTCAGCACGATGCGGGTGACCGAGTTGTGAATACCACCACGGATACCGGTGATCTCCGATCCCGGGGTGTTCACAATCTTTTCCTGCGCGTGATACATGAGCGTCATACCCGGATTCACCCGCTGGCTCACTACCGCGCGCGCAGCGATTGCTCCGTTCACGTTGAATAGTTCAACCCAGTCGTTGTCGACGATACCCGCCTTCTTTGCGTCATCTTCAGACAACCAGATCACCGGACCGCCGCGATTGAGCGTCAGCATGTGCAGGTTGTCGCTGTAGGTGCTGTGGATACCCCACTTCTGGTGTGGCGTGATGAAGTTGAGCAGGATCTCGGCGTTGCCATTCGGCTTGATGTTGTGAATCCCGGCTGTCGTCTTCAGGTCAACCGGAGGTCTGTAACTGGTGAAGCCCTCGCCGAAGGCACGCATCCACGGATGATCCTGGTAGAACTGCTGACGACCGGTCAGCGTGCGCCACGGGATCAGCTCATGCACATTGGTGTAGCCAGCGTTGTAGCTGACCTTTTCGCTCTCCAGACCAGACCAGGTAGGCGAGCTGATGATCTTGCGCGGTTGCGCCTGGATGTCACGGAAGCGGATCTTTTCATCCTCACGATGCAGCGCCAGATGGGTGTGATCCAGGCCGGTCTGCTTGCCGAGCGCATCCCACGCCTTGACGGCGACATGACCGTTGGTTTCCGGCGCCAGTTGCAGGATCACCTCGCAGGCGTCGATATCGCTTTCGATTTTCGGCATGCCGCAGGTCACGCCTTCAGCCGTCACCTCGCCATTGAGTTCAGCCAGTTGCTTGACCTCATCCTGGGTGTTCCAGGCGATGCCCTTGCCGCCGTTGCCCACCTTGTTCATCAGCGGGCCGAGTGCCGTGAATCGCTTGTAGACGTTCGGATAGTCGCGCTCGACCACCGTCATCTGCGGTGCTGTCTTGCCCGGAATCAGATCACACTCGCCCTTCTTCCATTCCTTGACCTCGAACGGCTGCGCCAGCTCGGCGGGGCTGTCGTGCATCAGCGGTGTAAGCACCAGCTCCTTCTCGACACCGAGGTGACCGACACAGACTTCACTGAATTTTTTGGCGAAGCCCTTGTAGATATCCCAGTCGCTGCGTGACTGCCACACCGGATCCACCGCTGTTGACAGAGGATGAATGAACGGGTGCATGTCGGACGTATTGAGATCGTTCTTCTCATACCACGATGCCGTCGGCAGCACGATGTCCGAGTAGAGGCAGGTAGTGCTCATGCGGAAGTCAAGCGTCACCAGCAGATCCAGTTTGCCTTCCGGCGCCTGCTCATGCCAGGTGACCTCCTCAGGCTTGGCCTCGTCGCTGCCAAGGTCCTTGCCCTGGACACCATTGCTGGTGCCGAGCAGATGCTTGAGGAAGTACTCGTGCCCCTTGCCGCTGGACCCAAGCAGGTTGGAACGCCAGACAAACATGTTGCGCGGCCAGTTCTCTGGGGCATCTGGATCCTCGCAGCTCATCTTGAGCCGGCCTTCCTTCAATGCCTGTGTGGCCCAGACTTTGGGATCGGCACCGGCGGCGGCGGCATCGCGCACCACCTGCATCGGATTGGTCTGCAACTGTGGCGCACTGGGCAGCCAGCCCATGCGCTCGGCCCGCACGTTGTAGTCGATCATGCTGCCGCCGAACTTGGATTTCTCCGCGAGCGGCGACAACACCTCTTCCATACCGAGCTTCTCGTAGCGCCACTGATCCGTGTGAGCGTAGAAGAAGCTGGTGCTGTTCTGCTGCCGCGGCGGGCGGATCCAGTCGAGCGCAAACGCGAGGGCCGTCCAGCCCGTTTGCGGCCGCAACTTTTCCTGGCCAACATAGTGTGCCCAGCCACCGCCGCTCTGACCAATGCAGCCACACATCATCAGCATGTTGATGATGCCGCGATAATTCATGTCGCAGTGGTACCAGTGGTTCATCGCAGCGCCGATGATGACCATCGACTTGCCGTGCGTCTTGTCCGCGTTGTCAGCGAACTGCCGTGCAACCGTGATCACCTGCGCACGGGGCACGCCGGTGATTGCCTCCTGCCAGGCGGGCGTGTAGGGGGCGGTGTCGTCGTAGCTCTGTGCGGCCTGCTCGCCAGCGATGCCACGCGCGACACCGTAGTTGGCGAGCTGGAGGTCGAACACCGTGGCAACCAGGGCGTCGCGTTTCTCGCCTTCCTTGCCAAGCATGATGCGCCGCACCGGCACCGTGCGTACCGAGACGTCGTCGCCCGGCTGGTGCGGGAAGTGTTCACTTTCGATACCACCGAAGTACGGGAACCCCACGCGCGCAGTCTGATCGCTTGGCGCTTCACCTTCCAGCACCGACAGCTGCAGCTTCACGTCGTTGCCGTGGCGCGCTTCCTTGGATTCGAGATTCCACTGGCCTTGATCGGCCCGGCCTTCTGGCCCCCAGCGGAACCCGATGGAACCATTCGGTAGCACAACCTTGCCGTCCTGATCGAAGGCGACCGTCTTCCACTCGGAATTGTTCGCCTGCCCAAGCTTGCCGTTGAAGTCAGAAGCTCGCACATAGCGATCCGGCACCAGCACCGTTTCACCACTGGCCATCGTGTGCTCCTTCAGCAGCACCAGTAACGGCAGATCGGTATAGCGGCGGGCGTAATCGTCGAAGTACGCCGATCGCTTGTCGACGTAGAACTCTTTCAGGATCACATGCCCCATCGCCATCGCGAGTGCGGCATCGGTACCCTGTTTCGGGTGCAGCCAGAGGTCACAGAGCTTGGAAATCTCCGCGTAGTCCGGCGTCACTGCCACGGTTTTCGCGCCCTTGTAGCGGACTTCAGTGAAGAAGTGCGCGTCCGGTGTGCGCGTTTGCGGGACATTGGAGCCCCACGCGATGATGTAGGTCGAGTTGTACCAGTCTGCCGACTCCGGCACGTCGGTCTGCTCGCCCCAGATTTGCGGGCTTGACGGCGGCAGGTCGCAGTACCAGTCGTAGAAGCTCATGCAGACGCCACCGATCAGGCTCAGATAGCGGCTGCCGGCAGCGTAGCTCACCATCGACATCGCCGGAATCGGCGAGAAGCCAATCACGCGATCCGGGCCGTACTTCTTGATCGTGTAGACGTTGGCTGCTGCGATGATCTCGTTGACTTCGTCCCAGCTGGAACGTACGAAGCCACCGAGACCGCGCACCTGCTGGTAGCTGCGTCGCGTCTCGTCATCGCTGACGATGGACGTCCATGCCGCTACCGGGTCGTGCTTCAGCCGCGCTTCACGCCAGGCCTTGAGCAAACGGCCGCGCACCATCGGGTACTTGACCCGATTGGCGCTGTACAGGTACCAGGAGTACGACGCGCCGCGAGCGCAGCCGCGCGGCTCGTGGTTCGGCATGTCCCAACGCGTGCGCGGGTAGTCCGTTTGCTGCGTTTCCCAGGTGACGATGCCACCCTTGACATAGATCTTCCACGAACAGGACCCGGTGCAGTTCACGCCATGGGTGCTGCGGACAATCTTGTCATGCGCCCAGCGGTTGCGATAGGCGTCCTCCCACGTGCGGTCTTCACCGGTGGTCACGCCGTGATCGTCGGCAAAGGACTCGCGCGGCTGCGAGAAGTAGGTCAGTCGGTCGAGAAAATGGCTCATGAAACGGCCCTCAACAATGGTGAATGGGTGTGGTCAGATCAGGGGTTCTTGACGTACGCGTCGCGGCGCAGGTAGAACCACCAGTTCAGGATCAGGCAAACGCCGTAAAAGATTGCGAAGCCGTACATCGCCAGTTGCGGCGTGCCACGCTTGATCTGGTCGCCGATCACGACCGGAGCGATGAAGGCGCCATACGCCGCAACAGCAGACGTCCAGCCCAGCACCGGGCCCGCCTGCTGGCGGTCAAAGATGACGCCGATGGTGCGGAAAGTGCTGCCATTGCCGATGCCGCTCGCAGCAAACAGCAGCAGGAACAAGCCGAGGAAGGTCGGGAAATACTCTTCCGGCTTTGCGGAGCCGTAAGCCTGCATCATCACGTAGCCGACAGCCACCGAAGCCACCACCATGATCGCTGAAATGATCTGGGTGACGATGGAACCGCCCCACTTGTCCGAGATCCAGCCGCCAATCGGGCGCACGGCGGCGCCGATGAACGGGCCCATCCAGGCGTAGGTAAATGCCGACGGTGCATTCGGATTCTTCAGCGTGTGCTGCATCACGCCGGCGGCGTCTGGCACATGGCTGATACCGAAGATCACCGTGATGGACAGCGGCAGTGCCATCGAGAAACCGATGAAGGAGCCGAAGGTGACGATGTAAAGCGCCGTCATCGACCAGGTGTGTTTGTCTCGGAAGATGGCGAACTGCTTGGCGATGTTCTCCTTCATGGTGCCGAATGCCGCCAGCTTCATGATCAGCAGTGCAGCAATGATGTCGAGCGGGATCGCCACCCACATGTTGAGCAGACCGAGGCCCGTGGGCTTCGGCAGGTAGAGGTAGAGAATCGCGATCGACGGCACAAACGCCAGTGTGTAGAGATAGGTGATCTTGGCGAATGCGGTGATCGGGTTCCCTGTATTGGGTGATACCGTCTTCAGGTTGTTCATGCCCCACCAGCAGGCGATCGACAGCGGCACCAGCGAGAGCACCCAGGCAAACCCGGCGTTCTGGATCCAGGTAGGCGTACCGGCAGCAATCTTGCCGAAGATCCAGCCACTGTCCTTCTTGAGCACCATCGCGTCGCCACCAAAGGCGCCGAACAGGCTGATCGTCATCACCAGCGGAATGACGATCTGCATGGTGGTGACGCCGAAGTTGCCGATGCCGGCATTAAGGCCGAGCGCGGTGCCCTGCAGGCGCTTGGGAAAGAAGGTGCTGATGTTCGACATCGAGCTGGCAAAGTTGCCGCCGCCCACGCCGGACCAGAGCGCCATCAGCTGAAACGCCCACAGCGGCCACTCGGGATGCTGCAGGGCGATACCAGTACCTATCGCCGGGGCGAGCAGCATGGCAGTGGTCAGTGCAATCGTGTTGCGGCCGCCTGACAGACGGATCAGAAACGACGCCGGGATGCGCATCGTCGCGCCGGAAATGCCGGCGATCGCAGTCAACGTGAAGAGCTCAGCCTGGGTGAAGGGGAAACCCAGGTTGAGCATCTGCACGGTGATGATGCCCCACATGCCCCAGACGGCGAAGCCGCAGAGCAATGCAGGAACCGATAGCCACAGATTGCGATAGGCAATCTT
Source organism: Casimicrobium huifangae (assembly GCF_009746125.1). Classification (NCBI taxonomy): domain Bacteria; kingdom Pseudomonadati; phylum Pseudomonadota; class Betaproteobacteria; family Casimicrobiaceae; genus Casimicrobium; species Casimicrobium huifangae. The sequence continues at coordinate 2,994,269 of NZ_CP041352.1, forward strand.
CTTGCCGGTAGCGTCCCAGAACTTCTCGTCCTCGGGCCGCCAGTCGGCGACGTCACCCCGGCCCGCTGCTGCGGGCGTCGCGGTGATGGTTTGATTCGCGGTTGACACGATTGTCTCCTCAAAAATTCGCTACTTGACGCCGGCCGAACTGCTGCGCGGCCCCATCACTTCGGTACGGCGCACTTCCGTCCAGTACATCCATATCAGCGACACCCAGACCACGCCATACATCAGCATGAAGGCGCTGGAGCGAACGCCCGTGATGTCCATCAGGGCGCCGAACATGATCGGCAACACGAAGCCGCCAAGGCCACCGGCAAGCCCGACGATGCCGCTGATGGTGCCGATGTTTTTCGGATAGTCGTCGCTGATGTACTTGAACACGCTGGCCTTGCCGAATGCCCAGGACACACCGAGCACGGCCATCAGGGCGGTAAAGGTGTAGACATTGAGGCCGATGTGAAACGTCTTCGCACCGTTCACCGTGTTGACGGTGAAATCGGTCTGCGGATACGAAAGCAGAAACAGGCAGATCCAGCTCACCCACATCACCCACCAGGTGACGCTGTGGGCACCGTACTTGTCCGACAGCCAGCCACCAATCGCGCGCAGCACGCCGCCGGGCAGCGAGAAGCATGCGGCCAGCAGTGCGGCAGCCCGGATGTCCAGGCCATACTCACCGACGTAGTACTGCACCATCCACAGGCTCAGCGCAACATAGCCGCCGAACACGATGCTGTAGTACTGGCAGTACTTCAGCACTTTGGGATCCTTCAGCGCCTTCAGTTGTTCGGTGAATTTCGTGTTCGACGCCACTAGATGCGACGGATCGCTGTGGCTGAACAACCAGAAGATGATCACGGTACCAAGCATGATGGCGGCGTAGACCTGCGGGACCATCGTCCATCCGAAGGCCACCACGATGGCAGGCGCTACAAATTTGTTAACCGCAGCGCCCGAGTTGCCGGCACCGTAGACACCCATTGCAAAGCCCTGCTGCTTCTTCGGAAACCAGCGGGCAACGTAGGGCGTGCCAACCGAGAAGGAACCGCCCGCGAGGCCGACAAAAAGGCCAATCACCAGGAAGTGCCAGTACTCCGTAGCGTACGCCATCAGCCAGATGGCCGGCACGGTGCAGGCCATCAGGATGGTCATGACGATACGGCCGCCGTACTTGTCAGTCCAGATACCGAGTGGCACCCGAATCAGCGAACCGGTCAGCACTGGCGTCGCCGTCAGCAGGCCGAACTCGGTCGCGTTGAGGTTCAGTGCTTTCTTGATCGGAATACCGATCACGCCGAACATCATCCACACCATGAAGCAGACGGTGAATGCAAGTGTGCTTGCAATCAACACCGAAAGCGCTTTCCCTCTTTGTTCCATCATTTGCACTCCTGGCAATCGATGGAAGAGATTTTGGGATTCAGGCCGCGTTTGCGGTATCCCCCAGAAGACGCATCATGCAGCGGCTGGAAGGACTATTCCGAGACGCCCGCGTATAGTCCGGAAGAACTACTCCGGCAATCGCCCAACTGAACGTTGCGGCAGATCAAGTCTGCAGATGGCTGGTCGCGATAACGGCGGCCTGCACGCGGGACGCCACATTGAGTTTGCGCAGCACATGCTGCACATGAATCTTCACCGTCGGTTCAGCGATACCGAGCTGGCGTGCGATCACCTTGTTGCTCTCGCCCCGCGAGATCGCGCGCAAAATCTCCAGTTCGCGAGGCGATAGCTGTGCCAGCGGCGACGATCCTGGTGGAATCGTCACATCGTCAGTCGCTGCGGCGGGCGCGCCGCCAGCTGACGCCGCCCCGCGATAGACAGCGACCAGCTTGCTGGTCATTTCGTCCGCCACCACGCTTTCGCCGCGCATCACCCGCAGGATGGATGCAACGAGTGCGTCGGCATCCATCGTCTTCAGCAGATAGCCGTTGGCCCCCGCACGCAGCGCCGAGGCGAGGTCATTTTCATCCTCACTGACCGTGAGCAAAATGATGCGGACATCCGGCAGTGCCGCCTTCAGCGCGGGCACGGCGTCGACGCCATTCACACCCGGAAGATGGTTATCGAGCAGGATCAGGTCCGGTCGCAGCTCCTCGGCGCGTCGTTGTGCCTGGCCGGCGTCGCCAGCGTCGCCTACCACTGCGAGCTCGCTGCTGCGCGAGAGGATGGCGGTAAGCCCGCGCCGGAACAGCGTGTGGTCGTCAACCACCAGAATGCGCACGGGCTTCACGGTCGGGCCAGCGGACGACGGGGAAACAGCAGTATTCATTGCACAGTCAGTAGCGCAGACGGGATCAGGCAACCATTCTGGCAGCAATCACGCTGGCTTCCGAATCGGCCCGGCGCCGTTCTCCCGTCGGCAGCGTGGCCTCTGCCCCTGCGGCAACCGCAGATACAGCGCGTGCCTCAGCCGGCAGCGTCAGCACGACCGACGAACCATGGCTGGGCGTGGAGAACACTTCCAGCGTGCCGCCAATCCGCTCGGCGCGCTCCGCCATGATGCGCATGCCAACGTGGGTTTCGTCCAGTTTGCCATCGCCCGGGGTGAAACCACGTCCGTTATCGCGCACTTCGAAGCGCCACTGCGGTTGCTGTTGTACGTCCAGCCACACGCGCGTCGCCCGCGAGTGCTTGCGCACATTCGAGAGTGCCTCCTGCACCACATGCAGCACCTGCAATTGCATGTCCGGTGCCAGCGGAATGCCGTGCCCCTGCATCGAAAGCTCGGTGCGGATGCCGCTCTGATGTTCGAACTTGCGCAGCGTTGTCTGCAAAGCCGGTTCAATGTCTTCTTCACTGGCACGCGTGCGGAAATGCAGCAGCAGTTCGCGTACATCGCTGTAGCTCTCGCGTACACCTTCGTCGATTTCGCCCACCACCTGGGCGATCAGTTCAGCATCGCCGCTCGCCTGGGCGTCGCGCAGCAACTGCACCTGCATCTTGAGAAAGGCCAGCGACTGCGCAATCGAATCGTGCAGCTCGCGCGCGAGGAAATTTCGCTCCTGCGCCACAGCTGCTTCGCGCTCCAGCGCTCCCAGGCGCAGGTTTTCCATCGCGGCGGCGAGATGGGTGGCGAGCGCCTCGAGCAGCGAGCGTTCGGCCTCGGACAGGTCGTAGTGCGCGTGAAAGAAGAGATCAATTTCGCCACGAATCTGTTCGTGATGTCGCACCGGTACACAAACAACCGTACTGAAGCCAGCCTTCTCGCAATGCGGCAGGTGCGTCGGATGATCCGCGCGGATCGGAATGACCCGCGCCCCGGGCGGCGCCGAAGGCATGCCGCAATTGCACTGATCCGCCATCAGGCAGTGCTCCTCGGCTGACATGGCCTCCGGCAGGCCGGTCGATGCCAGCATCACGTACTTTTCGTTGTCCTCGTCGGACCAGCGCAGCGCCGCACCGTCAGCATGCACGACCTTGGCGACCTGTTCCACGAAGCCACGCGCCAGCGCCTCCAGCGTAGTGGTGGCGGCTACCAGCGCGGTAAAACCGTACAGCGCCTCCAGCCGCGAGCGCTTCTCTTCAAGCTGGGCGGTTTTTTCGGCCACCTTGCCTTCAAGGTTGCGGTACATCGACTCGAGATGCTCCGCCATGCCGTTGAAGCCGCTGGCCAGCGTTGCGAATTCGTCGTTGCCCACCGCACTAACGCGAGCCCCGAGGTCACCGCGCTGAATCTGCTCGGTCGCCCGCTTGAGCTGCCCAACCGGTTCCAGCACAAACAGATACCCGGTGTAGAGCAGCGCCGAAGCACCCAGCACGGCGAGTGCCATGGTCGCCAGTTGCAGCAGGTGCAGCATCGCCGTCCAGCGCGACATGTGGCGCTCAATGGCGACGACGAGCCCGTCGATCTGCTGCACAAATGATGCTGTCGTCGCCCCGAGCTGCGGATTCGCGGTCGTCGATATGGTTGGCCGGAACGCCTGCCACGCAGTTTCGACCGCGGCATAGCGCTCAATGACCTGCTCGTCCCAGGGCACGAACAATGGCCGCTCGGGATCACCATTGCGCAGCAATTCGACGCTGCGCTCGAACTCGCTGATATGCGCGCGCAGGCTCACCGGATCGTTGGCCGCCTGTGCCAGCGACATGCGATATGCCTGCATGCGCATGCGACCGGCCTCGTTGACGGCAGCCGCACCGCCATCAAGCTGCCAGGACACCCAGAGCGTCAGCGAAATCGCGAGCAAGGCCAGCAGCAGGAACGGCGTTGCCACCAGTCCCAACTTCGCGCCCAAGCTCCAGTAACGTCGATTTCGCATCCGGCGAGTCTAGCCCCGGCGGACTGCGCCTGGTTGACTGGTCGCAAAAATACCGCAAATCCAGGATGCCCACAGTACATCTTTTTCAGGAAACGACCTCTGAACAGGGCTCGTAGCCGCAAAATGCCATAAGTCGACATTCTGGAAAAATCAACCTCCAGCCCATTACATACGCCATTTCACCAGAAAGCTGAAAGCCGTGAGCTTGATGCGGCAAGCTGGCTCGCGCCGCCCGGACTAGCCCAGCATGCCCTGGTGTTTGATGAAGGCGACGATTTCGTCGACGCCCTTGCCCGTTTTCAGGTTCGAGAACACGAACGGCTTCTTGCCGCGCATTTTCTTTGCATCATGATCCATCACTTCAAGTGAAGCGCCAACGTAAGGCGCGAGATCAATCTTGTTGATCACCAGCAGATCACTCTTCATGATGCCGGGGCCACCCTTGCGGGGAATTTTCTCGCCCGCGGCAACGTCAATCACGTAGATCGTCAGATCGCTCAGCTCCGGCGAAAACGTAGCAGCAAGATTGTCGCCACCGCTCTCAACGAAGATCACGTCAAGCCCCGGAAAACGCTTGTTGAGGCGGTCCACGGCTTCGAGGTTAATCGAGGCATCTTCGCGGATCGCCGTGTGCGGGCAGCCTCCAGTCTCGACACCGATGATCCGGTCGGCTGGCAACGCCGCGTGGTCGACGAGGAACTGCGCATCTTCCTTGGTGTAGATGTCGTTGGTGACGGCCGCGATGTTGTGCGACTCCCGGAAGCGGCGGCACAGCTCCAGCGTCAGCGCCGTCTTGCCGGAGCCGACCGGGCCGCCGATGCCGACGCGCAATGGACCATGCTGCGGACCGTGTTGGGGGGTATCGTTACTCATGAGCGGAACAACCTTGTGTACTGCGTTTCGTGTTTCATCTGGGCGATGGCTAGCCACGGCGACGCACTGGACCAGTCGTCCTCGCGCTCGCCAAGCTTTATCGCTAACTGCACTGCGGACCCTACCGCGCCACCCGGCGTCGCCAGAGCGAAGAGCAACTTCTGCGCTGCGATCTGCCCCATCGGCAGCGCCTTCGCCAGCACCATCACCTGATTCTCGGCAAAGCCAAACAGATAGCCGGTGAGGCCATCGGCGACGGTGAGGTCACTGGCGACGGCCGCGAGGCTCGCCGCAACCGGCGCAGTGACCGACTCGATCGAAGCGAGCGTCGTGCGCTGCACGTCGGTGAGTGGTGCCACTTCGCGACACCACGCGGCATAAGAGAAGCCAACCTGTGCCGTCTCGGCGCGTGGTTCCGTTGACTCGCGCGAAGCGCGAAATTCGGCATTCAACCGGTTTAGCGAGGCGGCATCGCCAGCAAGCCACGCACGATGACAAGCCGCATAGACCGGCGCCTCAAAACGTGCCACGACCAGTGCCAGATGATCCTCGATCCAGCGCTGCGCTGTGGCGGCGTCGTGCACATCACCGCACTCGATGGCCCACTCGAGGCCCTGCGAGTAGCTGTAAGCGCCAACAGGTAGCGCAGGCGATGCGAGCTGCAGCAGGCGAGGCACGCCGGGCATCGCTATCGGTCCTGATTGCGGGGTGACAGACCGTCGTGAATGCGGCCGCCGTGGCCTTCATCGTCGTGCGAGTGGTGGACATGGCTATGGCCATAGGCCCCGCTCTCTGGCTGGAAGCCGCGCCGAACTTCAGTCACGCGGCCGCCGAGGCCCTCGACCATCGCCCGCAGCACATGATCGGGCAGCATCAGCAAGTGGTCATCTTCCACTTGCAGCGGCACATGCCGGTTACCGACGTGATAAGCGATGCGCGCAAGTTGCGTGACGTTTGCGGCACGCACTTCATGCAGGCTTTCGTCCGCTGCGATGACTTCGACAATGCGGCCATCATCCAGCGCGAGCTTGTCGCCATGTGACAGCATGGTGCCGACCTTGAGCTGGATGCCAATCTCTTCGCCGCTCGCGAGCGCGACGCGCAGCCGCGAGCGTTCGCGCTGGTCGAAGGTCAACTCGACCGACTCGACGGCCTGGATTTCGCGGGGGACGAGGTGGGTGGCTAGTTGCATAGGGCGGTCAGTATCGTGGCGGCGCGGACAACCCCTCTGCCGGCTGCACCGACATCTCCCCTACGGTGTAGGGGAGACAAGTCGGAAAGCCTCCCCTGCGCAGTAGGGGAGGTGTCGCGAAGCGACGGAGGGGTCAATCGATGGCGCTCGGAGCGGGGCATCGTCATCGCTACTAAAACAAAAAATATCGCTGCGCCATCGGCAGCACTTTCGCCGGCTCGCAGGTCAGCAACTGGCCATCAGCCCGAACTTCATAGGTCTCAACATCAATCTCCATGTGCGGCTGGTACGCGTTGAGCACCATGTGCGATTTGCGGATCTTGCGGATGTTCTTCACGGCAACGATGTTTTTCTGCAGACCGTACTTCTTCGCCACACCGAGCTTCATTGCGGCCTGCGACACAAAGGTCAGCGACGACGACTGCAACGCCTTGCCGAAGGCGCCAAACATCGGGCGCCCATGCACTGGCTGCGGCGTCGGGATCGAGGCGTTGGCATCGCCCATCAGCGACCAGGCAATCTGACCGCCTTTCAGAATCATAGACGGTTTGACGCCGAAGAACGCCGGCCGCCAGATGACGATGTCGGCCCACTTGCCCTCTTCCAGCGAGCCCACCTCGTGTGAGACGCCGTGCGAGATCGCCGGGTTGATGGTGTACTTGGCGACGTAGCGTTTGACGCGATGGTTGTCGTTGCGCGATTCGCCATCGACGAACGCTGGCTTCTTCGCCTCGGGCGCCAGCCAGCCGCGCTGCACCTTCATCTTGTGCGCCGTCTGCCAGGTGCGGGTGATGACCTCGCCCACGCGCCCCATCGCCTGCGAGTCGGACGACATCATCGAGATGGCGCCAAGGTCGTGCAGGATGTCCTCCGCGGCTATCGTCTCGCGGCGGATGCGCGATTCGGCGAACGCCAGATCCTCGGCAATCGCCGGATCGAGATGGTGGCACACCATCAGCATGTCGAGATGCTCGTCAATCGTATTGACGGTGTAAGGCATCGTCGGATTCGTCGACGACGGCAGGAAGTTGTCGCTGCCGATCACCCGGAGGATATCCGGTGCATGACCACCGCCCGCGCCCTCGGTATGAAAGGCGCAGAGGCCGCGCCCACGCGTGGCAGCGATGGTGTCTTCGACAAAGCCCGATTCGTTCAACGTGTCGGAGTGAATTGCCACCTGCACGTCGTACTTGTCGGCAACCGTCAGGCAGTTGTCGATGGCCGCTGGGGTGGTGCCCCAATCCTCATGCAGCTTGAGGCCGATCGCGCCGGCCTCGATCTGTTCTGCAATTGGCTTTGGCTGGCTGATGTTACCCTTGCCGAGGAAGCCGAGATTCATCGGGAAGGCATCCGCTGCACGCAGCATCTCGCGCATGTGAAAGATGCCCGGCGTCACAGTCGTCGCACTCGTGCCTGCTGCCGGCCCGGTGCCGCCACCGATCATGGTGGTGACGCCGCTCGCGAGTGCTTCCTCGATCTGTTGCGGGCAGATGAAGTGGATGTGGCAATCAATGCCACCGGCGGTGACGATCATGCCTTCACCAGCGATCACCTCGGTTGCGGCGCCAATCGGCACCGTGACGCTCGGCTGCACGTCAGGGTTGCCGCCCTTGCCAATCTTCCAGATGCGGCCGTTCTTGAGGCCAATATCGGCTTTCAGAATGCCAAGCTTCGCGTCAACAATCAGTGCGTTGGTGATGATGGTGTCAGCCACTTTGGCGGCAGGCAATTGCGACTGGCCCATGCCGTCGCGGATCACCTTGCCGCCGCCGAACTTGACCTCTTCACCATAGGTCGTCAGGTCGCGCTCGACCTCGATGAACAGGTCGGTATCGGCAAGCCTGACGCGGTCGCCCGTAGTCGGGCCAAACATCTCGGCATAGGCGCGGCGGGAGAGTGTGCTCATCGCTTGCCTCCGGCTTTCTTTGATGCCGGCTTCTTGCTGGCGGGTTTCTTCGTCGCCGTTTTTCCAGCTGATTTCGCTCTGGCGAGCGGCCCCATCACCTTGCCCTGAAAGCCATAGACCGTGCGGCTCCCGGCGAGTTCGACCAGCTCGACGGTGCGCGATTGTCCTGGCTCGAAACGCACCGCCGTTCCCGCCGCGATGTTGAGGCGCATGCCCCGCGCGGCGGTGCGGTCAAACTGGAGTGCGTTGTTGGTCTCGAAGAAGTGATAGTGCGAGCCAACCTGGATCGGTCGGTCGCCGCTGTTCGCGACTGCGATCGTCTGCGTCTTGCGTTTGCTGTTGAGTTCGATGTCGCCATCAAGCGTGAGGATTTCGCCGGGGATCATGCTTGCCTCACTGGATGGGGGAGTGAACCGTCACCAGCTTGGTGCCGTCCGGGAACGTCGCTTCGACCTGAATATCCGGAATCATCTCGGGCACGCCTTCCATCACGTCGTCGCGTTTGAGGATAGTGGCGCCATAGCTCATCAGCTCCGCCACGGTACGCCCATCGCGCGCGCCCTCGAGCACAGCGGCGGTGATGAAGGCAATCGCCTCGGGATGATTGAGCTTGAGACCGCGCGCACGGCGCCGTTCGGCCAGCAGCGCCGCCGTGAAAATCAGCAGCTTGTCCTTTTCTCTCGGGCTTAGATCCATCGTCAATCCTGGTCAGGTGCTCCAGATGCGGGGCAGTTGCGGCTCACGCGCAAACACCTGCAATCGTATGCTTTTCCAGACAGCAATCAGCAAGTTGCGTACCGCCTCCGGCGCATCGCCGATGGCCTTGACCACAATCAGCCCCTCATCCGGCGCCGACGCTGCCGCCAGTGGCTCACCCGCCAGCGCATCGCGCACCTTTGCCAGCACCACGTCGGTGCCACCGCCGTCAGCGACACCGCCCAAGGCAATCCATGCCGTGGCCATCACCGGCAGGCCGCGCAGGCCCAGCGGCGACGTCAGCAACGGATCGTTGCCGACCAGATGCATGGATTCGCGCCATAACGGTGCATCGCTGCCGGCACGCACCAATCGGATGCCTTGCCGGAACTCGCCGCTCGCAAACCGCTCGCCGCGCGTTGTGCGGCCCAGGCACAGCATTTCCCAGCCGAAGAAACGCGCCGTTGGTGCCAGCGCGATGGTGAACAGCTGCTGCGCGCGTGCACCGTCGTAGGCCATTGCCTCCTGCGGAAGCCATTCGAGCGAGGCACCGTCGGCCACGGTGAGATGAGTCTCCGCCGACGCCGTCCGGCCCGACGAGCGATACCACTTCTGTGCGCCCGGCGTGGTGATCAGGGCGCTGGCACCGGCATCTACCTTGACTTCGACCGACAGGCTGTCGCCCTCGACGATGCCGCCTGGCGGATGCACCAGCACTGCGTGGCACACGGCATCGCCCTCAGGATAGAGTGGCTTCAGCACGCGCAGCGGGCCCACATGACTGCGTTCGCGCAGCACCGTGCGCGACGCGCCCGCGAGTGTCGTCGCTTCAAATCGCAGCTTGAGCTGTGCCGACCATCCAGCCTGGAGCCCCTCCCCCCCGGTGGGGGAGGGGTTGGGGAGAGGGGGATGGGTGCGAGCGGAAACATCGCTACTCCCCGTGGTTACGCCCCCCTCCCTTGCAGGGCGCACGCCGGCAAGCATGCCGGCGTCGTTACGCGGGCGAGGAGCAGGCTCTTCGAAACCCCCGCTACACCCCCTAGCCCCTCCCCCACGAGGTGGGAGGGGAATAATTAAGCCTTGCGCCACTTCAGCACCACCATCGCCAGCACGCCTGCCACCAAACCCCAGAATGCACTGCCGATACCAGCAAGGGACAGGCCAGACGCGGTGACGAGGAAGGTGATGATCGCGGCTTCACGGTCGCCCTCATCTCTGGTGGCGGCGGCGAGGCCATTGCCGATGGTGCCCATCAGCGCAAGGCCAGCAAGCGCGATGATCAGCTCTTTCGGGAAGGCCGCGAACAGCCCGCCAACGATGGCGCCGACCAGCCCGATCAGGCAATAAAACACTCCCGCCATCACGGCAGCGGTGTAGCGCTTGTCGCGGTCCTCGTGCGCCTCCGGTCCCATCGAGATGGCGGCGGTGATGGCGGCGAGGTTGAGCGTATAGCCGCCAAACGGCGCGAATATCAGGTTGATCACGCCGGTGGTCGTGATCACCGGCGACACCGGTGTGTCGTATCCCGACGCGCGCATCACCGCCACGCCGGGCATGTTCTGCGACGCCATCGTCACCAGAAACAGCGGCAGCGCGAGGCCGATGATGGCCGGTAGCGAAAACTCCGGCGTCACCCACACCGGCGTTGCCCACTCCACACTCACCGCGGCCCACTTGAGCGAATCGGTCATCAGCGCGCAGGCCACGCCCACGGCGAGCACGCCCACCACGCCATAGCGCGGCCAGAAGCGCTTGCCCAGCAGATGCGCCGCAAACATCGTGAGCACCATCACTGGCGCCGATTTGACGCCCACGAAGGCCTCGATACCAAAGCGCAGCAACACGCCCGCCAGCATCGCCGAGGCGATCGCCACCGGAATACGGTTCATCAGCCGCTCAAACAGCCGTGTCGCGCCCGCAAGGACGATCAGCACTGCACAGACGACGAAAGCCCCGATCGCCTGCGCCATCGTCAATCCCGCCACGCCCGTGGCGCTGGTTGCGATCAGCGCGGCACCCGGCGTGGACCAGGCCGCGACCACTGGCTTTTTGTAGTAAAGCGACGGCAAGATAGTGGCCAGTCCCATGCCGAGGCCAAGCGCCCACATCCAGGAGTTGATCTGCGCCTGATTCGCCCCGAGCGATTGCGCCGCCTGGAACACCAGCGCCCCAGTGCTGGTGAAGCCGACGAGGACGACGACGAAGCCGGTGACGACGGCGGAGAGGGACAAATCGCGGAAGAAGGACATGCGGTGCAGGGCAGGAAAGCGAACGCCATTGTTGCAGAGCGATGCAGCGGATCGCTTGCCGCTGCGCGCATCATGCCGGCTTGGCATCAGTCAATCTCGGGCCAGTCAACTTTGTGGTGAAAGCCTTATTCGCATTGGGCTAAGGCAGTCAAATCGTGGAAAGTCGACTATGCGCCGTTTCAGCCAATTAGCCCTTTATGAATATGGCTTACGCCGCCAAGCTGACCACCGAACAAGGCTAAAAACCGGTCAGCGCGGCGCCTTCGCTGCTTTCCGCTCACGATGGTAAGTCAGCGCCATCGCGATGCAGATCCGTAGTGCCTCGACGGCGATCTCGTCGCCCTGCTCAAACACCAGCGCGCGGTTGCCCTCGTAACGGAACGCGGTCGGGAACATCGTCTTGAACGAATCGACCAGCGTGGTCTGGCAGTTGAAATACATCGCGTATTGCGACGGCTGCTTCGGCCGCCACGCGATGCGCACGGTGCTGCCACTTTTGCTGTCGGCAGTTGCAAAGGCAGGTTCACCCCATTTCAGCGACTCCTCCAGCGGTCCGACGCCGGGTGTCTTTGCGGCGACCATGCATACGATCTCGCGCAGCGCCAGCACGCGCTGACGGATCACTGGCGGATATTCCGCGAGCTTCATCGCCACTGCTTGAGGCAGTGCTGGTGGCTCGATGCGCGCGAGCGATGGCGATGACTTTGGCATGGGTAGATTTTGCAGCGCAACGGCGAACCTGCCAACAGGCAATACTTGAGCTGTGGCAGCGTTGCACGCGGCAAACCCACTCCCCAAGTCAAACTCATTTGCCGTTTGAAATCGGAGCACTAACCGGCGACAAATGGCAGCCGCTATCCTTGCGCCACGCAACAAGGAGGAAGTTCGCCATGACCGAACACGTCACCATCGCCGTTGACGGGCCGATCCTGACCCTGACACTCAATCGCCCCGACAAGAAAAACGCGCTGACCAATGCGATGTACGGCGCACTCGCTGACGGCCTGCAGCGCGCCCAAGACGACGCGGCCATTCGTTGCGTGCTGCTGCGCAGTTCGAGTGACTGTTTCACGGCGGGCAACGATCTGGGTGATTTCGCGGCCATTTCCGCCGGCGCGGGCCCCGCCGAGCGTCACGTCAACCGCTTTCTGCACGGTCTCGCCGCTGCCGACAAGCCGATCGTTGCCGCCGTGCACGGTCTCGCCGTCGGCGTCGGCACCACCATGCTGCTGCACTGCGATGTCGTCTGTGTCACCGAGCAGGCGCGGCTGACCACGCCGTTCGTGAATCTCGCTCTTGTCCCCGAAGCGGCGTCGAGCCTGTTGATGCAGGCGCGTATCGGCTACGCCCGTGCCTACAGCCTGTTCGCGCTCGGTGAGCCCGTCGATGGCAAGACTGCCGTCGAATGGGGTCTGGCGCGGCATCTGGTGGCGCCGGAGGCACTGCACGCCAAGGCACTGGCGGTGGCGCACACGCTGGCCGAGAAGCCGATCGGTGCCCTGCGCGCCACCAAGCGCCTGATGCGCGATGCAGCACTCATCGCGCAGACGATGGACCGCGAAAGCGCTGTCTTTGCCGAGCGCCTGAAGAGCCCGGAGGCCGCCGAGGCGTTCCGCGCCTTCGCCGAGAAGCGGGCGCCGGATTTCAAGCGCGTCGCTTCCTGACAATTCGCCGCTATTTCGCTGCCAGCCCCAGGCGCTCAATCAGCAGCTTGTCCTTGGCGAAGGTCTCGCGCGCCCATTTGGCGTAATCCTCACCGCTGCGATACCAGAGGTCCTGATTGAGCTGATCGAGCACTTCGAGGTGCTTCGGGTCGTCCATCGCCTTCTTGAAGGCATCATGCAGCGTCTTCATCACGGCCGGGTCCATGCCTTTCGGCCCAACCAGACCGTAGGGCGAATTGCCGATCACGTTGTAGCCGAGGTCCTTCGCAGTGGGCACATTGGGCCAGCGTTTGGTGCGCTTTTCGCCAAAGGTGGCGAGCAGGCGCATCTGGCCGCCATCGACGTATTTGTCCCAGCCGCTGGCATCGCTGCCGGCCATCACGTGACCGCCGAGCAGCGCGGCCATCAGGTCAGCGTTGCCCTTGAACGGCACATGGTTGAGCTGCACGCCGGCGCCGGCTGCCAGCTCTTCCAGCAGCAAATGCGGCGAAGTGCCGGTGCCGGTGGAGCCGTAGTCGATCTTGCCCGGCGCTTTGCGCGCGGCTTCGATGTACTCGTTGAAGGACTTGTACGGCGAGTCGCCCTTCACCACAAAGCCGAAGGTGTAGCCCGACACACCGATGATGAAGCTGAAATCGTTGAGCGGGTGCCACATCGTTTTCTGCATGTGCGGAATGCGCAGCATGCCCATCGGGTACTGCGCGATGGTGTAGCCGTCGGGCTTCGCCGCCAGCGCCATGTTGCCGGGGCCCAGGGTGCCGCCCCCGCCTGGCTGGTTCTGCACCACGATGCTCTGGCCAAGATGCTTGCTGGCGAGATCGGCCAGCGCGCGCAGGTGGCGATCAGTCGATCCACCGGCGGGCCAGGGCACGATCATGGTGATCGGTTTGTTCGGGTAGGCCTGCGCCAGCGCGCTGCTGCTGCCGAGCAACAGCGACGCGCAGGTGGTCAGCGCCAGCGCAAGGCCGGCTGTAGTGGTCAGTTTCATCGATTTCCTCCTTGCCCCAATGCGGCGGGGTTACCGGCAATTATTGCGGCATTTGCCGATGCTGCATCACCGCCCGCCAGGCCGCCAGTTTCTGCTCGAACGAGCGACCGGCGTGCGCCGGACTGGTGGACGGCAATCGCGTACAGGGCAGATCGAACCCCGCGAGCGCCGGCAGCACGCCGAGCCGGAAGCAGCGCTCGGCGGCGGCGCCGTTGAAATAGACGTGGTCAATGTGCGGACAGCGGGCGAACAGGCCGGCGAAATCGTTGGCGATCATCGTGCTCTGGTCGATGGCGGAATCCAGGCTGCCGGGGCGTACACAGGATTGCAGCGCATCCCACAGCGCAATGCCACCCGCCAGCAGGGCCCGCGTCCGCTCGACGTACGGCATTGCGGGATCAAAACCGAGCAAGGCGGCCATGATCGGCCAGAAGGCATTGCGCGGATGAGCGTAATACTGCCCCGCCGCCAGCGATGCCATCCCCGGCATGCTGCCGAGGATCAGTACTCTGGCGTTGGGCAAAGCGATGGGCGGAAAGCTGGCTACCCGACTCGTCGTCTGCGGCGGCATGGTGGCCGCTGATTGCGGTCGAAATTTGGCCGCCATGGACTATAAGCTTTTTAGCAAGAACCGCATTGGCGATGGGCTCGTCAGCAAATTCGTTATTAAGTCGACTTTTATGCTTTTCAGCATCTTATCCCATAATGAATAAGGGTTTCGTTGCAAAGATGCTGGCAATGTTGCCTTCACTTTTCTGCGCATTGACTATCCGCCGCACGTCTCCTTCAGTGCGCGCCCGACCCAACCCCGCGCCGGGGGATGCGGCCGGCTGCGAAAATACCAGCTTCGCGTCCACCCCTGCTCCTCCTTGACCGCACTTGACCACAACGCGTGGCGCCTGACCACGGCGCCGATGATGGACTGGACTGACCGCCATTGTCGCGTACTGTTCCGCCACCTCGCGCCCAGCGCCCGGCTGTACACCGAGATGGTGACCACCGGCCCGCTGATTTACGGCAACGCCGAGCAGCATCGCCGCCACCTGAAGTTCACCGCAGTCGAGCATCCGGTCGCGCTGCAACTGGGTGGCAGCGAGCGCGAGGACCTCGCCCGCGCCGCGAAGCTGGGCGCTGATTTTGGTTACGACGAGATCAACCTCAACTGCGGTTGCCCCAGCGAGCGGGTGCAGCGCGGTGCCTTCGGTGCCTGCCTGATGGCCGAGCCGACGCTGGTAGCCGATTGCGTGAAGGCGATGATTGACGCCGTGCCGTCGGGCGTGCCAGTGACCGTCAAGCACCGCATCGGGCTCGACTACAACGAAAGCTACGATTTCGTGCGCGACTTTGTCGGCACCGTCGCCGAAGCGGGTTGCCGTGTCTTCATCGTGCATGCCCGCAACGCCGTGCTCAAGGGACTGAGCCCGAAGGAAAACCGCGAAGTACCGCCGTTGCGCTACGACGTGGTGACTCGCCTTCGCACGGACTTCCCTTCGCTGATATTGGTGCTGAACGGCGGCATTACTACGGCTCAGCAGTGCCTGGATCTGCTGGATGGGTCCGTCGGCACGGTGCCCTCACAGCCCCACGGCGTCATGCTCGGCCGCGCGGCGTATCACGACAGCTACATGCTGGCGCACACGGAAAACGCCCTGTTCGGCACGCCGCTGCCGTCGCGCGACCAGATCGTCGAACAGATGATCGAATACACCGCCCGCGAGATCGAAGCGACCCGCGGCCAGCAGTTTCACACCCGGGTGCGCGATGTTGCCCGCCACATGCTTGGCCTCTATAGCGGGCAGGTAGGCGGCAAGGCGTGGCGGCGCATGCTGTCCGACGCCCGCCTGCTGAACGACAATGATCCCGAGCTGCTGCGGCGCGCCATGCCCTACCAGAGCGACTACGACGACCACCGGCAGCCGCTGCTCGATGCGCTGAGCGGCTGAACCCTCGCCGAGCCGCAGCAAGCGCAACCTGCGGCTACTCGATCTTGAGCCCGGTTTTTTCGATGATGCGCTTCCAGGTGGCTTGTTCCTTGCGAATGAACGTCGCGAACTGCTCGGGGGTACCCCCGCCAGCACGGGCATCATCCTTGGCAAACTTGGCGGTGATGCCACTACTCTTGAGCGCTTTGTCAGCGGCGGCGGCGAGCTTGTCGACAATCACTTTCGGCGTTTTCGCCGGCACCAGAATGCCGTACCACTGCGATGTCTCGAAGTCCTTGTAGCCACTCTCAGCGACCGTCGGAACATTCGGCAACGAAGCCATGCGTTCATGCGAGCCAACGGCCAGCGCGCGCAGTTTGCCGGCGCTGATCTGCCCCATCAGTGCCGGGGCGCCAGTGAAGGTCGCCTGCACGCGACCGCCAAGAATGTCCTGCAGCATAGGCCCGGTCCCCTTGTAGGGCACGTGGGTGGCCTTGATGCCGCTCTCCGCCATGAAATACTCCATCGCCAGATGGCCGGAAGAACCATTGCCTGCCGAGCCATAGGTGATCGAATCCGGCTTCGCCTTGGCCAGCGCGACGAACTCCTTGAGCGTCTTCGCCGGAACATCCGGCGCGACGGCGAGCACATTCGGCACCCGCGCCAGCAGGATCACCGGGGCAAACTCCTTGTTCACATCGTAGGGATGCTTCGGCATGGCATAGGGATTCACCGCCAGGGTGCCAACGTGGCCGAGGATGATGGTGTGGCCATCGGGATCAGCCTTCGACACTTCGGTCATGGCGATCACGCCGGCGCCGCCGGGCTTGTTCTCCACGAACACTGTCTGGCCCAACGCCGTTGATAGTTCCTGTGCCACCGCACGGGCAACTATTTCACTGGTACCACCCGGCGCAAACGGCACCACAAAGCGGACTGGCTTGGTCGGCCACTGCTGGCCCGTTGCGGTCAATGAAACGCCGGCCAGGGCAAGCGCTAGCAATTTTCTGATCATGAGTTCTCTCTAAGCTTTCGGGTAGTCAGTCGACGGAAATGCCACGCTCACGAACGAGCCTGGCCCAAAGTGTGGTCTGCTGGCGGACGAACTGCTGCGCCGCGTCTGGCCTTGCGGTCTGGATTTCGCCGCCGAGCTGGGCGATGCGTGCCTTCACGTCGGCAGCGTCAAGCGTCTTTTGCAGCGCTGCAGCCAGCTTGCCGATGATCGCCTCGGAAGTGCCAGCCGGGGCGAACAGCACATTCCACTCGTACACCTCGTAGCCAGCAACGCCCGCCTCTGCCATCGTCGGTACTGCCGGCAGAATCGGCGACCGGCGGGCACTGGTCACCGCCAGCGGCTTCAGCTTGCCCGCCTGCACGTGTTGCAGCGTGGAGGCGAGGTTGCCGAAGAACACCGGCACCTGGCCCCCAATCACATCGTTGAGCGCCGGTGCACCGCCTTTGTAGGGCACGTGCAGCATGTCGACACCGGCCGCGCTCTCGAACATCGCACCAGCCAGATGCTGCGCCGAGCCGTTGCCAGACGAGGCGTAAGACACCCCGTTCTTCTTTGCCTTGGCCAGCGCGACCAGCTCTTTCACCGACGCCGCCGGTACCGACGGATTGACCAGCAGCACATTGGGAAACAGCGCAATCACGCCGACCGGCCGGAACGCCTTGTCGCTGTCATACGGCAGCCTGGGGAACAGTGCCGGGTTCACTGCGAACGACGACGCATCCAGCATCAGCGTGTAGCCATCAGGCGCCGCCTTGGCCACAGCGGATGCGCCGATCTGGCCACTGGCACCGGGCTTGTTCTCAATGATGACGGGTTGTCCCAGCGCTTCGCCCAGCTTCGGCGCGATCAGGCGAGCCATGGTGTCGGCGCCACCACCAGCGGGATAGGTCACCACCAGGGTGATTGGCTTGGTGGGCCATGTCTGGGCGTGTGCCGCACCGGCGACGATAGCCAGTAACGACGCCGCCACGGCGTACAGAACATTTCGACTCATGATGGTTCCTCCGGAGATATCGGTGTGCGTGTTGCCGCTAGCGCAGTTGCGCCGTGTAGTGAAAGGAAAGAGCGTCGCCGAACGAGTGGCGCAGCTCGACGCGACGCCCCGCCATGTCGAAGGCGATACGCGCTACGCGAGCGCAGGGCGCGTCTGGCTGCAACTGCAAGGCGGCGGCAACATCGTCGGTCGCCAGACAAAAGGTGACGTTGTCTTCGGCCTTGTGCACGGTGACGCCAGCCAGCCGCTGCAACATCGGATACAGCAAATCTTCCCACTCCGACTTGTTGAGCGGCACCAGCGCGTCAAACATCGGCAGCGGCAGCCAGATCCGCTCATACAGGCAGGGCCGGGCATTCAGCGAGCGGACGCGCGTCAGCGCCAGCACGCGGCTGCCGGGCGGCAGGCCCAGCGCCGTCGTGACCTCTTGCGGGGCATTGAGCACCCGTTTGCCGACGATGCGGGATTGCGGCACTTCGTCCGCCGTGGTCGCCGCAGCGGGCGACGCGGCGCGGAAGCGAAAGAAGCGCAGCAGGCTGGCGCCGCCAATACCGTTGGACACAAAGGTACCGCGGCCGTGGACGCGTTCCAGCAGGCCTTCGCTGACCAGCACGGCAATCGCCTGACGCATGGTTCCGAGCGCCACGCCGCAGGATTTCGCCAGCTGGGTTTCAGCCGGAATAGCGCTGCCCGGAGCCCACTCACCGCTCAGGATGTGACCGCGCAGCGTGGACGCCAGCGAGCCATAACGGCTCAGGCCGGCGGCAGTTGCAGCAACAATCGGCTCAACCGTGGAACTGGAAGAAAACATGGAGCAAAGGGATTGGCAGGGACAGCAGAAGACGATATTCGCAAGATTTCCGCAAATTATAGTCCTCTAGAGGTCTAGAATTCCAGCCATGACAATCAGCAGCCCCTCTGCCAGCTCTGCCAGCCCTGCCCCCCTCGCTTCCGGCAAACCGGATCGCGAGTCAGGTTGCGTCGCCTGCCCGCCCGCCTGTGATTGCCACTTCCATGTGTTCACCGCCAGGGAGAGCAGTCCCGGCGCCCGTTACCAGCCGGCTTACACGGCATCGTTTGGAGACTGGCGCGCGCTTTCGGGCAAAGCAGGCATCGGGCGTGGAATCGTGGTGCAACCCAGTTTTCTCGGCGCTGACAATCGCCTGCTGCTGCAAACGCTGCAACAAGCGCCCGAGGCCTTGCGCGGGGTCGCTGTGGTCGCAGACAACGTCAATCTGGTCGAGATGAGGCGACTTCATGACACCGGAGTACGCGGCATACGCCTCAACCTGATGGGAATGAACGACGATGCCGAGCACCTGCGCGCCCTGCCCTCAGCGTGGTGGGGCAACCTGATGGCGAGCGGGATGCATCTCGAGTTGCATGCAGATGTCGGCCGGATCGCCACCCTGCTGCCATGGGTGCCTTCGGGCGTGACGGTGGTGCTGGATCACTTCGCCAAGCCTGCTGCAGCGAACGCAGACGACCCGACTTTGCGTGCAGTGCAGCGGCGAGCAGGTAATGGTGATGCCGTCTACATCACCTTGAGCGGTGTCTATCGGCTGGGGGGCAGCGACGAGCGCAGTGGTTCAATGCCGGGCAACGACCATGCTCGCGCGCTTGCTCGCCTGTGGCTTGACGTTTTGGGCAGCAAGCGTCTGCTCTGGGGCAGTGACTGGCCGTGCACCAATCACGAGGCGCATGCCGACTACGACCGTTTGCGCAGTCAACTCGATTGGCTGATTGCCGACGACGCTACCCGCGCTGCAATCCTGGCTGACAACCCTGCGGCCCTGTACTGGCGGGCTTGACGTCTGCAGCCGCAGTGGAACTCGTCAAGCGACAGAAAACTCGGTCAGATGGTTGTAGACATGCATTGCATGCGCCGCAGCGTAAGCCTTTTTGTCGAGCGCCCCGTAGGCGAAGTGAGGTTGCAGCGCACCGTTGAACTTGTCGAAGTCGGCGAGTGCTTTCAGCGCCCGATCCAGCGCTGCGGTCTGGTCATCGGTGGCGGCAATAGCTGGAGCGCCGGGGATGGGCTCGGTGAGGCTGTGCTTCATCGCGCCCTTCGAGTGAAACACGGCAAACGCCGCCGCGCCCACCGTACTCTGGAAAAGCGGCGACTTCGGCTGCGGAAAACCAGTCATCGAATACTCAATACTCTGCGCCAGATGCGCGAACACCTGCGCCGGATTCCAGCCACCCGCATGGTTGATTTTCGTGCCGCGCAAGCGGGCCAGCGCGTCAGTCGCCGCAGCAACGGTCAGCGGATGCTTGCCGCTCGGCAGGGCGATCCATCCCGCAGTGGCAGCAGCCGCTACCACGCCGGCGCCAAGGACGATTCTGCGATTCATGGGAGTCGTATCCTGTATTTGCCACGTTGGCTGATGCGGAATTGTCGGCCAAACAGCGCGAAAGCCTACAGGGCAAAAGCTCTACCAACTCAGGTTACTCAGGCGCGCAGCCACCACTGAACGATGCGTGCAGCATTGCCGTTCATCGTCTTCGCATCGAACATCACCTGATCCAGCACAGTGAAATCGGCGAATAGCGCGGCTAACCACGCCATCGTGTGATGCCGCACCAGGCCGCCGTCGGGCAGGCGGAAGACTCCGTAAGGCAGCACGGACCGCGCCGCAGCGTCGGTGCTGGTCTCTGCAGCAAATGCGTCATAGCGACTGACGTTGCGAGCGTCACCTTGCAACGGATAGTCACTCACCAGCAACAGGCCTCCGGGCTGCAGAACGCGGCGCAACTCGGCGATCAGATCGCGCTGCGCGGCATCATCAGCGATGCATGTCAGCACGGCAAACAGCACGACTGCATCGAACTGTCCATCGGCGAAGGGCAGCGTCGCGCCATCAACCACGTCAAACCTGGCGCCGGGATGTTCACGCTGCGCGGTGGCGATCATCTCGGGCGAGTAGTCGACGCCGACCACATTGCGGTAGCCAGACTTTCCGAGCTCGCCACACAGCCGCCCGCGCCCGCAACCGTAGTCAAGCACGGCGGCGGTGGCCGGTACCACTCGCTGGAAGCGCTCGCCATCAAGGGGGTGGGCAAATACCTTGCCCTGCGCCGCGCGGTCCCAGAACTGTATTTGCGACCCGCCCGCCGATTCAGCGGCAGCCACGGTTGTTGCAGTCGGCGTCATGGTCGGGCCCCAAAACCTCAATCGTAGCGTCGCAGTGCTGCTCTTCGTGCTGCGCTGGCCGCCCGGGCATTTATGTCATCGGCATGGGCATTTTCCGATTCACTTCGACGTTGTGCCGAAAGTCCCCCATTCACGCGCAGATTTGGCGCCGCCATCGTTGCATGGCAGTCGCAGTGTCGTTAGTATGATAGCGCTATCATTTTTCACAATACGTCTTCGATAGCTATATAAAAACGACCAACAGGAGGTATTTCATGTTTACGCTACCAAAATGGCATGCCACGCTAGCGATGCTGCTTGCGATGGCCGCCATCGGTAACGCTGCAGCCCAGACGCGCATGCGGTTGTGGGTCATTCACCCGGATGACTATCCGGTCACCATCGCGGCCCGCAGCTTCGCCAGCGAAGTGGGCAAAAAGAGCGGCGGACGCATTCAGATTGACGTGATTGGCACCGACGTCATCCGCGATCAGGCCGAAGCGCAGAAGATGCTGAAAGACGGCAAGCTGGAAATGGGCGAATTCAACCTCGCCATGCTGTCGGAAGCGGTGCCGAGCATGAAGGCGCTCAACCTGCCGTTCCTGTTCTCCGACTCGAAGCACATGTTCAGCCTGCTCGATGGTGAGATGGGGCGCACCTTCGAAAAGCGTCTGGGTGAAGTCGGCTTCGTCAACCTGGGCTGGTACGACGGCGGCTCACGCTCGTTTTACTGTGCCGGCGTCAAGCTCGCCAGCCCGCGCGATTTCAAGGGCCTGCGCATCCGCGTGATCGGCTCCGAAGTGTTCAAGGAAATGGCATCGCATCTTGGCGCCACCCCGGTGTCAATCCCGTACAAGGACGTCGCCGCAGCGTTCGAGCGCAAGGAAATCGACTGCGCCGAGAACAACCTGCCCTCCTTTGTGTCATCGGGCCATTACAAGTACGCCAAACACATGCTGCTGACCGATCACATGGTTCTGCCGGAGGCGCTGATCATCGGCGCAGCGAACTGGAAGAAGCTCGCGAAGGAAGATCAGACGCTGATCGCGGACGAAGGCCGCAAGTCCGCGCTGCTGATGCGCGAGCTGTGGAACAAGCGGGTCGAGGAATCGCGCGCCATCGCGGTGAAGGCGGGCGTCACCTTCGATCGCCCGCTCGACTTTGGCTCCTACCTGAGCCGCATGAAGCCGCTGCACCAGAAGTACTGGAAAGACCCGGAGATGCGTACCGAGCTGGTAGCCATTCTCAGCAATCGCTGAGCATCGCCGGGTTTGCTGCGGCGACCCGGTGAGCCTGATTTCGACTTCTCGCGCTATGTGGAAGGCAGGGACAAGCATCTGCCTTCCGCGCGAAGGCACAACGAGGAGCCGATCGTGGTCTTTTCCGAATATCTTTCCGCCGCCAAGGCTGCCGTCCGCCACGTGCAGGGCAGCGTGCGCTATCGTGGCCTGAACACGGGCGGTGGCTGGATCCGCCACCCCACTGAGATGACCGAAAAATTCGTCGCGCGCGCCGGGCTGATGTGGCTCGATGCGGTCACCCGTCGCGAGTACGCCCACAAGGAAGCGAACTGGGAGACCTTCGTTGACGAATGGCGCAAGCAGGCGCTCAGCACGCAGACCGGCAATTGCTCCGAGCTTTCTGCCCTCGCCTATCGTTACCTGCAGGAGAAGGGCATCAGGCCGGTCGAATACTTCGGTGTCTATCGTGGCAGCTGGAACCACGCCTTCGTCATCCTCAACCGCGACCAGAGCGTGCCGATTCATGACTTCGCCAAATGGAGCTATCGCGCTGTCGTCTGCGACCCGCTGTACGACCGCGCCGGCGACGCCGGCTTCCTTGCCACCTGGTATCCGAAGATGTTCCCGCTGCGCGATGGCGACCGCAAGCTGGTGACGCCCTAGCAGGCTGCTGGCGCCCGCCGGTAACGCGCCGAACCAAGCATGCCCTGGGCTGATCTGGCGTGCCCACCTTCTCCGCATTTCCGGACAGTAGGCGCGCCTTGGCGAAGCACGGGGGCTAGACTGCTTGCACCGTAGCGGCACCGCACGAACGTCGCCGCCGGAAACGATTGCCCGGAGGAGATTCCCATGAAGTCAAACAGAGTGCGCCAGTGGTCATCGCTGGTCGCGATCGGCGCGGCAATGGCGGCCTGTGCAGCCAGCGCAGAGGGGCAGATCAATGTGATGTGCAGTGTGCCGGTTGCCTGGTGCGAGGCAGTAGTTGGCCAGTACCAGCGCGAGACCGGTGTGCGGGTCAACATGACACAAAAGGCCGCAGGCGAAGCGCTGGCGCAACTGATCGCCGAGAAGGCCAATCCGAAATACGACGTCTGGTACGCCGGCACCGGTGATGCACACCTGCAGGCGGCGGAACAGGACGTGACCGAGGCCTACCAGTCGCCACTGCTGCCGCAGTTGCACGACTGGGCGCGGACCCAGGCCGAGCGCTCGAAGTACCGCACAGTCGGGCTATTCGCCGGCGTGCTCGGGTTTGGCTACAACCGTGACGTGCTGGGCAAAAAGAATCTGGCCCCCCGAAGTGCTGGGCGGACCTCACCAAACCGGAGTACAAGAACGAGGTGCAGATGGCGAACCCGAACGCGTCGGGCACCGCCTACATGACTATCGCCACCTTCGTGCAACTGTTCGGTGAGGACAAGGCGTTCAACCTGCTGCGCGCGATGCACAAGAACACCAACAACTATCCGCGCACTGGCATCGGCGCCATCAAGGCGGCGGCACGCGGTGAGACCGGGATCGGGGTGACCTTTCTCGACGACGCCAGCCCCGACATCGCCGCCGGCTTTCCGGTCAGCGTGGTGGCACCATGCGAAGGCACCGGCTATCAGGTGGCGTCCATGAGCCTGATCAAGAATGCCCGCAATGCGGACGCCGCCCGCAAGTTCTACGACTGGGCGCTGACCCCGGCATCGCAAAAGCTGGCTGCCGACACCAAGAATTACCAGACCATGTCGAACCGCAACACGCCAACACCGGCGCTCGCCGTAAAGATTGCCGACGTCAATCTGATCAACTACGACTTCGGCAAATACGGCGATGCCGTCGAGCGCAAGCGTTTGCTCGCCAAGTGGGACAAAGAGGTGTACGCGGCGCCGTAGCGCGCACCGTCCCGGCGAAGTCCGGGCAGCGCGGTGACTACTTCATCTGCGCCGGGTCGTAGAAGAACTTTTCCTCGGCGATGCGTTCGCCTTCCCAGCGCTGCCAGACAAGCTCCTCCATGCGCCCGCTGCGGCCGTCGAGCCATTCAAACTCGAATACCCAGCGGATCACCACATGATCGCCGTTGACGAATGCCGGGCGAATGCACTGCGATGTCACGCGTGCGGCCCGCGCCAGCACCTTGCGCTCGCCGGCAACCAGCACGTCGCGCCCGATGCGCGGCGCGGCGTTGTTCTCCTGCATCGACGCGTTCTCGGTGTAGAACTCCTCAATCGCCTCGGCATGGGCGTTTGATTCAACGCGGGCGATAAAGCGTTCGAGCGTGGCAGTGGTGGGCATAGTTGCGCCGGGCTGTCATGGATGTCGGCAACATCGTAGCCCAACATCGCGCGCAAGGTTCGATCTACACAAAGCGCAGAACAGAGGCGATTCGGGGGAGAAGCGCAAGGGAACCCTCACGCGAAAGGCATCAGGCAAGTGGTAGGCCGTGTAGGGGTCGAACCTACGACCAACGGATTAAGAGTCCGCTGCTCTACCAACTGAGCTAACGACCCATCGCCGTGACGAATGGAAATTCTAGCGTAAGTCGCGCGGGGACATCTCAGTCAGCATAGCGATGTGGCGCGTGTACCCGGCCCTATCACTGCAAACGCTTGGCCGAACGACAACGTGCCCCGTCCCAAAGCCATGAAAGTAGGGCGGGACGCTCGCGGTCCCGCCGCATGCGGTGGCGAGATGTTGCGTCGTTGAAGTGCCTTCGGCGATGGAACGAGGCGGAACCGCGAGCGTTCCGCCCTACGAGCTAAGAGCTACAGGTTTCGCTTTCTAATCGAACAACAAGAACGAGACAAACGCAAGCAAAGACAGACTCTTATAGGCATTTAGTTCCGTGCCGCAGTCGAGATGCCATTTGGCGCCGTGCATGACGCCGTGCCTATTTAGCGTACACAGGTTATTGCAGGATTGTGCCGCGTCCATGCGATCACTATATGACCGCACGCGTTCGAGAAAATATGAGTTGCGTTTCGCGAACGAATCTTTAGTTGCGAAAACCTTTGGCAGGCTCTGCTTTCGCTCATTTGCGTCAGTAAAAAGATATGCCCCAAGACCGTCGTGGCAAATGCCGTCACTTTGGGACAGAAGTATCGGAATTGCCGCGACAAATCTCTGTTCGCGCAAAAGTTGAAACGCCTCAACCAAAATCGCCGAGCGGTGATTGTGCCTCGCCGCGAGGTGATGGAGGAGCTTGTCTCGGTCACGCTTGAGGTGTTCAAGCATGAATGCATCCAGCGAGGAATCACTGCCGCCGATCACATCAATTGAGGACGAGAACGGTGTGAACGCATTGGGGTACCAGCCCTCATTCGCCGCGTCGTCCCAAGCGTTGATGTGCAATGCTAGTAGCGCAGCACTCCGACGCTGTTCATTCTGATTTTTCTCGCGGACAAGTTGAGCCATCCGATTTCTTGCACTTTCGTCACGCGCAAGCAAATCAAGCAATCGCTGACGCCTATCACCGATTGTCATGTCGCCGGTACCAACTCCGGTAACGAGGTCGTCAACAGTAAGCGGCACTGTCTCTATGCTCATGCGTTCACAAGGCGGGCAATGCCCGCCCTACGACCAATCGCGTTCGTGGTTCGACAAGCTCACCACGAACGGAATTGACGGTTATCGGTAGACCGGAAACCGCGCGCAAAGCGCCGCCACTTCACCACGCACGCGAGCAATCACCGCCTCATCATTCGGCGCATCGAGCACGTCGGCGATGAAGTTGCCGACCATCTTCGCCTCGGCCTCCTTGAAGCCGCGCGTCGTGAACGCCGGCGAGCCGAGCCGGATGCCGCTGGTGACCATGGGCTTTTCGGGATCGTTCGGGATGGCGTTCTTGTTGCAGGTCATGTGCGCCTTATGCAGCACGGCCTCAGCGTCCTTGCCCGTGATCTTCTTGGCGCGCAGGTCGACCAGCATCAGGTGCGATTCGGTGCCGCCGCTGACGATGCGCAGGCCACGCTCGACCAGCGTCTTTGCCAGCACGTCGGCGTTCTTGAGCACCTGCTCCTGATAGGTCTTGAACTCGGGCTTGAGCGCTTCGCCAAAGGCCACCGCCTTCGCCGCGATCACATGCATCAGCGGGCCGCCCTGCAGGCCGGGGAACACGGCGCTGTTGAGCTTCTTGGCGAGGTCCTCATCGTTGGTGAGGATCACGCCACCGCGCGGGCCGCGCAGCGTCTTGTGCGTGGTGCTCGTGACCACATGCGCATGCGGCATCGGGTTCGGGTACACACCGGCGGCGATCAGGCCTGCGTAGTGCGCCATGTCGACCCAAAGATACGCGCCCACTTCATCAGCGATTTCGCGCATCTTCGCCCAATCCCACTTGAGCGAATACGCCGAGCCGCCGCCGATGATCATCTTCGGCTTCACCTCGTGCGCCTTGGCGCGCATGGCGTCGTAGTCAATCGTCTCGGCAGCGGTCAGGCCGTAAGCGTTGGCTTTGAACCACTTGCCACTCATGTTGAGCGCCATGCCGTGCGTGAGGTGGCCGCCTTCGGCGAGCGAGAGGCCGAGGAAGGCGTCGCCCGGCTGCATCAGCACGAAGTAGACCGCCGTGTTGGCCTGCGCGCCGGAGTGCGGCTGCACGTTCACAAATTTCGCACCGAACAGCGTTTTCAGTCGCTCGATGGCGAGCGTCTCCGCGACGTCAACATACTCGCAGCCGCCGTAGTAGCGGCGACCGGGGTAGCCCTCAGCGTATTTGTTGGTGAGCTGCGAGCCCTGCGCCTCCATCACGGCTTTCGACGTGTAGTTCTCGCTGGCGATCAGCTCGATGTGATCTTCCTGGCGCTGGTTTTCGGCGTTGATAACGGCGAAGACTTCGGCGTCAACGGCGGCGAGCGGCGAGGTGAAAAATTCCGGGCGGGCGTTCATGAGCATGTCCTTTCAAAACGATGATTGGTGCACCGTCGGCTGACATGAACACGCGGCATGGCGTGCGCTCAGATCAACCCGCACAGAGGCGCGGGGCGCAGACGGCACATGCCCAGGCGGACGGCGGATTTGCGACCGGTGCCCCAGCCGCAACAGCATGCTTCCTGAGGGTGGCTCCCTCTCAGACGACGCCCCAAAACGATGCTTCGGGATCGACGCTTACGCCAGTTACATGCCTGCCGCGATTATAGGTTGTGAGGGACGGCCAGCCTCAACAGCTTTTTCTGCAAAGTCCATCTGTAAAGGGAATTCACGCAGGAATCGCCATTTATCGACTTATAGCTAAATGCCCCTCTTAGCCCTGATCGAACGCCACCATTCGAGAAAAGCTGTATGCGCCAGCTGCCCCTGTTATGTCCCGAACTGCCGCAGCCTCCAGACCGAGACGATGGCGTCCCCGGTGGAGCCTGGCGCCGGGGCAGAACAGCCAGATTGGCCTGATGTGTTCGTCGTCGATGAAACGCTTCAGCATGGCGTCAACCGTCAGTCTGAACGGGATTGCACCATTGGCAACACGGACCGACCCGCTGCGCGGGTGCGAGCGGCAACCGCCAATCATCAATCCCAGCTTGGCCCTGCGCCCGGGCTGGCACGATCGCAGGCAAATTCCGTGAGCAGCAAGCGGGTCATCCCTGATATGCATTTGTAACAAATGCAATAGACTGGCGTACGTCCTCTTTCAGGAGGGAGGGCGGTCACAGTTGCCGCCCGCTGCGATGCGGGCGGCCTTTTTACGGAGCAGATGACCCCATGACTCGGCCAGCCCGACCGACGCAGAACCTGTTTACTCCTGTTGCGACGTCCATCGCCGGGAACGAGGGCACTGATCGCGTTGACGCCCAAGACACGATGGGTCTGCTGCGACGGTTCCGCGCATTGATGCAGGCAGCCAGAAACCAGTTTGTGGAAGCACGCGTGCAAACCGGGCTGACCGGTGCGGAGCTCTGGGCACTCGCCGAAGTGCGGCGGCGCCCGGCTATCCGGGTGACGGAGCTGGCGCGCAGCATGAGCATTCATCAGACCACGGCAAGCAATCTGGTCATGGTGCTGGTGCGCGCAGGCTTGGTGGAAAAGCAATCGTCGGCGTCAGACCGGCGCTGGGTGACACTCGCCGCCACCGCCGCCGGTGAACGTGTACTTGACTCAACGAGCGGCCCTCACCAGGGCATCCTGCCGGCGGCAATCGAGCGACTCAGCGACTGGCAGCGCGAGGCCTTGACTGCGGCGCTCGAGCCCTTGCTGGCACAACTTGACATCACAACTCTGGATTCCGCCGCAGATACTCCGCTGGCCGAAATTCTTGACACCGGCGGACGACGGCCGCGCGCCCGCCGGCAAAGTCGCCCACGATGACGTCCCGTGCAGGCGGCGCGCTGCAGCGATTGCTGGCGAGCCTTTCTGGCCTGCTCGCCGGATTGCGGACTGCTTTTGCACGAAGCACCGACGGCCGCAGCACACCGCCAACTCGCCCGCACGCGTTGCCGTCACCCGTCAGCGTGGTAATTCCGGCCTTGAACGAGGAACGCCGAATCGCCGACGTCGTGCGTTATGCATTGTCCGATACAGCCTGCACAGAAGTCATTGTGATCGACGACTGCTCAATTGACGCCACGCACGAGCTGGCTGAGGCTGCGGGCGCACATGTGCTGACCAGCTCGATGCTGGGCAAGGGCGAGTCAATGCTTGACGGGCTTAATGCCGCCGCACACGACATCGTGGTCTTCCTTGATGGCGATCTTGCCGGCATGCAGCCGGAGATAGTCAGCCGGCTCGCCGAGCCAATTCGCGCGGGCCGTGCTGATCTCGTCAAGGCCGCTTTCGGACGTGCGGCCGGTCGCGTTACCGAGCTCACTGCAAAACCGATGTTGCGTGTCTTTTTCCCGGAGCTGGCGCGGCTGGCGCAGCCACTGGGTGGCATCGTCGCCGCCCGCAAGGCGCTACTGCGTCAGCTCAAATTTGAGGCAGGTTACGGCGTGGACGTCGGCATTCTGATTGACGCGCATCGGTCCGGCGCCCGCATCGAGGAAGTGGATATCGGCACCATCGATCACGAGAGCCAGTCGCTCACCGCCCTCGCCGATATGGCGGTAGAGATTCACCGGGTAATTCTTGACCGGGCTGCGACGGCCGGCCGCGTAACCATCGATCACCTGCAGGCGATGTTCGAAGTGCAGAGGCAGGAGCGGGCGTCGTTTGAGCGCACCGTGCAACGCATCCGGCCCAATAGCCGTGTGGTTTTGATCGATCTCGACACTGCCATCTGCGCTGGCAACCTTCATGTCAATATCGCCAACGCCCTGGGTCTCCCGGCGCCGTTGGCAGATGCCACACGCCATGACGGGGGTGACACTGGTCGCTTGAACGCATCGCTGCTCCGCTTCGTCCCCCAGGAAAAACTGCTGGCCGTTGCCGGCGGTCTGGTAATTGACGTCCGGGCCATTGGTGTCATCAACACACTCAAGCGGCGTGGTTATGTAGTGGGTCTGGTGAGCGGCTACTGTCACTTACTGGTTGATACGCTCCGCAAACGCTTGTTCGCCGACTTCACGATCGCCAGCGATGTCACGTTCAGCAATATGGTCTGCGATGGCACCCCGCTACAAAATATTGCGTTCACCCGCATCGGTGGCGGCTGTTTACGTCATGGCGAGTGTGCGTCGAATGTCATCGCCCATCTGCGGGCACTCGACGATGCGCGGTTGCCGATGCGGCTGATCGCGGTGAGTGGGACGACAGGACAATGGGTGAACTGCCCGCCGTCCACGGTAGATGCGCTTATCGTTGTCGGCAGTGGGGTGCCGGATGGCCTGGCCAGCGGCCGCCCGCCGGCGCGCTGGATCAACTCGCTGGCCGACTTGCCCGCTGCGCTGGCGCCGTTTGACCAGCCTGCAGCGCTGGAAGATGCGGTCGCCTAGCGCAGCAAGCCACCCGCGGAATCAGGTCGGAAGCGCCCAGAAGCAGATGATTGCCACGAAAGTCGGCCCTGCCGCAGCAGCCAG
The DNA here is from genome assembly GCF_009746125.1 of Casimicrobium huifangae. Classification (NCBI taxonomy): domain Bacteria; kingdom Pseudomonadati; phylum Pseudomonadota; class Betaproteobacteria; family Casimicrobiaceae; genus Casimicrobium; species Casimicrobium huifangae. Next base: position 3,024,338 of record NZ_CP041352.1, read on the forward strand.
CAGCCACAAGGGACTGATGTGTTCGTCGTCGAAGAAACCTTTGAGGATGGCGTAGCCTGCGGGGTTTGGCGCGTTGGCGATCACCGTGAGGCCGCCACCAGTGACGGCACCCGCGACCAGCATGTATTTGAACTCCGGTGTCAGCCCGGAAACCAGCGAGCCCAGGTAGGTCAGCGCCGCGTTGTCGGTGATGGCCGTCAGCGCCGTGGCGCCGAAGTACACCTGATCCGGGGACATCTTGAGCAGCAGCGGCTGCAGCCACCATTGCTGCATGCCACCAAGCACCACCAGTCCAGCCAGGAAGAAGCCCACCATCAGTGCCTCACGCAGGATCAGGCGGTCCTGGTGCTGCGGGTAGGCGCTGGCGATACCCAGAAAGAGCAGCAGGATGCCCATGAACAGCGCCGGGTGGTGCGCGAACACCACCACGCCGGCAAGCAGCAGCACATGCGTGACACACACGGAAAACGGCACCCGCCCTTCGGACGCTCCATCCGACGTACTGCGCAGCGGCCGCAGCTCATTGAAAAACAGCGTCGCCGCCACCGCCGCGTTGATCGCCACCGCCAGTGCGGCACGCCAGCCAAATTGACTGATCATGAAGCCGATGTTCCAGTCCCACTTGGCAGCCACCATCAGCACCGGGGGCGCGGCGTAAGGAGTCAGCACACCGCCGATCGACACGTTGACGAACAGCACGCCCAAGGTGGCGTAGCGCAGCCGCGCCGAGAGCCCCGCCTTGTAGAAGCGGTCGCGCAGCATGAACGCGCCCAGCGTCATTGCAGCAGGCTCGGTAATGAACGACCCGAGCAGCGGCACCACGGTCAGGATAATCCAGTAAAACGCTACCGCCCGCGGCAACGGCAACATGCGCGACAGCCCCGTCACCGCCAGCTTGGCTACATGCAGCACCGGTTTGCTGGCTGCCACCACCATGATCGCGATGACGAACAGCGGCTCGGTGAAATTGCGCCCATCAATGTAGTCAGTGCCGGCCTTCATGCCGCCGGTGACGAACAGAAAAATCAGCAGCGCACCAGACCACAGGCCGAACACCGCCTCGACTTCTCCGAGCAGGTGAAACAGGCCTTCATGCTTTGGAAACCGGTGGCCGAGCGACGCAATCTTTGGCGCCAGGAAGGTGTGCAAGATCGCCAGCACAAACAGCACGGCGGCAACGGTCTCGGTGGTGGTTGGATTCATCGGCATCCCGGTCGATCAACGAAGCATGAAATTGGTGCACGCTGAGCTGCCGTGCGGCGCCGCCACGCGCGCTTGCCAGCTACTTGGGCGACAAGATTATTGTAGGCATTGCAACAGCTCGCTCCCCATGCGTCAAAGATGGGGAAAACCCATGAAGTCAGGGTGTTTTGACAACCATACAATTCGGGCCAAGGTCGAAAAGAAGCAGTACGGACCGCAGCATTGCCCACCGTTCCGGTGGCGAGCCCAATCACTCAAGCACTCAAGGAGAGAGCATGCAACGTCGTGATTTTCTAACCAAGGCGGCAGCCAGCGCGGCCACCGGCGGCGCCATCCTCGGCGCCCCCGCCGTCATCGGCCAGGCGCCGGCAGTCCGCTGGCGTTTGACGTCGGCATTCCCGAAGTCACTGGACACGATTTACGGCGCTGCGGAAGTCTTCGCGCAGGAAGTCAGCAAGGCGACCGGCGGCAAGTTCCAGATCTCGGTGCACGCCGCTGGCGAAATCGTGCCAACGCCGGGCCTCGTTGATGCCGTGCAGAACGGCACCGTTGAAGCCGGCCATACCGCCCCGTATTACTACTTCGGCAAGGATGAGACGTTCGCCCTCGGCTGCGCGATTCCGTTCGGGCTCAACAGCCGCCAGATGAGCGCCTGGATGTTCGAAGGCAATGGCCTCAAGCTGATGCGCGAGTTCTACGCCAAATACAACATGATCAACTTCCCAGGTGGCAACACCGGCGCGCAGATGGGCGGCTGGTATCGCAAGGAGATCAAGACCGCGGCCGACCTCAAAGGTCTCAAGTTCCGCGTCGGTGGCTTTGCGGGCAAGGTTTGCGAGCGCATGGGCATGGTGCCGCAGAACATCCCCGGCGGTGAGATTTACCAGGCACTGGAAAAAGGCACCATCGATGCCGCCGAATGGGTCGGTCCGTACGATGACCAGAAGCTCGGCTTCAACAAGGTAGCCCCGAACTACTACTACCCCGGCTGGTGGGAAGGCGGCCCGCAGCTCGACTTCTTCATCAACCAGAAGGCTTGGGATTCGCTCAACGGCGAATACAAGGCGATCGTCGAAGCCGCTGCCTCGCACGCCCACGTGATCATGCAGGCGCGCTACGACGCACGCAACCCGGCGGCCCTGAAGCAACTGGTCGCCGGCGGCACCAAGCTGCATGCATTCAGCGATGAGATCATGAACGCGGCGTTCAAGGCATCGATGGAGCTTTACGCAGAAATCTCGGCGAAGAACGCCAACTGGAAGAAGGTCTACGACGACTACGCCAAGTTCCGCGCTGACCAGAATCTCTGGTTCCGCTTCACTGAAGCGCGTTTCGACCGCTTCATGCAGTCGCAAAAGCTGTAACCCGCTCGCGATAGCCGCACAGCCCGCACGGCGCAAGCCCTGCGGGCTTTTTGTTGCTTACAAACATGACGAACTGACTGGCTGTCCAAGCCACCGCCCGACGGATGCGACGTACGCTTGTCCAGATGAATTGACACCGCGCAAACTGCGGTCGCCGACGCTCCCTAAAATCTGTTGCAATGGCGCCCCTCGCATGGGGCGTTGTTGTTGTCTGTTTCGCCGTGACCGCGTCACGGCAGTTTTGGAGTTGCTATGAAGCGTCGTGATTTTTTGAGCAAGGCAGCCGCGACTGGCGCCACGGCCGGTGCCATCCTGGGCGCCCCGGCCGTCATTGGCCAATCCCCGGCCGTCCGTTGGCGCCTGACGTCGGCGTTCCCGAAGTCGCTCGACACCATTTATGGTGGTGCGGAAGTGTTCGCCCAGCAGGTCAGCAAGATGACCGGCGGCAAATTCCAGATTTCGGTGCACGCATCGGGCGAAATCGTGCCGACGCCCGGCGTGGTGGACGCGGTGCAGAACGGCACCGTGGAAGCGGGCCACACCTGCGCTTACTACTACTTCGGCAAGGACGACGCTTTTACGCTCGGCTGCGCCATTCCATTCGGTCTCAACAGCCGCCAGATGAGTGCGTGGATGTACGAAGGCAACGGCATGAAGCTGATGCGCGAGTTCTACGCCCGCTACAACATGCTCAACTTCCCGATGGGTAACACTGGCGCCCAGATGGGCGGCTGGTATCGCAAGGAGATCAAGTCACTCGCCGATGTGAAGGGTTTGAAATTCCGTGTCGGCGGCTTCGCTGGCAAGATTTGCGAGCGCCTCGGCATGGTGGCGCAGAACATTCCCGGCGGCGAGATTTATCAGGCCCTGGAAAAAGGCACCATCGACGCTGCTGAATGGGTCGGCCCGTACGATGACCAGAAACTCGGCTTCTCGAAAGTGGCGCCGAACTATTACTACCCCGGCTGGTGGGAAGGCGGCCCGCAGATTGATCTCTACGTCAACCAGAAGGCATGGGATGCACTGACGCCGGAATACAAGGCGATCGTCGAGGCGGCCGCATCGCACGCTCACGTCGACATGCAGGCGAAGTACGACGTGAAGAATCCTGTTGCGCTCAAGCAGCTGGTTGCCAGCGGTACCAAACTGCATGCCTTCAGTGACGAGATCATGAACGCGGCGTTCAAGGCGTCGATGGACATGTACTCCGAGCTGTCGGCCAAGAACCCGGCGTGGAAGAAGATCTACGAGGATTTCTCGAAGTTCCGCAGCGATCAGAACCTCTGGTTCCGCTTCACTGAGGCGCGTTTCGACCGCTTCATGCAGTCGCAAAAGCTGTAACCGCTTTCACGATCTCTCCGCAGTTCACATGCAGCCCGCACGGCGTTCGCCCTGCGGGCTTTTTTGCGCCCGCCAGGCCTCGGGAGGGATACGAGTCAGAAGTTCTCGTCGGCTCTCAGATAGCGCCACTGGCCGATCGGCAAATCACCGAGCAGCACGCCGCCGATGCGGATGCGCTTCAACGCCACGACTTTCAGACCAACCAGTTCACACATGCGACGGATCTGGCGTTTCTTGCCTTCGCGCAGGATGAAGCGGAGCTGGTCCTCGTTTTGCCACCAGACCTTCGCGGGCTTGAGCGCCGCGCCGTCGAGTGCGAGACCGTGGTTCAGGCGACGCAGCTCGGCATCGGGCAGGCGTCCGCCGCGCAGCGACTGCACGCGCACGAGATATTCCTTCTCCACGCCGGAGTCCTCGCCAATCAGCTGCTTCGCGACGCGACCGTCCTGCGTCAACACCAGTAGTCCAGTCGAGTCGATATCGAGCCGCCCGGCGGGCACCAGGCTCTTCAACTGCTCGCGCTGAAAGCGTAGCGGCGCGCGATCCTCACGCCAGCGGTTCTCCGGGCGAACCAGGACGACCGCGGGTTCGTAGCCATCCTCCGCCTGGCCACTGACATAGCCGATCGGCTTGTTAATGAGCACGGTGACGCGACTCGCCTGCTCAGCGGCGGCCGCGCGTACGATGGATATCTTCTGATGCGGCAGCACTTTCTGACCGAGTACTGCGGGCGCACCATCAACATGCACCCAACCCTGCTCGATCCACGCATCGGCCTCACGTCGTGAAGCGAGCCCGAGCTCGCTCATGCGCTTGGAGAGTCGGACAGGTTCAGTCATGACGCGATCAGATGAATTGGGATGAGGAGATGGGTGGATCGTCGACACAAAAACAAAGAGCACCCGCGGGTGCTCTTTGTCAGGGCGGGAAGGTAGTCTACTTCTTCCCTTCTTCCTTTTTCACAGCGTCGAGGATCGCCTTCATGGCGTCGTCCTCGCTCTTGCCGCCTGCAGGTGCGGCGGGTTCGGCCGGAACCGCCGGCGCAGCGCCGGGCGCGGGGCTGTTGGCAGGGGGCGTGCCCTGCTTGAACAATTCGTCCATGCTGCGCTCCTTATCCTGGCCTTTTTCTTCCGCGGGCTGTTCGATCTTCACCTTGTCGAGATCGACCTTAACCTCTTTGTCGAGGCCGCCGGACACGATTCCGGGGAACGCGATGATCAGACCAACCATCACAATCTGAATCAGCACAAACGGCACCGCACCCCAGTAAATCTGCATGGTGGTGACGGGATGCACCAGTTTCTTGGTGATGCGGTCGGTGTATTCCTTCACCGGCGCCACACTGCGCAGGTAGAACAGCGCGAAACCAAACGGCGGGTGCATGAACGAAGTCTGCATGTTGACGCCAAGCAGCACACCGAACCAGATCAGGTCGATGCCCAGCTTCTCTGCCACCGGGCCCAGCAGCGGCACCACGATGAACGACAGTTCGAAGAAGTCGAGGAAGAACGCCAGCACGAAGATCAGGATGTTCACCACGATCAGGAAACCCACCTGGCCGCCCGGCAGGCCGGTCAGCAGATGCTCAACCCACTTCGGACCATCGACCCCCTGGAACACCAGACTGAAGATGGTGGAACCAATCAGGATGAACACCACGAAGCAGGACAGTTTCACGGTGGTATTGAGCGCCTGCTTGAGCAGGCTGAAGCTGAGGCGGCCGCGTGCGACTGCCATCACCAGGGCGCCGATGGCGCCCATCGCGCCCCCTTCGGTCGGTGTGGCGATGCCGAGGAAGATAGTACCGAGCACCAGGAAAATGAGCAGCAGCGGCGGGATCAGAACGAAAGTCACTCGCTCAGCCATGCGGGAAAGCAGGCCCCAGCCCGTCAGCTTGTTGACCACGGCCGCAACAAACGCGATCAACACACCAACGCACATTGCTACGACAATCGTTTCATCGAGCGGCACGGAGAGTGGCGGTTGCCCCTTCCACCAGGTCAGGATGGCGCCGTAGTTCTGGGCAAAGACAACCGCGGCGGTCGTCGAGATGATGGTCAGAGCCAACAACGAGGGCAGGCCGGACTTGCCGTTGTCTTCGCGGATGGTGCGGGCTTCCGGTGGCAACGCTGGCACCCAGGCCGGCTTGATGAAGGCAACGCCGATCACGTACAGCGCGTACATGCCGGTCAGAATGAAGCCGGGAATGAACGCACCCTTGTACATGTCGCCTACGCTGCGACCGAGTTGGTCCGCCAGAATGATCAGCACCAACGACGGCGGGATGATCTGCGCCAGCGTGCCGGAGGCGGCAATGACACCACTCGCCAGGCGCCGGTCGTAGCCGTAACGCAACATGATCGGCAGCGAGATCAGCCCCATTGAGATCACCGAAGCCGCCACCACGCCGGTGGTCGCAGCAAGCAGCGCGCCGACGAAGATCACGGCGAAGGCGAGACCGCCACGTACCGGGCCGAACAACTGACCAATGGTGTCGAGCAAATCCTCGGCCATGCCACTTCGTTCGAGGATCAGCCCCATCAATGTGAAGAACGGAATCGCCAGCAGCGTCTCGTTCTTCATGATGCCGAAAATCCGCAACGGCAGTGCTTGCAGCAGCGACTCGGGCAGGATGCCCAGTTCGATGCCGATGAAGCCAAAGAACAACCCGCAGGCACCGAGGCTGAATGCCACCGGGAAGCCGAACAGCAGGAAGACGATCAGGCCCGCGAACATGATCGGGGCCATATTGTTGATGATTGCTTGCAGCATGATGATGGGTTCCCTTACGCCTTGCTGCCTTGCGCGTTGGCCTCGGCCAGACGACGGATTTCTTCAGCCAGCTCTTCTTCAGCCGACTTCTCACCCTTCTTGGCGGTCGGGTCGTCGATCAAGCCTTTCAGAAAGGCGAAACGCTTGATCAGCTCGGAAAATGCCTGCAGCAGCAGCAGCGAAAAACCCAGTGGCAGCATGGCGTACACCGGCCACAGGATCAGCCCGCCGGCGTTCGCTGAAGTCTCACCGGAGCGCAACGCCTGCAGAAACCAGGGCATCGAGAACCAAAGCACCGCGAAGCAGACCGGCAGCAGGAAGAGCACGAAGCCGATGATGTCGATCCAGATTTGCCCGCGTTTGGAAAAGCGGCCCGAGACTACGTCGATGCGTACATGCTCGTTGTTCAGCAGTGTGTAACCCGCTGCCAGCAGGAAGGATGTCGCAAACAAATACCACTGCACTTCGAGAAAAGCGTTGGAGCCGATGTCGAATGCCTTGCGTACGATGGCATTGACACAACTGATGACTGTTGAAGCAAAGATCATCCACATCATCAACCAGCCGATCCCGGTGTTGAGCTTGTCGACGGCTTTGCTTAGTGCAAGCAGGCCCTGCATTTGTTAACTCCCCGTTTGTTGCATTGCAAGAAATTCTTGCCGGATTCAAACGCTTTGCATACGGCGTTTACCCGCGTGATGCCATGCACAATGATTTGATCGACAACAAAAAAAGCGCGGTCAGCGGTTGCACCGCGCAAGTTTGCGTTGTTTGGTCAGTACGTGGTCAGGTACCAGCGATCTGCATCGACTCGATCAGCAGCGAGCCCACCAGTTTCGAGCCGCGACGGTCAATGTCGTCGCCGATGGCAACGATACGCTGATACAGATCGAGCAGGTTGCCGGCGATGGTGATCTCTGACACCGGATAGGCGATCTCGCCGCCCTCGACCCAGAAGCCGGCGGCCCCGCGCGAATAGTCGCCAGTCACTGGATTGACGCCCTGCCCCATCAGCTCGGTGACGACAAGACCGCGCCCCATTTGTCTGGCCAGCACAGCGGTATCGCCCCGCATCGTCGGCGTCACCAGCAGATTGTGATTGCCGCCGGCATTGCCGGTGGACTGCATGCCGAGCTTGCGCGCCGAATAAGCAGAGAGAAAGTAGCCCCGCACGACGCCCTTTTCGATGATGCTGCGCCGCTGGCAGGTGACGCCCTCCTGATCAAACGGCGAGCTGGCGTAGGCCTGCGCAATGAACGGATCGTCCACGATATCGACCAGCGGTGCAAACACCGGCTTGCCCATGCTGTCGAGCAGGAACGAGGTCTTGCGATACAGCGAGCCGCCAAACAGCGCGCTGATCGCGTGACCAATAAAGCCGCCGGCGATTTGTGGTGTCAGCAGCACTGGTGCGCTTTGCGTGGCCAGCTTGCGCGGGTTGAGGCGCGCCACAGCCCGCTCGCCCGCCTTGCGCCCGACCGCCTCAGCAGCCTCAAGCGCATTTGGCACGCGATGCGAGGTGTACCAGTCGTCGCGCTCCATGTTGTCGCCATCGGTGGCGACCATTGCGCAGCCGATGTAGTGCGCGCTGCCCTTGTAGCCGCTGCAAAAGCCGTGCGAGTTGGCATAGACGAATTCCGATTCGCTGGCGCTGACCGACGCACCTTCGCTGTTGTCAATGCGCTCATCGACAGCGAAGCCGGCATCCTCACAGCGCTTGGCAATCGCAATGGCCGAATTGGCATCGATCGCCCACGGGTGATAGAGGTCAAGATCAGGAATATCTTTCGCCATCAGTGCGGCATCGGCCAGGCCGGCAAACGGATCGGGGCTGGTGTATTTGGCGATGGTCAGCGCCTTGTCGACGGCGGCGTTGACTGCATCCGGCGAAAAGTCACCGCTGCTCGCGTTGCCTTTGCGGCCGTCAACGTAAACGGTCACGCTGAGCCCTTTGTCGACGTTGTGCTCCAGCGTTTCCAGTTCGCCCAGCCGCACCGTCACGTTGAGCCCATTCCCCTGCGTCACCTCGGCTTCGGCCTGATCGGCACCATCGCGGCGGGCACGGTCCAGCGCAGCGAGCGCGACATCACGGAGAGCATCGGACGAGAGGGCAAAAGACATGGCAGCAGCAGGCAAAAGACGGTCGACAAGGGAAGCGCTGAATAAGTCCCCGCGAAGCTGCGCGCGGCGGATCGGGATGGATGGCGAGGCGCAAAACGCAGTCGTAGCGGGGCTACGACGAGGCTTTGCAACGAAACCAGCCGCCCGAGTCCGTCGATGCGCGGCTCGCGAGGGACTTGTTTAGCGCTTCTCAAGCATAGCCGAGTGGCCTTGCGGCAAAATCGTGGCATGGCCCGCCCCCCGAAGAATCCACGTCCGGTCGTCGACGAACCGTCGAAGACGCAGCTCAAGAAGAACATGCACGCGCTGCAGGAGCTGGGCGAAACCCTCACCACGCTAAGCCGTGATCACCTCGATCAGCTCGATTTGCCCGAAGCCCTGCGCGACGCGCTCGACGAGCTGGAACGCGTGGGCAAGCACGAAGCGCGGCGCCGGCACATGCAGTTCATCGGCAAGCTGATGCGCGACGTGGACCCGGAGCCGATCCGCGCCCAGATTGATCGCTGGGAAACCGGCACCCGGGCCAACAAGACCGCGTTCAAGGCCAGCGAGCGCTGGCGCGAGCGGCTGATCGCCGAACCCGATGCGCTGAGCGAGTTCCTCACGGCGCAGCCCGAGGTTGACCGCGAGGAGCTGGCAACCCTGATCGGCAAGGCTCGCACGCAGGCGGCGCGTGGCGAGGCGCCAGCGGCATCACGGCAGGTGTTTCGCGTGGTCTATCGCGCGATGACAAAAATCTGAACAGTAAAACGGCGGGCTGGCAACGTGTTTGACGCAGTAAAAATTGGGGTTGTCTCCATTTCCGATCGCGCCTCCACTGGCGTCTACGAGGACAAGGGCATTCCGGCGTTACAGGAGTGGCTGGGCGCCGCACTCAGGAATCCGGTCAATTGGGCAACGCGGCTGATCGCTGACGAGCAGCCGCTGATCGAATCAACGCTGGTGGAGCTTTGCGACGTCGAGCACTGCGATCTGGTGCTCACTACCGGCGGCACCGGACCGGCGCGACGCGACGTCACGCCGGAAGCCACGCTGGCGATTGCGCACAAGGTGATGCCGGGCTTCGGCGAGCAGATGCGGCAGATCAGCCTGCACTTTGTGCCGACCGCGATCCTGTCACGGCAGGTGGCGGTGATCCGCAGTAACGCGCTGGTGATCAACCTGCCGGGCCAACCCAAGAGCATCAGGGAGACGCTGGAAGGGCTGCGCGATGCCGACGGCAAGGCCAGCGTGCATGGCATCTTCGCTGCGGTGCCCTATTGCATCGACCTGATCGGCGGCCCCTACATCGAAACCAACGACACCGTCTGCAAGGCGTTCCGTCCGAAAAACGCGATCCGGCCGGCGCCAGCAGCGTCGAATTGAACGCCGCGCACCGGTATCAGCTTTTCCGCGAAACCCCCATTTCAACTGGGCTGTCAGCCACAATTACCCAAAACTCGACTTTTATCGATTTCGGTTATTTAGCCCACATCCAATGGGGGTCTGATCAAAAAGTTGCTAGCGCCAGTGACCGGGTACCCAGTAGTGCCCGCGGTAGTCACGATGCCAGTAGCCGGTGTTCCATGTGCGGTAGCCGGCTGGCGGCAAGGTCCAGTGCCCACGGTTCCACAGGTAGCGGCCACCCACCCAGCTGTAGTAGCCGCCAATCCACACATAGCCAGCACCGGGCGTCGCCGGGATCGGCTCCACATAGGCGGCCGGCGGCGGCGTATCGACATAGACGATCGGGCCAGGCACCCGCGCTGCAACGACGCAGCCGGTGAGTACGGCGGCGGCGGCAACGCTGAGCAGTATCGAGCCGAGCGGGCGAATGGACAGGGGTGAAATTGAACGAATGCGCATGAGGGCCTCCTGTGCGGGGCATTTCCCGCGTTGACTCCCTGCCAACGAACGGCGTCAACGCGAGGTTGACGCCAGATACCACTGTTACTTTTGCTTACGCAGATTGGTCGAAATTGCGAACGGCTGCCATTCGCGCAGACCGCTGACGCGACACGTCGCCACCACCAGCGTTGCCAGCAGCAGCGCGGCCATCGCGTTGTGCGCAGTGGCCAGCACGATCGGCTGGTCGAGCAACACCGTGGCGATCCCGATGCCGATCTGAGCCAGCAGCACCAGCTTGATCAGGATTGCCTGCTGCCTGAGCGCGGCGTGCGCGCGCATCAGCGCCAGCGCTGCTGCGATCACGACGACGGTGGTGATCAGCGCTCCCCAGCGATGCGCCCAGTGAATGGCACGCAATGCCTCTATCGACAGAAAGCTGCCATCTGGATTGCGCCCCAGCGCGCGCGCGAATGCAAATCCCTCGGCCCAATCCACCTGCGGCGTCAGGCTGCCGTTGCAGCCAGGGAAATCGGCACAGGCAAGCACTGCGTAGTTGGTGCTGACCCAGCCGCCCAGAAATATCTGCACCGTCAGCACGGCGAGCGCCAGCCAAGCCAGCACGCGAGTACGGCCGGATACAGCCACCGTCATCGCCCGGGTGTCGCCCTCGCGCTGTCGTTGCCGCGTCCAGAACCAGAGCAGCATCGCCAGCAGCAGCATGCCGCCCATCAGGTGCGCCGTCACCACGATGGGCATCAGTTTCAGCGTGACTGTCCACTTACCGAACATACCCTGCGCGATTACCACGACCAGCAACAGCGCCGGCCAGTACCAGTTCACCGGTGTCGCAGCATCAGTCAGTGTTGCGCCGGAACGGCGGCGCTGCGCGAGCAGCGCCCGCACGAACATCACCAGGATCAGCGCACCGATGAACGACGCCAGGTAGCGATGGAGCATCTCGATCCACGCCTTGCCGTGGCTCACCGGCCCGTGCGTACCGCCCTGCTCGGCAATCGCCTGATTGATCTGCGCACTGGCCTGTGCTGGCAGCAACTGGCCATAGCAGCCGGGCCAGTCCGGGCAGCCAAGGCCGCTGTCGGTCAGACGGACAAAGCCGCCGAATACGATCAGGTCGAAGGTGAGGAACGCGACCAGTGCGACCAGTCGCCCCCAGCGCAAGCGGAAGCCAAACCAGAGCGCCAGCAGCAGCAGCGCCACCCACATGATCGCGTTGACCGTGGACAGCGAGAATTGCCAGATGATTGGCTCGGACGAAGGCATGGGCAGTTCGGTGTGTGCAGCCTGCAGGCGAGGCAAACCGCAATTTTAGGCGCGGCCAACACAGCACGGGCACGCGCGCGTTCCGCCCCTCACCCGCGGCGGTCAGCGCCACCCTGGTAGTAAACCCGCTTCGCCGCGTACATGGCATCGTCCGCCGCCCGCAGGGCGCGATCAAGCTCGCCGGCGCGCTCACAGACGGCGGTGCCAATCGAGAATGACAGCGCCGGTCCCTGGTAGAACTGGTTGTTCAGCTCGACCACGAGTTTCAGGCTCTCCATCAGGGTCGCCATTTCGATGGCGGTGTGACGCGGCAGCAGGCAGGCAAATTCATCACCCCCAACCCGGGCTACCTGCGCGGTATCGCCCAGGGCTTTCTTCAGCGCTTCGCCCGCACGACGCAGCAGGGCATCGCCAGCGGCGTGACCAAACTCGTCGTTGGCACGCTTGAGGCCGTTCAAATCGACGGCCAGCACACCCACCGGGAACGGTCCACGGCGGTTGAGCCGGGCGATTTCATCGTCGTAGAAAGCGCGGTTGCGCAGCTTGGTCAGCGCATCGTGCTTGCCGAGGAATTCAAGGTAGGACTCTGCCTTCTTGCGTGCCGTAATGTCGGTCAGTGCAACCTGCACCAGATCCCAGTCTGCCTCATGGCCCGGCAGCACCGCCCATTGCATGTGCAGATTGATGGCATCGCCGCGCAGCGAGTAGTTAAGCGTTTCGCGCGACTGGAACAGATTGCCATGCCAGCAGTCGAGCAGTTGCTCGGCGAACGAACGCCCCATTTCATCGCGAAAGATCTCCGGCAGCCGCGCCAGCAGCTCGTCCTTGCTGCTCGCGCCAAACAGGTTGAGGGTCTGGCGGTTGACATCCACGACGCGAATACGCTCCATGCAGGACTGCACAAACTCGGGATGCACGTCGACAAAGGTGCGGAAGTCGGTAATGCCCTGCTCGCGCACATCATCGAGCAGCGATTTCACCTCGCTGAAGTCTTCCACCCACAGCGATACCGGCGACAGGTCAAACAGCCCCCGGGCATAGGCCTCGTTGCTGGCGGCCGCCTGCCGCGCCCGCTTCTCGGCAGTGAAGTCCTCGATCGCCATCAGCATGCGATCCCACGGGCGGGCCGCATCAGCCAGCCGGTTGACGTTGAGCCGGATGTCGAGGCGGCTGCCATCGAGTGCGTAGTTGATGGTCTCGGTGCGATAGGACAGAGCCCCGTTCCACAGCTGGCTGATTTCAGCGATCGCCGCGTTCTGGTCGCTGTTGTCGAAAATGCGGTCGCCGGCCGCCAGCAGCGCATCGAGATCCTTTGCGCCGTAGAGATCAAGGGTGCGCTGATTGACCTTGAGCACCCGAATTCGCGAAAAATACTTGCCGATCGCTGCCGGATCGTCGGTCAGGAAGCGGCGAATGTCGGTCACGCCGTCGCTGCGCCACGATTGCAGCAGCTCGTAGACCCCGCTGAAGTCCTCCAGCCAGAGTGACACGGGCGCCAGATCAAAGAGCGGATCGGGAGCAGCGGGATCAGTGGATGAAGCAGACGACAACATCGCGCCATTGTCGTCGTGGTCATGGCGAAAGACAACCGGGAAAGTACGGCCCCATAGAATCAGGGCATGCGTCTCTTCCGTCTGGCAAAAATTGTTGCCGTCTTTCATCGCTACGGGCTCGACGAGTTCGTGCTGCACGATGCTCCCAATCCCCTGCTGCGCGGCCTCGGCAAACTGCTCGGTGCGCGCAGCCACAGCATGCCGCGCGGCGAGCGGCTGCGCCGTGCGCTGGAGTCACTGGGCCCGATCTTCGTCAAATTCGGGCAGGTGCTGTCCACCCGGCCCGATCTGATCCCACCCGACATCGCCAGCGAACTCTCGCGGCTGCAGGACCGCGTGCCACCGTTTCCGGCCGAGGACGTGCGCCGCGTGCTCGAGGCCGCCTACGGCCGCCCGGTCGAGCAGGTGTTCGCCAGCTTCGACTGGCAACCCGTGGCCAGCGCCAGCGTGGCGCAGGTGCATTTCGGCTCGATCCAGCTCAAGGAGGGTGATACCTTCGAATCACGCGAGGTCGCCATCAAGGTGTTGCGGCCCAACATCAAGCCCGTGATCGAGAGCGACATGGCGCTGTTGCGTGTGCTCGCCGGCTGGGTTGAAAAGTTCAGTGCCGATGGCCGGCGCCTGAAGCCACGCGAAGTGGTCGCCGAGTTTGACAAATATCTGCACGACGAACTCGATCTGGTGCGCGAAGCCGCCAACTGCTCACAACTGCGCCGCAATTTCGCCGGCTCGCCGCTGCTCTACATGCCCGAGGTGCACTGGGACTGGTGCGAGCAGAACGTGATGGTGATGGAGCGCCTGCACGCGACGCCGGTGAGCCAGGTGGATACCCTGCGCGAGGCAGGTGTTGACATCAAAAAGCTCGCGCGCGATGGCGTGGAAATCTTCTTCACGCAAGTGTTCCGCGATGGTTTCTTCCATGCCGACATGCATCCGGGCAATATCGCCGTGCGCACCGATGCGGCGCATCTGGGCCAGTATGTCGGTATGGACTTCGGCATCGTCGGCACGCTGACCGATGTTGACCGCCGCTATCTCGCGGAGAACTTCCTTGCGTTCTTCCGTCGCGACTACCGCCGGGTGGCGACGGCGCACATCGAATCAGGCTGGGTACCGCCGGGCACCCGCGTGGACGAGCTGGAAAACGCCGTTCGCAGCGTCTGCGAACCGATCTTCGACCGGCCGCTGGCCGACATCTCGTTCGGCAAAGTGTTGATGCGGCTGTTTCAGGTGTCACGCCGCTTCAACGTCGAGATTCAGCCGCAGCTGGTGCTGCTGCAAAAGACGCTGCTGAACGTGGAAGGGCTTGGTCGCCAGCTTGATCCCTACCTCGATCTCTGGGCCACAGCGCAGCCATTCCTCGAAAAATGGATGCGCGATCAGGTCGGCCCCGAGGCGATTGTGAAGCGCCTGACCGAACAGGCACCTTATTTGTCGTCGGCGCTGCCGCAGTTGCCAAGACTGATTCATCAGGCGCTGGAGCGGCGCGCCGAGCCGCCGGCACCGGTCATCATCCACACGCGGTCACTGTGGACCAACGTCTGGCTCGCCATCATCGCTTTCTGCCTGCTGGCCATTCTGGGCACGCTGTGGATATCGCTGCTGCTGGAATGAATCACGGCGCGGCAGACGAATGACGCCGCTGTCGCTCGATCAGCCTTGGGGACGCGGCTATCGCGTCTCCCATGAGCACGCATACGCTGGCGACGCGCCGCTTCCGACTTCAAACTTCCTGCCACGCGGCCTGGGTCGCAGCTATGGCGATCTTTGCGTCAATGACGGCGGCACCTTGCTGCACAACTTCCGGCGTGACCGGCTGCTAGCGTTCAACAACGTAAGCGGTGTGCTGAGTTGTGAGAGCGGCGCGACACTGGCCGATATCGCCCAAGTGATGTTGCCGCGCGGCTGGTTTCTGCCCGTCGTGCCCGGTACGCGCTACGTAACGGTGGGCGGCGCAATTGCCAACGATGTGCATGGCAAGAATCATCACGTTGCGGGCAGCTTTGGCGGCTTTGTCGAATCGTTGACACTCGCTCGTAGCGATTGCGCCACTGCCGTTCGTATTTCGCCCGACCACCCGCGATTCGCAACAACTGTCGCCGGTTTGGGCCTAAGCGGGCTGATGCTCGACACTGATATTCGACTCAAACGAATCCCCGGCCCCGGCATCGAGCAGGAGATTCGTCTCTTCGGCGGCAGACGCAGCGGCGCCGGTATTGACGGCTATCTCGAACTCGACGCCGACAGCAAGCCGTGGGAATACACCGTTGGCTGGATCGACACGCTGGACCGTGATCTGCGCGGCGTGTTCTTTCGTGGCCGACATTGCGACGGTCCCGACGAATGGCTCGCGCCGCAACCGGCGCGACTCACGGTGCCAATCGATGCGCCGCAATGGGTGCTCGGCCGCTGGAGTGCCAGGGCCTTCAACGCGCTGTACTACCGGCTGCACGCGACCAAGACCGCGCAGCGATCGGTGATCCCGATCTGGCCGTTCTTCTTCCCGCTCGACGCCGTGAACGGGTGGAACCGCGCCTATGGCCGCCGCGGCTTCATCCAGTATCAGTTCGTGGTGCCCACGCTGGCAGCACGCGAGACAGTGCCGCGAATCCTCGCGCATCTGCGCGAGGCGGGCGTGGCCAGTTACCTCGCCGTGATCAAAACGTTCGGCGATGTACCCTCGCCCGGCATCATGAGCTTCCCGATGGCGGGCACCACGGTTGCGCTCGATATCCCGGCGCCCGATGAACGTGACCGCCGTGCGCTGGATCGGGCTGATGCGATGGTCGCCGATGTCGGCGGTCGCGTCTACCCGGCCAAGGACGCGCGCATGTCAGCGGCGATGTTCCAGCGCTTCTTCCCGCGCTGGCGCGAGCTGGAGGCCGCGCGCGACCCGGCGATCTCGTCGTCGTTCTGGCGCCGCGTCACTGCAGATGTTCATCAGAAAGGACCGCAGACATGAGCGGCAACATTGCGTCGACAGCAAAGTCAACGACGGCGGCAACAGCGCGCGAAGTTGTAGTAGTCGGTGCCACCTCCGCCGTTGCCCAGTCGGCAATCCGGCTGTGGGCAGCACGCGGCGCAACGCTGGCACTGGTCGGGCGCAATCAAGATGCGCTGGATCGCGTGGCGGCAGATGCGCGCATGCGTGGCGCAGCGTCGGCCAGCACCCATGCCGGCGATCTTGCTGACCTTGTCTTCATCGAGAGCCTCTGCGCGACCACAACGCCGGCCGTTGCGCTGGTCGCGCACGGCAGTCTCACCGATTCAGCGCATGCCGAAACCAGCGCCGAATATCTTGACTACGAGCTCACACTCAATTTCGTCAGCGCCGCGCAGTGGGCGCAGCGGCTGGCACTTGCATGCGAGCGCGCGGGCGGCGGCACGGTGGTGGCGATTTCCTCCGTCGCGGGTGATCGCGGGCGCGGCAGCAACCACGCCTACGGCGCCGCCAAGGCGGGGCTCACCGCGTTCTGCTCGGGCCTGCGTGCGCGTATGGCCACGCGCGGCGTGCACGTCGTCACCGTCAAGCCGGGTTTCATCGATTCGCCGATGACCGCGCACATCACAAAGAAAGGCGCCCTGTGGGCCACGCCCGAAGCCATCGCCGAAGGCGTCCTGAAAGCGATCGACAGGCAGCGCGACGTGGTCTATCTGCCGGGATTCTGGGCATTGATCATGCTGATCATCAAGCATGTACCCGAGCGGATTTTCAAACGACTGAAGTTCTGACCACGATGCCCGGAACTTGCCGCGCTACGCCTGCCCTTCCGGTGACCCAACGAAGTGGTGCACGTGACCGCGATGGTTTTCAATCCACTGCGGCGCCAGCGAGCCGATCAGCATCCCGGTCAGTGACGCAAGGACGCCCGCGAGCTGCTGCGGGAACGCCTCCCCCCAACCCGGCAACAGCATGACGGCGAGCCAGACCAGCACGCCGAGAATGATCGATGCGATCGCGCCTTGCGTGGTGGCACGCTTCCAGTAGAGGCCAAAGACCAGCGGGACAAAGGCGCCGACCAGCGTCACTTGATACGCACCGGACACCATGTCGTAAATCTTGGTGCCGCGCGATGCCATCGCGTAGCCAAGTACCATGACCGAAAACACCAGCACGGCGATGCGCATGGCTTTCAGTGTCTGCTGGTCACTCATGTGTTTGTTCCAGTGCTTGTAGACGTTTTCGATGAACGTCACACTTGGCGCAAGCAGAGTCGCCGACGCACAGGACTTGATGGCGGAAAGCAGCGCGCCGAAGAAGATGACCTGCGCCACGAACGGCATGTGTTCGAGCACCAGCGTGGGCAGGATCTTTTGCGTGTCGCCTTTCAGCAACTCGGCGGTCTGCTCGGGCATGATGATCAGCGCAGCCACCACCAGGAACATCGGCACGAAGGCGAACAGCAGGTAGCAGATGCCGCCGATCACGGGGCCGCGCGTGGCAGCCTTGATGTCCTTGGCGGACATCACGCGCTGGAACACGTCCTGCTGCGGAATCGAACCGAGCATCATGGTGATTGCTGCGGCGAAGAAAAAGATCATGTCCTTCGCGTTCGGCTCCGGGAAGAAGCGGAACATGTCCTTGCTCTGCGCGTAGTCGATCACCTTGTCGGCGCCGCCGGCCATGTGGCCGGCCATGACGGCAATGATGGACAGCCCCACGACCAGCACAATCATCTGGATGAAGTCGGTCAGCGCCACGCTCCACATGCCACCGAACAGCGTGTAGATCAGGATGGAGGCAACCCCGATCACCATGCCCCATTCGAAGCTGATGGCGCCATGCGAGAGGATGTTGAACACCAGACCGAGGGCCGTGACCTGCGCCGCGACCCAGCCGAGATAGCTCAGCATGATGATGATCGAACAGAGGATTTCCACCGATTTGCCGAAGCGCTGACGGTAGTAATCGCTGATGGTGAGCAGCGTCTGCTTGTAGAGCTTCGCGGCGAAGAACAGGCCGACGAAAATCAGGCAGAACGAGGCGCCGAATGGGTCCTCAACCACGGTACCCAGATTACCCTGCACGAACTTGGCGCCGATGCCCAGCACCGTCTCGCTGCCGAACCAGGTCGCGAACGTCGTGGTAACGATCATGATCAGCGGCAGATGGCGACCGGCAATGGCGTAGTCCGCCGTGTTCTTCACCCGCTTCGCCGCCCACAGGCCAATACCGATCGTCACCAGCAGATAGAGAAAAACGAACGCAAGCAGCATGCCTTACCCCTGAATCGCCTCAATTACCGCAGAGGCCGGATGACGTTCAGCGCGCCCGGCCCGGCGCCATGCGGCACACCGCCGCCAGCGCTCGAATTTTGAACAGGCGCAAGTGTACGGGTTTGCGCGCCGCTACAATTCGCATCCGGACATGCAGATTGCATGCCCACCAACGCTAGGGGTGCTCGGCGGCGCAAGCCACCGGGCTGAGATGACACCCTGGAACTTGATCAAGGTAATACTTGCGCAGGGAAGCGTCGCAGATATCAGTCCGCACCGTTTCTGGTCGGGCCATTCGTGCACTTGACCCTGCCGTCGATTCAGGACTTTCGATGGCAACTACTTTCACTCCCTCCCCCATCACTGCCGTCGCGGCGGCTGTCGCCACTGCGCTCGCCACCACGAACGCAGTCGGCCAGACGACCACATCGTCACCGCAGCGCGTGGACACCGTCACCATCACGGCCAAATCGGCACCGGTGCTCGACATCGACAACGCCGATGTCGGTGGCTTCAGCGCGCCGCTTGCCAAGACGCCGCAAAGCGTTACCGTGATCGGCGCCGATCTGCTGGCGGGCACCGCGACGCAATCACTGTCCAACCTGCTCAAGCTGGATGCCTCACTCGCCGACGCTTACAACACTACGGGCTACATCGAAAGCCTGTCGGTACGCGGCTTTCTGCTTGATCAGGCCGGCAACTTCTGTCGCAATGGCCTCGCCATTTCGAACTACGCGCCCATTGCACTGGAAAACAAGGAACGCATCGAAGTGCTCAAAGGGGTCGCCGGTTTGCAGTCGGGCGTGTCGGCGCCAGGCGGCCTGGTGAACTATGTCACCAAGGCTCCGCTCAGGGACGCATTCACCACCGCGACGCTTGCCACCGACGAACGCGGCGGTGCCAGGGTGCATGTGGATAGCAACGTGATGCTCGGCAGCATCGGTGCGCGCCTGAACGTGGCAGCTGAACGCCTGCGCAACCAGTTTGATCGCGCCGGTGGCGACCGCCAGTTTGCCAGCCTCGCGCTGGCGACCCAACTGTCAGCGCAAACATCGCTGAGTGCGGACTTTGAATATCACCGCAAGAGCCAGCCGTCGGTCCCCGGCCTCGGCCTGCTGGATCGCGACGGTGATGGCGGCGGCGACACCCTGCCCGCGCCCGTCAATCCGCGACTCAATCTGAACAACCAGTCATGGTCCCTGCCGTTCCAGGCGAAGGTCACTACGGCAGAACTTGCTCTCAAGCACCGCTTCAATGCCGACTGGAGCGCCCGTGTCGCAGCGAATGTGCAGCAATCGCGCATCAATGATCGCCTGGCCTTCCCGGATGGCTGCTCCAACGCACCAACCTACGTGTATCCCGGCCTCTGCGCCAACGGCGATGTCGATGTGTATGACTTCCGTAGCGAAGGCGAAAAGCGCAAGGTGGCAAGCTGGGACGCATCGGTTGCCGGGCGCTTCAATGCCCTGGGCGTACGCCATGACGCGCGTTTCGGCCTGTCTGGCCGCAGCGTGCGCAATGATCTGCCGCCGACGCAGGCCTACAACTACGTCGGCAGCACCAACATCTTCGCCCCGGTCGCACTGCCGGCGGACCCTTCGCTTACCGAACTCAACACCAACAGTCGCGAGCGCGCGGTAGAGGGCTACGCGTCGCTGCAGAGCGATCTGGGCGCGCAATTGCAGTCGTTTGCGGGCGTGCGTGTGTCCCGCCTGCATCGCGCCAGCGAGCGAAGCGATGGGTCGCGCGCGGTTGCCTACGATCAGACGGTCGCCACACCCTGGGCCGGCCTCGCCTGGTCGCCTTCCAGCGCCACCATGCTCTATGCGTCGTGGGGCCAGGGCGCCGAGCTGGAGGCGGTGCCGAACCGGCCGTCGCGCTTTGTGAACTACGGCGAAGCGCTGCCGGCGCTCAAGAGCAAGCAGGTCGAGATCGGTGGCAAGTGGCAGTTGAATCCGCGCATGCTGCTAACCGCCGCTGCGTTCAGTATCGACAAGCCTTACGCTGACGACGTCGCGACAACGAGCGGGATTCCGCGCCGCGTTGCTGGCGGCAAGGAAGCGCGCCACCGTGGCGTCGAACTTGCCGCGACTGGCCGCCTCGACGAAGCGCTTTCGCTGCAGGCGAGCCTGATGCTGCTCGACGCGAAGTACACCCGCGCGGTTGATCCGGCACTCGTCGATCAGCGCGTGACCAACGTGCCGCGCAGCAAGGCATCGCTGTTTGCCGATTACAAGGTCGCCGCCGTCCCCGGCCTGGCGCTCAACGCACTCGCCACGTACGAATCCGGCAAGACTGCCACGGCGGACGGCAGCGTGGCGCTGCCCAGCGCGTGGCAACTGGATGCAGGCGTGCGCTATCAGGTCAAACTGGCCGGAAAGTCCACGCTGTGGCGGCTCAACGTGGAAAACCTGACCAATCGCGTTTACTGGCGGGAAGCGCCGACCACCTACTGGGGCGGCGTCTATCTCTTCCCATCGACGCCTCGTACCGTGCGGGCGAGTGTGACGGTGGACTTCTAGCCCATCGTTGACATTGCAGCGCCATGCTCGACACCGCCTTCACCCTGCTCGGCACCGCCGTCACCTGGCTGGAGGTGATCGCCTTCGTGCTGGCGCTGGCCAACATCGCCTGCAACGTGTTCGAGATCCACTGGGGCTGGCCGCTGACCATCATCGCCAGCGTCCTTTACGCATGGCTGTTCTACGCCAGCAAGCTGTATGGCGAGGCCGGTGTCAATGTCTTCTTTGCCGTGGCCGCGCTGTGGGGCTGGTGGCAGTGGCTGCGCGGTCATCGCGCCGGGTCGAGCGCGCCGCTCCGGATCGCGCGACTGGACTCGCAGGGCGTCGCAATCACGGTGGCCGGTTGGGCCGTCGCCTGGCTCGGCTGCGCGCTGCTGCTGCGCGCGATCACTGACTCCGACGTGCCCTGGGCCGACGGTTTCGTCACCGCCGGCAGCGTAGTGGGTACCGTGCTGTTGGGCCGCAAGTTCATCGAGAACTGGCCGATCTGGCTGATCGTCAACGCCGCCAGCGTGGCGCTATTCGCCTACAAGGGGCTCACGCTCACGGTGGTGCTGTACGTGATCTTTTTCGGCCTGGCGATCTGGGGCTGGATCGGCTGGCGAGAACGGCTGGCGCGCAGCGAAATGGTGTCACGATGACGCCCAAACTCATCTGCATTCTCGGTGCCGAAAGCACCGGCAAAACGACACTCGCGCAGCAACTGGCCGTGCACTTTGATTGCCCCTGGGTGCCCGAGTATCTGCGCGCGTTCTGCGATGAACGAGGCCGTACACCGTATCGCGATGAGCAGGCCCTGATTCTGGAGACGCAGCACGTCCACGAGCTGGTAGCAGCGGCCAAGGCGCGAGCCGCTGCGCCGCATGCTGCGGGTACGTCGGGACTGCCCTTTGTTTTCTGCGACACCGCGCCGCTGACCACGGCGATCTACAGCGACTATGTGTTTGGTGATGGCTCGCTCTACGCCCGCGCAAGAGCGTTGCACCAGCGCTACGCGCTGACGCTGCTCTGCATGCCCGATCTGGGCTGGGTGGCCGATGGTTTCCTGCGCGACAGCGCCGATGCGCAACTCAAAATCCACGACATGATGACGCGCGAGCTCACCACGCTCGGGCTGCCGTTCGCGCAGGTGAAGGGAGGCGGTAACTTGCGCCTTGATGAAGCAGTGAAGGCGCTGACGCGTTCGAGCTAGCAAATACGCGCGGGAGATGGGTCAAATTCGGATTGCCAGTTCACATTCGTGAATCGCCAACATAATCCTCGCGCGACCACCATGGAATCCAGCCAACTGGCGCTCGGCCCTTCAGCGCGACGAACAGAAACACCGTGAACAAATACACGGACCCGCCCATTGTCAGATACAGGCGAAGCGGCCAGTTGGAAGGCCAGCCTTCTTTCGCAATCGCAGCGGTTCCGCCAACAACCGCGACCAAAGCGAACGCGACAAAGACCCACGCCAAGCCACGAACTGCCGGGTGCACGCGCTGCCCGGACCATGGTGGACGACTGGAACTATTCACTGCAAACCTGCCCCGACGAGAACATTAAGCAGGCGATCCTACCGCGTTACAGGGCGATCGTCGAGCGCACGGGCCCTCTTGCAATCCCGCCGCCTGCGGCAAAATGCCCCGCATGGAAGCGTGGTTTGCGAGTGTGTTGCAGTGGCTGGCGTTGCCGCAGTTTGGACTGTCCACCGTGTTTGTCGTGGCACTGGTGTCGGCGACGCTGCTGCCCATGGGGTCCGAACCGGCGGTATTCGGCCTGATCAAGCTGAATCCTGAACTCTTCTGGCCAGCGATTCTGGTTGCCACAGCGGGCAACGCGCTCGGCGGCGCCATCAACTGGTGGATGGGTTTTGGCGCCAAGCGCGCCTATGAGAGCTACAAGCATTCATCGGTGCAGGCCAAGGCGCTGGCGTGGCTCGAACGGCTCGGCCCGCGGGCCTGCTTCTTTGCGTTCCTGCCCATCATTGGCGACCCGCTGGCCACCGTCGCAGGGTGGCTCAAGCTGCCGTTCTGGCCGTGCTTTCTGTGGGGCGGGCTCGGCAAATTTCTGCGCTACGTGGTGATGACGGCGGGCGCACTGTGGATCTGGCCGGGGCAATTTCAGATCGGTTAGCGGCGCGCACCAGGCATCAGCTCGGTGCTGAGATGCCCATTCGATAAGGGCTCAGCCTGCGATTTGGCACAATGTCGACTTTGCCATGAAATTTGCATTGAGCCCTCGTCCAATGGTCTTTTCAGAAGAAAGCTGATGGAGCTGATGGTGAAGATCGCTATTTCGGCGCGCTGACTCCCGCCTTTGCTTTTGCCGGCTGCAACTCGGCGGGCGCAATCAAATCCCGCAAGGTGCCCAGCGCGAGCGCCACAAAGGCCACCGCGCACAGGCGATAGGTCAGTTTGGCCCACTGCTGGCCGGAGCGGGCGAACAGGCGGTCCACAATGGCCGCACAGACGAACGCCCAGACCACCGATGACACCATGAAGCCGGCGAAGAAGATGCCGTAATCGGTGGCTGAAGGTTCGTGTACGCCGACAGCGCCCATCGCGCTGCCGAGCGCGGCCCAGTAGGCAATGTTCTGCGGGTTGGTGACCGAGAGCAGCACGCCGGCCCGCGTCGCCGAGCGCTGCGTGACACCGGCATCGCCGGCCACCAAGAACTCCACGCTCGCAGCCCGCCACGCATCACGGGCAAGCCACAGCAGATACAGCGTGCCCGCCACGCCAATCGGCCAGCGCAGCCAGTCGAGCTGCAGCAGGAGCCCGATGCCGACCAGTCCAAGCACCGCCCACAGCGCGTCACCGACCAGCGAGCCCAACTGCACCCCCAGTGCAGGTCGGTAGCCACCGCGCACGCCCTGACGCACCGTCTCGGCGAACACGGCACCAGGGGCGGCATTGAAGATCAGACCCAGAAGAAAGGCGGAGATGAACAGCGTGGTCATGGCAATGGGTAATGGCTTGGCTGGTATTTGCGCAGGCGTAGACCGGCCGCCCTGGCCGGATCGTCACCGAACGCCGGCCGACCGGTGACCGTCGCCAACGCGGCAACGGCCTTGCGACCTGCCAAGTACCCGCAAGCGCCATGCCGGGGTATCCGCACCAATTTCGGGCGCAAATCCGTCGCAGTCGCACCGGTCCGATTTGTTGGTTGTACGCTCAACTATGGAAAATGATTTGCAGCATCAGCAAACAATGACAAATGTCAATTTGCGATGCGCAAGCCGGTAATATTCGGCCCTGCATCAGGACATGAGACATCTTACATCGGATCATTCTTATGTCTATATCGTTGTAACTGTATGTCATCTACGCGCAAAACGCGCGATCCTGTTGGCGGCGAACCACGCTGCCCACCGCAAGACCAAAGCTGGAAATCCTGGCTGAAGAACGCCGACATCATGAAAAAGTGCTTGAAAGTTTCGACCGAAAACCTGCCTTCCACGCTACGGAAGCCGTTCGAGACGATCCTTGGTGTCGCGCAAACGCGGAGCATGGCCGACTGGAGTTTTGCGCCAGCGGCAAGTGCCGACCTCGTCTGCTGCGTGCCGGGCATGCTGGATGCGGACACCGCACAGGCGCGCAACCAGGTCCGCCTGTGGATTGCTTCGCAAAGTGACGCCGGGCCGCATCTGCGCGACGGTGACGTAGTTCTCGCCCCCGACAACATTCGCCTGGTCACCCTGCTGTCGGCGCTGGATATGGCTGCGCTGCGCCTGCTCGACTCGTCCATTTACCCACACCTCAACGATTCGCCAAGCCAGCAGGAGCAGCGCGCCGAACGCGCTGACAACCGCGGCAGTGACAACCGGCGCACCCGCTACTCGCTCAGTTACTGGCCGGTACTTTCCGGCAACTTCCGCTCACGCGCGTACCAGAACGCAGCCGCGATGCTGAGCAAGCGCGCGATGACAGTCACCGAGCTTGCCCGCGCCAGCGGCCTGAGCGAGCAATCTGCATCGGCGCTGGTGGATGAACTGGCGCGTGTGCGCGCACTCAAGGCGATATCGCGAACCGACGCCCGCGGGCGCAAGCCGGCAAGCCGGCTGGGCAGCCTGTTCGCCGGGCGCAGCGCTGACGGCAGCCGCAGTGGCGCTGCCAGTGCCGCCGCAAGTGGCAGCGGCTTCCTTGGCCGTGTGCGCGCCTGGTTGTCGGGTGCACACGCCTGATTGGCGACCAATCGTCATCCCGAAAACCGGAAGCAATAGCCTTGTCCAGCGCACCCCGCATTGTCCTGTTCGGTCCGATGGGGATCGGCAAATCGACCGCCATCCGCACGCTTTGCGGTGAGCTGGCGGTCGATTGCGATGTGCCCAATCTTGACCTTGCCACATCAGCCAAAGAGACCACCACGGTCGGCGCTGACTACGGCGTCATTCACCTCGCCGAAGGGCAGGAGTTGCACATCTACGGCAGCCCCGGTCAGGAGCGCTTTGCCTTCATGCGAGAGTGGCTGATGTCGCTGGCGGTCGGTGCGGTCATCCTGGTCGATCTGGCTGATCACGGCGCGCTCGACAGCGCGCTGACGCTGATCCGCGAGGCCGAAGCCTCAGCAACCAGTCCGGTGGTGGCCGTAGTCATCGCGCGACCGGCCAGCGAGGAGCAGATTCAGGCGTTCGCGCAGACGCTGTCGACCCACGCTGATGCACCAGTGCCGGTGCTCAGCGCCGATGTTCGCGACCGCGAGCAGATGCTCGATGTGCTCTCGCTGCTGTTCTCGATGATCAGCGTCGAGCTGGAAGAACCGTCGGAGGATGCATCCCATGTCGACTAACAATCACGCAGGCAGCGCGGCCGCCCTGGCCATGACCATGAAAATTCCACCCGACAAGATCGCCCGTCTGACTGCCGAGTTCCACCGCTTTGCTGGCGAGCAACCCGATCTGCGCGCGTCGATGCTGGCAACCATCGACGGCTTCGAGATCGCATCGCACTGCCCGGATCAGAGCTTCCGTTCGCAGAACCTCGCCGCGATGGCGAGCTCGCTGGCTGCCATCTCGCGGGCAATCACCAAGGAAGTGGCATTTGATGGCTGTGACCGCATGCTGCTCGAATCGACCAGCGGCCGCATCGTCTTCCAGCCTGTGCAGGCGCTGGGCATCCCCTGTACGGTGTGTGTCGCCGTGTCCGCCGCGTCGCTGCTTGGTCGCACATTGTGGGCGCTGGATGCCTTTGTGGCGCACCTGAAACAACTGCCCGATAACTGACCGGCCCCAAAACACGCCGAACGCGCGCAAATGCAAACTCGCGTCGCGGTTGGTCATCAGAATCAAGAGTTTGCAGTATCGCTGCTTCACCGGAAAAAACATGGCAAACATCAACGAATCACTTGCAAGCCTTATGGACATTGACGGCGCCGCCTGCGCAGCCATCGTCGATAGCAACAGCGGCATGCTGCTGGGCAGTCAGGGCTCGGGCATGGACATCATGCTGGCGGCCGCCGGCAACACCGAAGTCGTCCGCGCCAAGATGCGCACGATGCAATCACTCAAACTTGACGACACGATCGAGGACATGCTGATCACCCTCGGCAAGCAGTTTCACATCATCCGGCCGATCAAGGCGGCGCCGGGCCTCTTCATCTATCTGGTACTCGACAAGAGCAAGTCGAACCTCGCACTGGCGCGCCACAAGGCCGCCGGCGTAGAAGCCGAACTGAAAATCTGACGCGTCAGCGCGCCGGCTACCCGGCGCTTTCCGGGCGACGGGCCGGCACGACGTGCACGCCCGCCGCCAGTGCAACGCCAATCGCCAGCAACGCAGCCGCCAGCAGGTACGCTGCGCCGGGCACGCCGTAGCCTTTGCCGGCACCGATCGCCCACGACAGCACGTACGAGAACAGTAGCGGGCCGATCAGACCGGTCAGCCCCATCAGGCTCGAATTGGCGCCCTGCAGCTGGCCCTGATGCTCCGCCGCCACTTCGCGCGTCATCAGCGCCTGCGCTGCCGGCCCGAACAGCCCCATGAAGGCACCGAACGGAATGCCAGCCCAGAACCAGTGCCCCTGCGGCGCCAGACCGTAGATGGTCAGTGCAGCAACCCCCGAGGCAAGGCCTGCCAGCAGCGCCTTGCGCTCACCGATGGCCTTCACCACTTTGCCGACCAGTCCGCCCTGCACAATGATGCTGGCCACACCGACCATCGCCAGCGTAAAACCCACCATCTTTGCGTCCCAGCCAAAACGGTAGCCCGCATGCAGCACGAAGGTGACAGGCAGCACATGGTGCGCCAACAGATAAAGCGTATTGATCATCGACAGCCGCTTCAGCAGCGGCGTGGAGTTGAGCAGCTTCAACGCACCAAACGGATTGGCGTCCTTGATGCGGAAGGCGCTGCGCTTTTCGGACGGCAATGATTCAGGCAACACGAAAAAGCCGTAAGCCGCATTGATCAGCGCAATGCCACCGGCAATCCAGAACGGCAGGCGTGGGTCCATCGCGCCGAATACGCCGCCCAGCAAGGGCCCGAGCACGAAGCCTATGCCCCACGCCGCGCCGAGCATGCCGAACTTTGCAGCGCGCTGCTCGGGTGGCGTCACGTCGGCGATGTAGGCACCCGCCGTGGACATGTTGGCCATGGTGATACCGCCGATCACCCGTGCCACGAACAGCCACACGAGCGAGGGCGCCAGCGCGGCAAAGAAAAAATCCAGCGCCAGACCGAAGCAGGAGATCAGAATCACCGGGCGCCGGCCGAAGCGGTCGGACAGCGCGCCAAGCACCGGCGAAAAGATCAGCTGCATCAGCGCCCAGCTCATCGAGAACAGGCCGTTGATCTCGGCCGCGTGCGCCGCGTCACCCGCAAACTGCTCAATCAGCTTCGGCAGCACCGGGATCACCACGCCGATGGCAATCACATCCAGCAACACCACCGCGAAGATGAACGCGAAGGCGGGTTGCAGCCGCTGCGTCGCCACGGCGTTGCTCACAGACTCTTTGCCTTGCGCGCGTTCTCCGTGATGGTATCGAGGCTGGCGCCGGGTGTGAGATCCTGCGGATCGACCGTGAGCTCAATCACCACAGGCTTCTTCGCGTTACGCGTGAAGGCGAGCGCCTCGGCAAAGGCAGCGTCAAACTCGGTGTTGGTGGTGACCGTGAAACCCTTGCCACCAAAGCTTTCGCCGTACTTGGCGAAGTCGGGGTTCACCAGCTGGGTGCCGTACACCCGCGACGGATGCTCGCGCTCCTGATGCATGCGGATGGTGCCGTACATACCGTTGTTGAACACGATGCAGATTGGCGCACCGCCGTACTGCACGGCAGTGGCCAGCTCCTGCGAGGTCATCATGAAGTCGCCATCGCCGGCGACGTTGATCGACGTGCGTTCGGGCGCCACGATCGACGCCATCACCGCAGCGGGCACGCCGTAACCCATGGCGCCGCTGGTGGGTGCGAGCTGCGATTTATCGCAATGCTCGATGCCGGCATACGGCCAGAAGCGATGCGCCCAGGTGGCAAAGTTGCCAGCGCCGTTGGTGACGATGCTGTCCTTCGGCGCCAGACGCTTCAGCGTCTGCACCACTTCCCACAGATTGAGCTTCGCCGGTGTAGCACGATTCTTGTAGAGCGGCGGCAGGCCACGCCAGGCAGCGAGATCGGCTTGCACTTCAGCGAGCGCGGCTTTGCGCGACGCCGCCTTGATTTCATCGAGTTTCGTGCCCGCCATCGCAGCCGCGAACTCCGCCACACCTGCTGCAATCATGACGTCCGCCTGATACACGCGACCCAATTCATTGGGGTCACCGTGCACGTGGATCATCGTCTGCTTCGGCGTCGGCACCTCAAACAGCGTATAGCCCGAGGTGGTCATCTCGCCGAGCCGCGCACCGATGGTCAACACCACGTCGGCGTTCTTGATGCGGGCGAAGAGCTTGGGGTTGATGCCGATGCCGACGTCGCCAGCGAAGTTCGGATGGCTGTTGTCGAGCGTGTCCTGAAAGCGGAATGCGCAGCCGACCGGCAAGTCGTTCGCCTCCGCAAACTCGCGCAGTTGCTTCGCGGCCGCACGCTTCCAGCCGTAACCGCCAACGATCACGAACGGCCGCTCGGCGCCCGCAAGCAGCTCACGCACACGCGCCACATCGGCGTTACCCGGATGCGACTGCACGGCGCGATACGGCCGCGCCTCGGCGACGCTCGCGGTCGCGGCGAGCATGTCCTCCGGCAGCGCCAGCACAACAGGCCCCGGGCGGCCACTGGTCGCAATCTGGAAGGCGTGCGCCATGTATTCCGGAACGCGGGCGGCGTCGTCAATCTGCGCGACCCACTTCGCCATCGGCCCGAACATGCGGCGATAGTCAACTTCCTGAAACGCTTCGCGCTCGACGAAGTCATTGCCCACTTGCCCGACCAGCAGAATCATCGGCGATGAATCCTGAAACGCCGTATGCACGCCAATTGCGGCATTGGTGGCGCCGGGTCCTCGGGTGACCAGGCAGATGCCTGGCTTGCCGGTGAGCTTGGCGTAGCTCTCGGCCATGAACGCCGCGCCGCCCTCCTGCCGGCAAATCACGAAGCGGAAGTCTTCCTTGTGCTGGTAGAGGCCATCGAGCACTTCGAGGTAGCTTTCACCGGGCACGCCGAAGGCGGTGTCAACACCGTGGGTAATCAATGCATCGGCGATCAGATGACCACCGGAACGGGAGGGGAATGCAGAAGTCGTCATACGTGTAAGCTTAACCAAATGAGCAGTTCCATCGCCGCGCCCGAGGCGACATTTCGGGCCGAGGCGACGACCATCAGCGTTGTCAGCCTCGCCCACGGCACCTCCCATTTTTTCCAGCTTCTGCTACCGCCGCTGTTTCCGTGGCTGGCGACCGAGTTTTCGCTGTCGTTCGCCCAGCTCGGCACGCTGGCCAGCCTGTTCTATCTGGTCTCTGCCCTCGGACAGGCCGCGGCGGGTTTCATCGTCGATCGCGTCGGTGCGCGCGTGGTGATGTTTGGCGGGCTGACGCTGTTTGCCATTGCAGCACTGACTGCCGCGATGGCGGACGGCTACGCACTGCTGGTGGTTGCATCAATACTGCTTGGCATCGGCAACTCGCCATTCCATCCGGTGGATTTCAGCATCATCAACCAGCGGATTTCGAGCGAACGCATCGGCCATGCCTACAGCGCGCACGGCCTCAGTGGCACGCTGGGCTACGCCTCGGCGACCTTTGTCATGGTGATGCTGGCGCAGGTGTTTGGCTGGCGTTATGCGCTCGGCAGCGCAGCCGTCTTCGCCCTCGGCGTGCTGGCGGTGGCCGTGACTTTCCGCGACGCGATCGACACCCGGCACACCATCCACAAGGCGACCGCAGCCGCTGCCGCAGGTGGCGGGGCAACATCGCACACGGCATCCAGCTTCGGCTTTTTGCGGCATCCGGTGGTCTGGCTCTGCTTTGCATTCTTCTTCGTCATTACCTTCAGCAATTCAGCGATCCAGAATTTCTCGACGCCAGCATTGCAGGCAACCGCTGGCCTCAAACTGACGCTGGCGGCCACCGCGCTGACCGGCTACCTCGTCTGCAGCGCGATCGGGCAGCTCGCCGGTGGCTTCGCCATCAGCCGCCAGTGGGCTGACCCGGAGCGCATCATCGCCACCGCCCTGAGTGGCTCGGCAATCCTGCTGATCGTCGCGGCGACCGGCGTGGCGGGTAGTGTCGGCACGCTGCTGCTGGTGATGCTCGCCGGCCTCGGTACCGGCGTGGCCGGGCCATCGCGCGACTTGCTGATCAAACGGGCAACACCTGCTGGCGCCACCGGGCGCGTCTATGGCACGGTCTACTCGGGGCTCGATGCTGGTCTCGCCGTGTCGGCGCCGATCTTCGGCTGGCTGATGGACCATGATTTGCCGCGCTCGATCTTCTTCGGCGCTGCGACGGCGATGCTGGTGGCCATGCTGATCGGACTGGCCATCGGGCAAGTCACCCGCCGGCAGCGCGAGCAGCCGTCCGCAGCCTCGTGAGTCGCGCTACCGAAAACGAACATCGCAGCGAGCGGCGGTACGTCCACGCCTTCACCTTCGGCAACTTCCTGATCGGCACCGGTGTCATGCTGGCGCCGGGATTGCTGATGGTGCTGTCCGGCGATCTCGGCACCAGCGTGCCGCAGACGGCATTGCTAATCACCGTCGCGGCAGTAGCAATGTGCATCGGCTCGCCGGTGCTGGCCACGCTGACCTCACGCGTTGATCGCCGCACTGTGCTCGCCGGCTCGCTGACGCTCTATGCGATCGGGCACGCGCTGTGTGCATTTGCGCCCAGTCTGACCGTGCTGATCGTGGTGCGGACAATCACGCTGCTGGGCGCCGCAGTGTTCACTCCGCAAGCGGCAGCAACACTTGGGATCGTCATCGCGCCGGAGCGCCGGGCGGCGGCGATCACTGCGGTCTTCCTCGGCTGGTCAGTCGCCTCGGTGGCCGGCAGCCCACTGTCGGCATGGCTCGGTGCGCACCTCGGCTGGCGCCAGACGTTTGGCCTGTTCGCCGCACTTTGCGTGCTCGGCGTGATATGGGTGCTTCGTGTGGTGCCCGCCGGGCTGCACGGCACGTCACTCTCACGCGACGCGTGGCGGCAGGTAGTGCAGCACCCGGCGCTGATCGCGATTCTGGTCGTTACAGCGGTATCGGCATCCGGCCAGTTCACCACCTTCGCCTACATCGCGCCGTTTGTTGCGCACACGCTCGACCCGTCACCGAATACGCTGTCACTGGCACTGGTGCTGTTCGGCCTCGCGGGTGTGATCGGCAACGTCTGGGCGACGCGGCGCATCGGCACCGCGGGCCCGACGTCGAACGTGACGCTGTCGCTGTGGTCGATGTGCGCCGGCATGCTGGTGCTGGCCGCCGCTGGTGCTTCGTGGGCGGGCTTTGTGCTGGGTGCACTGGCCTGGGGTGGCGGCGTGTTCGCCAACAACTCCTCGCAACAGGCGCGACTGGTGGCCGCCTCGCCCGCGCTCGCTGGCGCCAGCATTGCGCTCAACACCAGCATGATCTATCTGGGGCAGGCGATCGGCACCTCGCTTGGCGGCGCCGTGATCGCCGGCAGCAGCTACAGCACGCTGCCGGTGGTCGGTGCCGTGGTACTACTGGCAGCGCTGGCGCTGTCGTGGCGGGCGGAGCGGCGCAACAGGTAACAGCGTCGCCGGCACCGCGCGCGAGATCCGCCGCAACGAAGCAGCTCAGCGGCAAAATCCTCGATTTAATTGGGCTCAGCGCTGCTTTTTGGCAAAAGTCGATATTTTGCGTTTCTGCCTTTGAGGCCCTTTACAACGGTACTTTGACAGAAAAGCTGCTGAGTCAACGGCGATATGCGCGCCCGTGTATCAGCAGCTTGCCGTCAACGGTCAGGGCACCGTCGGTGTGATCGTCACCAGATAGTTCATGATCGCCGCGGCGTCACGCGTGGCGGCCGGGCCGACGGCGCCGGCAACCACGGCCGCCTGCGGCAGGCCGAGCATGAAGCGAAGGATCATCAGGCCATCGGTCAGTGCGTCGACGCTGCCGTTGTTGTCGATGTCGAGCAGCGGACGGATGCTGTCGAGATGGGTCAACATGGCGGCGGCCGTGGTGCGTGTGGCGCCGCCCCCGAGCGCATTGGCGATCATGGCATTGCCGCGGTAACCAAGCAGGTAGCGCAGCATGATCACGGCGTCGGTTGCGCCAGCATAGCCGCCGTTGAGATCGACGTCGAGCGCACGCGGAATGCCGCAGTACGCCGACAACGCGGTCAAAGTGATGTTGTCGATACGCGCGCCCGCGAGACCCGTGGCGGAAACCGAACTGTCGGTGGCGACACGCCACTTCAGCCGTACCATCTGGCCCGCCGCCGCAGCCGGCAGATTGATCACCGAGTTGATATACGTCGGCGCCGCCGTGGTGCCACCCGACAAACCGCTCCACGCCGAGCGGCTGGCGATCGCGCTGCCGAAGCTGGCCGAAATCGTGCCCGTATAGCCCCCGGTCAGAAACGCGTTGCCGCCACTGGTGATGTCAGTGAACGCACCGCCATTGACGCTGTATTCGAGCACCATGCCATCGAAGTAGTTGCTGACGCCGCTTTCCAGGTTGTAGAGGTTGCGGAACGCCAGCTGCGCGCCACCCGCCGGCACCGCGATAGCGGGCGAGATGAGCTCAGTGTTGCCCACGGCCGCAGCACTCGGTGCGACGGCGACGTTCGGGGTGCTGTTGACCGGTCCGGTCGCCACTGTCGTCCACGCGGTCAGCCCGCCACTGATGGCGGTTGTCCAGCCACCCGGCAGCGCGGGTGCGGTCACGCCGTCGTAGGCTTCGATGAAATACGGCGCCGGGGTGCTGCCAAGGCGCATCGTGTAGCTCGCCGTGCCGAGATTGGTCGCGCCGTCCTGCAAGCTCAGGTTGAGCGTGATGTTGTCGCCACAGGTGCCAGCAGCCTTGAAGGTGAACGGCCGCGATACCGCCGCACCGCCGGCGATGACGCTGCCGTAGGTGGCGGCCGCGCTCGGATTGGTAACCCCGGCGTTGGCCTGCAACGTGGCCACCAGATTGGTTGTGTTGGCGGTGCCGACGTTGACCAGGGGCAAGCTGACTGTCAGGCGCTCGCCGGGGTCTGCCGCGCTGTTCAATAGCACGGCGTCTTCCGCAGTGATCACTACCGGCAGCGCGGAGTTCACGATCGGCACCGGAGTGAGGCAGCCAGAGAAGGTTGCGACGCCACCGTTGGTCACCACCAGGCTGCCCGACGTCAGACTGTTGTAGCCGGCGAGGCGTGCCGTCGCGGTGTACGTTCCCGGCGACACTGCGGCGCTGTAGGTTCCCGCAGCCCCGGTGACGCGCAAAAAACCGCCGGTGATGGAGACGGTGACGCCGCTCACAGGTGCCGAGGTAGAGCAATTGGTGAGGGTACCGGAAATGGTGCCGCGCGGCGACGGCGTACAGGTCCCCGGCGCGAACTTGGCAATGCGGGTTCGCCATGCGGCCGACGCCGCACTCGCCTGGTACTCCTGCGTGAACCAGAAGGTGCAGTCGTCCACCGGGTCGAGCGACATCTGGCTGTAGTCGCCCCAGCGCGATGAAGCGGAAGTCTGCGCCCCCGAGCCAGCAATGATGCTCTGCTCGCCGCTGACCAGGCCGGTACCGGCGGCGTCGGTGCCAAGCCGCGCGGCATAGCGGATCGACGGCGAAACCGAACTGCTGGATACGCTGTAGCCCAGCGCGATGTCGCCCTGATGGTTCATGGCAACACTACCCATCCAGCGGTGGGCAGTGTCGGCAGCGCCGCCATCGAATGTCTGCGCCTCGCGGACGCTGAAGGCACCAGTCGGCGTGCTGCGGCGCAAATCGTAGAAGCGAACCGCCGCGCGATACGCCGGGTAGGTTGCAGCATTGACCGTGTGGGTCATCACCAGCGACTCGCTGGTGCCGAGATTGCGATAGCCCAGACGGAACATCAGGCGATCTTCGAGAGCGTCAAGGCCCACTGTAGTGGACGGCTGCGGCACCACGCTCCGGGTGGTGGCGGAGCCTGGCCGCGGGTCAAACGCCGGCACCGTCAGCGGGCTGCCAGTCCGTTCGGTGAACGTGGAGTTGGCGGGCGTCGCGAAGTCAACCTTGAAATCAAAAATGCGCAGTTGATCGGCAGGGTCGCCAAACTCGACCGCCTGGAAGTAGGCGAACGGCGCTGGCGCCCCGGCTGGCGGCAGCGCCAATCCATCAAGACTGCCCGGCAAGATACCGCCAATGCCGTAGGTGCCGTTGACACCACCCGGCGGGAACAGCACTGCCGTGTCAAAGTAGACAAAACTTGCCGTCGGATCGCCGGCCAGCATCTTGGCACGGTCAAACGCAAACACGCCAGACTGCTGAAACGCCGTACCGGCCTGGTTGAACTGGTTGTCGGTCATGTAGTAGCCATCGGGCCACAGGCCGAACTTCGGATAGTCGTTGAACTTGTTGTTCGGCATCTGGAAGTCGTACAGGTAGTACGCGCCAGTCGGGTCGGGCGTCTTCGAGATGGCAATGAGCTGGTGATTGTTGGGGTCCGCCAGCGTGCAGAACTGGCTGATCAGCCAGCGATCGGCGAGCTGGTCGTACAGCACGACCGGATCGCCGTCGTTCGCCGTACGGCAGGCGCCTGACAGCGTGCCGAACAGTGTTGAAAACGGAATGGTCGCCGTCAAGGCTGCACCTGCGCGGTCCCAGACGCGAAACGCCGAGTTGACCGCCTGCACGTAATGGTTGGGGCCGACTGCACCCGTGGTGTCCGGCGGCAGGAAGCCCTGGCCGATGGCCGTGGTGTCAGTGAACACGATGCCGTCGAACTGCACAGTGGCCGGATTGGGCAGGTTGCGGATCGGCGCCCGGGTCTGCTCCGACCACAGCGCGCCGTCTGGCTTGCCGGCCATCGACTTGTCGGCCACCCGCATCGGACGACGGTTGCTCGAGTTGATCGTTTCGTAAAAAGGGTCCGACGCCAGGCGCTTGCGCAACACGCCGGTCGGCACGTCGGTCATTTCCGCAACCGGCACTGACTCGCCAAAGTGGAGCACCTGTCCGGTGTAGAGCCCCCGCGAGGCCGCCAGCGCCATCTGCTCGGCGGTGGGCTTGGTCGGATTGATGAACGGTGCGTTGGTCTGCGCCTGTGTACCGGCCAGCGTCACCACGGCAAGCGCGGCGGCTGCAACGCGCCGTAGACCCCGGTGGACAAGGATTGCTTTTGTCATTGTGTGTGCCCATGCGTTGCCGCGAGGCTGGTTCTTACCCCATGGCAATTGAACTCGGCAAAAAATTGAACCCCGATACTGATCGCGAATGTTGGAGTGGCATCGCGGCAGGTCATTGCTGCTGCCGTTCGCGACATTCGCGCCGTGTCTTTGCTTCTTTGTGTCGCTCTGATTCTTGCAGACATCCACTGATGGGAGTAAGGTTTTCTTGCGTCGGCGGAGTGCGGTGCGCACGCCTCACGGCCCGCAGCAGATGACAGCGGGCGGTGAGGCGCATGTACGCGGGCCGCCCGTCGAGTCGCACGAATGCAACAGGTCGACTTTCGCTGAAAATATGCTCCAAGCCCATATCCGACGCGCTTTCACGCAAAAAGCTGTCCACGCATTGCAGGCAGGTGTTCTGTGCCCGGTTAGCGAAAAAATCGCGCGCAACCGTAAAAACATCTGATAGAACACCCGATGTTCGCGCAACAACCGGCCAAAAGCCCGTTGAACAGCGAACCGACTCGTTGCAAACCGCGCAACACAGGGGCACAGAAAAGTGATGTGCCGGTTGGCAGTGCAGTCGTGACCGTTAGTTCCAAAAACAACTTTTACGCTGCAGGTCACCATCACCATGTCTACCTACGAATCGGCCGCATTGTGGAGTGCGACGCCGCTCGCCTCTGACGAAAAAAAGCTCGCCTCCACCGGTCTTTCGGTGCGCCAGCGCAAGCTGCTCTCCCTCCTCACCCAGCCCGTCACTGCCGACCAGCTCGCGCAGAACATCGCGCTGCCGGTAGAGGAGATTCATCACGCGCTGGAACGCTTTGCCAAACTTGGGCTTGCCACGACCGACGCCAGCAGCGGTGACCCGATGCAGTTGCGAATGCAGCGCGCATCGTCCGGCACCGGCTCATCCAAAACACCGCTGTTCGTCGGCATCGGCGCTGCCGCGCTTGCCGCAGTCGCCGTTGTGTGGTGGCTGATGAGCGGCTCCTCGGCGCCCAAGTCGTCCGCGCCAACGCCGGCCACGCAACCGGGCGCTGCTCCGCAGGCGGCGGCACCGCGTGCGCCTGCGGCGACCGGCTCACTCGACTCGGCTGACATCGCGCTGCCACGAAGCGGTGCCGCTGCCGTCGCTGCGGCGGCGCCGACGACGACGCCAAATGCGCGCGAAATCGCCGCCAGGGAAAAGGAAGCCGCCAAAGAGGCTGCAAAGGAAGCGGCACGCGAGGCCGCCAAAGAGGCGGCTGCTACCGCCAAGGCCGCAGCGGCCCAGCAGGCCAAGGCAGCGCCAGCGACGCAAGCAGCAGCAGCAACCAGTGCACCGGCTGCCACCACCACTGCGGCCGCCCCGGCGCAAACCCCGCCCGCAGCTGCCCAGACACCGGCTCCGGCCCCGGCGCCAGTCGCCGCAGCACCGGTCGCCACGACGCCGGCGGCTGCGCCCGCTGCCGCACGTCCGGCGCCAGCGCCGGCAGCACGTGAAATCAAACTGGTCAATCGGGTCGAGCCGATCTTCCCGCGTGGTGTGGATGCCGATCGCGGCACCGTTCGTGCGCGCCTGCAAGTGAATGCCAGCGGCGCCGTCACCGGTGTCGAAATCGTTGAAGCGAACCCGCGACGGGTGTTCGATCGTGCCGTATCCGCTGCGTTGCAGCAGTGGCGTTATGAGCCCACCGGCGAAGCGTTCTCAACCATGGCGGAAATCAGCTTCAGCCGCTGATGGGTGACTGACTGCGGCGCCGCGCGCGCCGCAGCACAACCTGCCGGCTACCGGCACTGCCGGCGAGCTACGCGCGGATGTCCTTCACCAGGGAGGCCAGTTGCTCCGGCGCGATCTCGATGTGTTGCGGATAGTTGGTGTGATCGCAGCCGAGTTTGACGCCCGCACCCGCCAGCAGCGCGGCACGCATCGGTGCAGTGAATTCAAAGCGCAGGAAGTGCACCGCTGAGGTCTTCTCGTCGGTCTCGCGATCGAGGTCTTCGTCGGCGATCGCGTACACACGCGGCTGACCTTCCACCTCAACAAACATGCGATCCTCGACATCAATCAGGCGTGCCAGCTCACGCCGGCGCTCGTTGATGTCAGCGTACTCGATCAGCATCGTCGCCTTCCAGTTGCTGCCATCCGGGATCAACGGGTTGTAGGCATCAAGCTCGCTCTGGATGCCTTCTTCCTCGAAGATCTTCTCGACGCGCAGCATCTCCTGAATCTGATACTGGATCGTCTCGCGATCTTCAAACTGCAAGGTGATGTGTTCACCCAGATGCACAGTGCGCGCGCGGCGGTGTGCGATCAGTTTCGGTTTGTTTTCCTTGAGGTACTTGCTGTAGGCCTCGAGGGTCATGAGGTCGGAGTGGGTCAGTGCTGCCATATCCACAATTTGCTTGCTAAGTTGGTTACTTCGAAAGACCGTAAGCCTTCGCGATCAGGCTGATCGGATGTGCCAGCTCGGGCTTGACGTCACCAAACTGCCCTTCGCGAATGCCCTGCTCGATGTGATGTCCTGACAACTGGCAATCCGACGAGATGTATTTGGGCGCGTTGCTCATCATCGCGCGGAACACCGGCTTGCCGATCTTCATCGCGGTCTTGTGATGCTCTTTCTTCACGCCGTAGGTGCCGGCGTGGCCCGAACAGCGCTCCACCGTGTTGACCGTGGTGCCGGGCACCAGCTTCAACATCTCCTCGGTCTTCTTGCCGACGTTCTGCACGCGGCTGTGACAGGGAATGTGATAGCTCACCGCACCCAGTTCGGCTTTGAAATCGGTCTTCAGCAAGCCGTCCTTCTGTCGCGCGATCAGGTACTCAAACGGATCCCACATCGCGTCCTGCACCGCTTTCGCATCCGCGTTGTCGGGCATCAAGAGCGGAATCTCCTGCTTGAACATCAGCGTGCACGATGGAATCGCCGTGAGAATCGCGTAGCCCTCACGTGCGTATTTCGCGAGCACCGGCAGATTGAACGACGCGAGTTCCGCGACGCCATCCAAGTCGCCCAGCTCCAGCTTTGGCATGCCGCAGCACTTTTCCTTGTTGACGATTTCGTACGGAATGTCGTTGTGCGCGAGCACGGCCAGCAGGTCCATGCCGATGCCGGGCTCGTTGTAATTTACATAGCAGGTCGAAAAGATTGCGACCTTGCCGGGGGTGCGTTCGCCGTTCTTTGCCGGAGCAGCAGTCTTCGGCGCGGCTTTGGCCTGCGAACGGAATTTTTTGGTGGCGAGCGACGGGATCCAGGCGTCCTTGTCGACGCCGAGCTGGCTCTCCATCACACCGCGACCAAACGACGAATGGTTCACCGCATTGGCCACCTGCACCACAATCGGGATGCCAGCGAATTTGCCCTGCGTGTCAGTCGATGCCAGGAACTTCTCGGCGGCGCGCACTTCGCCCTTTTTGTACTTGACGGCCTTGGCACGCAGCATCAGGTGCGGGAAGTCCACGTTCCACTCATGCGGCGGCGTGTACGGGCACTTCGTCATGTAGCAGACGTCACACAGATAGCACTGGTCCACCACCTTCATGTAGTCG
Organism: Casimicrobium huifangae; assembly: GCF_009746125.1. Taxonomy (NCBI): domain Bacteria; kingdom Pseudomonadati; phylum Pseudomonadota; class Betaproteobacteria; family Casimicrobiaceae; genus Casimicrobium; species Casimicrobium huifangae. The sequence goes on from NZ_CP041352.1 coordinate 3,063,739, forward strand.
GCCTTGGCGACGCCGTCGACTTCCATCGTCGACGATTCGTCAATCAGGTCGAACAGCGTCGGGAACGCATTGCACAGGCTCACGCAGCGGCGGCAGCCGTGGCAGATGTCATAGACGCGCTCAAGCTCGTGGTTGAGCTTGTCTTCGTTCCAGAAGTCCGGGTTCTTCCAGTCGATCGGGTGGCGTGTCGGCGCCTCAAGATTGCCTTCGCGTGACATTAGCTTGGTTCTCCGTGGTGAGAAGGACGTCGCGCGCTTTGCGCGCTAAGACGACGGCGTGCGCTGCGCGCCGCCTAGGACGACGCTCGCATTTGCTCGCTAGGACGCAAGGTTGCGATACGCCACGCCCCAATCAACGAGTCGCATTACGCTACACGTCGACGGGAGACAGCCATCGGCCATCTGCTCGCGTCCTAGGCCAGCCGCAGGCGCCGCCGCCGTCCTAGGCCGGGCCGCATGGCCCAGGCCGTCGTCCTGGCACGCGCAGCGTGCGTCGTCCTGCGCTGCGCAGCAGCGCTTAGTCTTGCAGCGCTTCCAGCGCCTTTTGATAGCGATTGGCGTGCGAGCGTTCGGCCTTGGCCAGCGTCTCAAACCAGTCGGCGATTTCGTCGAAGCCTTCTTCGCGTGCCGATTTGGCCATGCCGGGGTACATGTCGGTGTACTCGTGCGTTTCGCCAGCGACCGCGGACTTCAGGTTGTCGCGCGTGGCGCCGATCGGCATATCGGTCGCCGGATCACCCACCATTGCGAGGTAGTCGAGGTGACCGTGGGCATGACCGGTTTCGCCTTCGGCAGTGGAGCGGAACAGCGCTGCCACGTCGTTCTGGCCTTCAACGTCCGCCTTGTTTGCGAAGTAGAGGTAACGGCGATTGGCCTGGCTTTCGCCGGCGAACGCGTCTTTCAGGTTCTGATGGGTCTTCGTACCTTTGAGGTTCATAGGTGCACTCCTGTTGATCCAGATTTGGCCCGACCGTCGTCAGGCTCAGATCGAAGTATCACCCGTTCAGTAATCGCCTGTGACGATTTTTTTGCATCATTCTGATCGTCACAGCCGATCACACACGTCTTGGCGCCACGCATGGTTGCGTCCGTGCAGGCCCGCCTGACGGCAGCGCCGGGTTACCCGTGCAGGAAGCCCAGCTCGTGCAACGCTGCCCGCAACGCGTCCTCCAGCGGGGTGACTGGCGTTTCGCCAATCATCGCCTGCAAGGCACCGCCATCGAGCGCATGCGGTACCTCCCACAAATAGCGCATTTCGGTAATTTCGCGCAGGATCGGCACCAGTGGCGAGATGGCGCGCAGCAATGGCCAAGGCATCCCGCCCACCCGCAGCGGGCGACCCGCCACCCGTCCGAGGGCCGCGCACAGTTCGTCGCCGGTCAGCGTGTAGCCCGGGAAGTGCAATCGCAGGTGTGCCGGCAGGTTCGCGCGCACGGCGGCAACGGCGACGAATGCGCGTGCGAGGTCAGGCAGGTATGCCCACGCATGCGTAACGTCGCCGCGTCCGGGGTAAGTCAGGCGCCCCTTGCCGATTGACTTGGTGATGGTGTTATCGAACCAGTTGCCGACGCCCCCACCGATGAATTCGCCAGCACGGATGACGACCGATTGCACACCACGATGGGCCGCCGCGTCCGCGAGCGCCTGCTCCATGGCAATCCGCACCTGGCCCTTGCGCGTGGTCGCGCGCTGCGGCGTGTCTGGCAGCAACCGCGCGGGCATGTTGGCGCCGAAGTTATAGACGTTGCCGGGGAACATCAGGCGCGCATGCAGCGTGGCAGCGAGCGTGATTGCTGCCTGCAGCATGGGCAGTGCCTGTTGCGGCCAGCGCGTGTACGGCGGGTTGGCCGCAAACACCACGACATCCGTTGTCCCTACCGCTCGGCGAATGACCTCGGTGTCATCCACCGCGGCCTCGATCTGCCGCACCAGCGGACTGACAGGCTCACCGCCGGACCGTGGCTTGCGGGCGACTGCGTACGTGGTCCAGCCGGCAGCGGCGAAGGCTTTCACCAGCTCGCGACCGAGGCGTCCATTGCTGCCCAAAATGACGGCGGTGTTGCTCACTTCGTTCACCCGTGGTCGCCGGCCGCCGCAGGCGACTGGCGTTTGTTGCGATGATGACGGGAGATTATTGAGAGGCTGAGACAATAAAACAATTACATATCATTGCAATCCAGCTATTCACTATCGTATAACGTGCATCAAAAGCTGCGATCCCGACCATGCCACCGATCCAACCTGCCTCGCCGCCGTTTGACTGGGCGCTGCTGCCCAGTTTTCTTGCCGTAATTGAGCACGGCAGCCTGCTGCGCGCGTCTCGGGCGCTGAAGCAGTCGCAGCCAACCCTCGGCCGCCATATTGAAGCCCTGGAAACGCAGCTAGGTGTAAGCCTGTTCGAACGCACCGGGCGCGGACTGCTGCCAACGGCTGAGGCGCGCGTAATCGCCGAGCACGCGCGCGGCATGCAGGCCAGCGCCGATGCGCTGACACGCGCAGTCTCCGGCAGCGGGCAGACGGCGCGCGGCACGGTGCGCATCACCGCAAGCCAGATCGTCGCTGCATTCGTGCTGCCACCGCTCCTTACAAAGCTGGCACAGGAGGCGCCAGAAGTCCAGATCGAAGTGGTCACCAGCAACGAGGTGAAGAACCTGCTGCGTCGCGAGGCGGACATTGCGATTCGCATGGTGCAACCGGCACAGGGCAGCCTCGTCGCGCGCAAGCTCGGCGAAGTCGCCGTCGGCGCCTTTGCCCATCGCCACTACATCAAACGCTACGGCGCCCCTGCCACGCCCGACGAGCTGCTGCAGCACCGTCTGATCGGCTTCGACACCGACGACACCATGCTGCGCGGCTTCCGCATGCTCGGCGCAGACGCCACCCACGAGTCATTCGCATTGCGCAGTGACGATCACGTCATGCACTGGGAGGCGATGCGCGCCGGCTACGGCATCGCATTCACCACGACGTATCTCGCCGGACGTGACCCCGGCGTGCAGCGCTTGCTGCCGGACCTGCCGATTCCGCCGCTACCCGTCTGGCTGACAACCCATCGCGAAATTCACGGCAGCGCCCGAATCCGCACGGTGTTCGACTTTCTCGCCCGGACGCTGCCGCCGGCGATGGGCATCACATCGTGACGCAATCTGGCGGATACATCTTTTTCATGAAAGCACCATTCAATAAGGGCTATGAGCATGTTTTAAGCAAAAGTCGACTTTATTGACTTTTATGGTTGAAGCCCAAATAAAAAGGGCATTTTGGATGAAAGCTGCTTTGTCCATCACAACGATTTGATGCGGGTTTGCGCAGCAGAATTGCCGTTGCTGCGACGCAGAAATCGCATAAAATTTGGGCAATGACAAATGAACTCATCGATCAAACGGTCCCAAACTCCACGACCGCCGAGGCTGCACCAGCCGACACTGATACTGCCATCAATGCACAAGCCGCGCCGGCGCAACCGCAGGCACCGGTGACGCCGCCCGCCGCAGCGGACGCCAGCGACGGCATCACGTTTGCCAAACTGAACCTTGCCGAGCCGATCCTCCGCGCAGTGACCGACGCCGGCTACGTGAAGCCGACGCCGATCCAGGCGCAGGCGATCCCGGTCGTGCTGGCCGGGCTGGACGTCATGGGCGGCGCCCAGACTGGCACCGGCAAGACGGCCGCGTTCACACTGCCGATCCTGAACCGTATGCTCAAGCACGCGAACACCTCGCCCTCGCCCGCCCGCCATCCCGTGCGTGCGCTGATGCTGGCGCCCACGCGCGAACTGGCGATCCAGATCGAAGAATCGGTCGAAACCTACGCCAAACACACGGGCCTGCGCTCCACGGTGGTGTTCGGCGGCGTCGACATCAAGGAACAGAAGGCCGCCGTGCGCGCCGGCGTCGAGATCCTCGTCGCCACGCCGGGCCGCCTGCTCGACCACATCGAGCAGAAGAACCTCGCGCTCAATCAGGTCGAAGTGCTGGTGCTCGACGAAGCCGACCGCATGCTCGACATGGGCTTCATCCCTGACATCGTGCGCATCATCGGCATGCTGCCCGAGAAGCGGCAAAGCCTGCTGTTCTCGGCGACGTTCTCCGACGAAATCAAGAAGCTTGCTGATCGCATGCTGAAGTCGCCGACGCTGATCGAAGTCGCGCGCCGCAATGAATCGGCCGCCAATGTCGCGCAGCAGATGTTCCGCGTGCATGGCGACGACAAGCGCCGCCTGCTCGGCCATCTCGTGAACTCGCAGAACCTCACGCAGGTGCTCGTCTTCTCGCGCTCCAAGCTGCAGACGGCCCGCCTCGCGCGCGAGCTGGCGCGTGACGGCTTTGCCACCGATGCCATTCACGGCGACAAATCGCAGGAAGAGCGCATCAAGGCGCTCGACGGCTTCAAGAACGGCACCACGCGCATCCTGGTCGCCACCGACGTCGCCGCGCGCGGCCTCGACATCGATCAACTGCCGACGGTAGTGAACTACGAGCTGCCGTTCGTGGCCGAAGACTACGTGCACCGCATCGGCCGCACCGGTCGCGCGGGTGCCAGCGGCACTGCGATCTCGTTCGTATCGCCCGACGACGGCAAGCTGCTCGCCGAAATCGAAAAGCTCATCAAGCGCAAGCTCGATGAGCAGCCGATGCCCGATCTCTCGCGCTACGGCGATCGCTACGGCCCGCGCCGCGAGCCACGTGAAGGCGGCGGCGAAGTGCGCCGCTCAATGACCGAGCCGCGCCCGAACAGCGATCGCGGTCCGCGCGACAAGTCGCACTACGACCTGAACCCTGACCAGCCGGTCAGCGTGTCCAATGCACGCGGCGCACGTGGTGGCCGCAACAACGCGCTCGGACGCCAGGCGACCCGCGAAATCTGCGTGCTGCTCAAGGCACCGGTGCGGCATGCGCCGGTCGTCGCCAGCGTGGCTGCGGCCGCTGCTCCGGTGGTGGAATCCGCCGCAGAAACGCCGCAAGCGGCGGAAGCCGTCGCCAGCTAATTAGCGAATTGTGGGAGCGGCTCCGCCGCGACTCCCGGCAGCAAACGCAGGTCGCGGCATAGCCGCTCATGCATTGGGCGAGCGGCGTACATTGCCGCGTTAGCATTGATCGAAACCAACCGAGTTTCATCAATGCCCTCCCTCTCCCCATCCGCGCAGAAAGTGCAAGACTGGCTCGCCGCCAACGGCAGCGCCGCACAAGTCATCGAGCTCGAACATCCCGGCCGCACCGCCGCCGAAGCCGCGGCACTGCTCAAGTGCGACGTTGCGCAGATCGCCAAAAGCATCATCTTCCGTAACGCGGCGGACGGCACATCGGTGCTGGTGATCACCAGCGGCGCCAACCGCGTCGACGAGAAGAAAGTCACGGCACTCACCGGCATCACGCTCGCCAAAGCCGACGCCAACTTCGTGCGAGAACAGACCGGCTACGCCATCGGCGGCGTGCCACCCATCGCCCACGCCAGACCCGGCACCATTGTCATGGACGAAGACCTGTTCCGCTTCGCTACGGTGTTCCCGGCAGGCGGCACGCCGCATGCGATGTTTGAGGTTGCGACCGAGGAGTTGGGGCGGCTTAGTGGGGCGCGGGTGGGCGCGGTTCGTGTTTAGAGCCGTAGGGTGGATGCGCGCAGCGCTATCCACCAGGCAGCGGTGCCACGGAGCTCCGGATAACGCTATGTTTGTCCGGTCTACTAGCTATTTGCTCGCAACGTAAATTCCGGTCACGAAAACTGCTGCGAGCCACGCAGCAAAAATACCTGAAGCAAATCCTGGGTTCGCCAAAGTTATCGCGCCTCCCAGAAAACTGAGGGTAGCCAGAGCAAGTAGGTAACCTGCCGCCCAACGATTCTTCTTTGATGGAGTATTGTCCCCGTAGTGGGTCAACACTTTTGCATTCGGTTCGAAGCGCAGGATCGCCGACACAAGCAACAGCAATGCCCCGCCGATAAACATCACAATCATTGTCATAGCGCCTCCCTTTTCTCAGTTGCTACAGCATAAGCGAGAAGACATCTTACGCAAAACGTAGGCTGGGTTGAAAACCCAGCGCGCCCCTCGGCAAGCAATTCGCTGGGTCGCGACCCAGCCTACAAGATTGGTACTACTTCAACGTCGCCAAATACTCCGCCAGATCAAGCCGATCTTTTGCTTCGTCTACCGAGTAGCCCATGCGCTGGCCCGGAATCAGGGCTTCGGGGTTGGTGAGCCAACGCTGCAGTAGCGCGACGTCCCACACGATCTTGCTGGCCTTCAGGGCGGACGAGTAGTCATAGTCCTTCACGCTGCCCGCCTTGCGGCCAACGACGCCGCGGTGTTTCGGGCCAACGCGATTTTCTTCAACACTGTGACAGCCGATGCAGCGATTTTCGTAGAGCGTCTTGCCGCGCACGGCATCTGCGGACACGCTGGTGCTGAGTGATGCGCTGAGCACCGCGAACGGCAACACGAGGATTAACGAGAGCTTCGTTGGCATGGCGTTGACTTTCTGTGGCGAGAATAAAAAAGGACGACCGGGAAGAGCGGTCGTCCAGCGGGGAGAGGCGTCGAGCAATTGATCCGTTCCGACTGCCCTGCGGTGTGTCGTTCATGGTTCGACAAGCTCACCACGAACGGAGGTGAGTGGTGAGTGCAGCCTTTAGTCCTGGGCGAAGTCGAAGGGTCACCGCGAATGGAAGTGCTAGTTGAGGCTACTGAGTTACGCGCCGAACGAAAGCGCCATCGCGGGCAACGGCCGGCCCAGCGCGTTGGCGAGGATCGACCAGTGCATCGTCTCGTCGGCTGCGAGGCGGGCGGCGACTTTGGCGAGCGCCGTGTCCTTGAACGACGGGATCACGCCGAGGTAGGCGTTGGTGGCGCCCAATTCCAGGCGAGCGGCGAGATCGAGCACGTCGGCCTGATTCTTGAGCGCACCGGCGTTCAGTGCCTTCGCATAGTCGTCGAGCTTCTTTTCTTCGACCGGCTTGCCGCCAAGCTTCTGGATGGTGGCGATCAGCGCGTCGCGATGCGCCTTGTGGTGCGACTGGAACGACACCGCAATGTCGAGCACCGGCTTCTGCAGCAAGCCACTACTGGCACCGAGCTGGTAGGCGTTGATCGCTTCGTGCTCCAACCCGAGCGCGACGTTCAAGATGCCGACGTCGGCCGCGGTATTGCCCGCCATGCCTTGTCCGGCTTGCGCCAGCGCACTGTTGCCAGCAAGCAGCGCCACGGTGCTTGCGGAGAGCGTTGCGGTGGTAGCCAGAAAGCGGCGGCGTGACGAAACACGTGACGACGCCTCGCCATTGACGATAGTGTTCATGTTGCACTCCTTGTGCGTGGGGAAAGTTGGTTGACGCCGTGCCTTACGCATGCCGTTGGCATCCGGTTTTGTTATGCATGCAAGCCTCCCCTGCAACGCAGGGGAGGTGTCGCAGAGCGACGGAGGGGTTGGTCGCCTTATCGCCGTGCTTGCGTGACGCCACCTACCCCTCTGTCGGCTGCGCCGACATCTCCCCCGCCGCGCAGGGGCAACTTGCACGGCTTGTTTCGTTATCATTTTGTGTATGACTACATTTGCAATCACCACCGCCACCCGCGATGACGTTCGCGATATCGAAGCGCTCGTGCGCGAGCTTGCCGTTTACGAAAAGCTGGAACACCTGATGGTCAGCACGCCGGCTGACTTCGAGCGTGAACTGTTTGGGCCGAACGCGGTGATCGAGTGCATCATGGCTAAGGAGGATGGCCGCGCCGTGGGCTTTGCGCTGTACTTCCACAATTTCTCCACCTTCCTCGGGCGTCGCGGGCTGTACCTTGAAGACCTGTTCGTCAAGCCGGAATGTCGCGGCAAAGGTTACGGCAAGGCATTGCTGGTGCGACTCGCGCAGATCGCGGTGGAGCGCAATTGCGGGCGCTTCGAGTGGAGCGTGCTGGACTGGAACCAGCCTTCGATCGATTTCTACGAGGCGATGGGCGCGAAGATACTGCCCGACTGGCGAATTGTGCGCACTACCGGTGATTCACTGGCCGCGCTGGCGGCGAAGTGAGCCGCACATGAAGGGATGACAGCAATGACGATGCGTATCGTCCGGCCAACACTTGACCACCTGCCTGCCTACGTTGCTGCGCTGCGTCAGGGCTATTCGCCCGACAACGTGCGCGGCGCTGTCGCGGCGCAGGAGATACTTGCCCGCATCGACGCCGATGCAACACGGTTCATCGACAGCATGGAAGACCGCGAGGCGAAAGGCCCGCTGGTGACCCTGCCCGACGGCAGTCAGGTCAACCGCATTCCGGGCTTCAACCGGTGGATGTGGGACGATGATCCGGAAGCGCCGTTCTGCGGCAGTATCAGCGCGCGCTGGCAGCCCGGCACCGCAGCGCTACCGCGGCATGTGCTGGGCCACGTCGGCTACTCGGTGGTGCCGTGGAAGCGCCAGCGCGGGTACGCAACACAGGCGCTAACGCAGATGCTGCTGGAAATTCGCGAGCTCGGTTTGCCGCATATCGACATCACCACCGACCCCGACAATCTGCCGTCGCAACGCGTGATCCTGGCCAACGGTGGCGTGTTCGTGGAAGCGTTCACCAAGCCGGCGGCGTTCGGCAACCATGCCGGGTTTCTGTATCGGATCGCGCTCGCCTGAGCACGAGAAATCTCAGCGACTGAAGTAGTCACGCACCGACAGGGTGTACTGCGTGCCGCTGATGGCGATCTCGGCCGGTGCGCCCATCGGCAGTGTCACTTTCGCCGGAATGTGGCCAAACGGGAAGCCAGTCAGCACCGGGCACGGCGCGATTTCGCGCAGGGTTTCGATCGCCTCGACCAGACTGTACGGATAGCGCATGCCGGCGGCCGGTTCGCAGTCGGTAAACGCGCCCAGGATGATCGCGCGCTGGCGGTCGAGAATACCGGCGTGCTTGAGCTGCCAGAACATCCGTTCCACGCGATAGGGCGCCTCGCCAATGTCTTCCAGCAGCAGGATGCCGTCGTCGATCTGCGGCATGAAGGGCGTGCCGACCAGGTGAGTGATCATCGCCAGATTGGTGCCCCACAGCGTGCCGCGCACGGCGCCATTGCCGTGATCGACGTCGCTGGTTGCGGTCGGGTAGACGTAGCGATCCGACGACAGCAGCGCGACGAAGTGACGTTCGGCAAAGTTCCTCGCGTCGTCGTTCTCGGTCTGCGCAAACTCGCCGGCAGTCACCGGCCCGGCGAAGGTGACATAGTTCGCACGCGCCAGCGCGGCGAGAGAAAAGGCGGTCACGTCGCTGTAGCCGCAAAACACTTTTCGGGATGCAGCGACGTCGCTCCAGTCGATGCGATCCAGCAGACGCGAAAGTCCATAGCCGCCACGCGCAAACAGCACCACGTCGGCCTCGCTCGCCAGCGCCCGATGCAGCGACGTCAACCGTTGGCCATCGTCGCCCGCGAAGTAGCGCCACTGTGCGGTGGCGTCAATTTCATCGTCAATGTGGGTGCCGAGCAGCGCGAGCCGCTCGCGGCCACGGCGCAGGCGCTCTGCATCGACGCTGCCGGAGAGCGCGATGGTTGCGAAGGCAAAGGGAATGGCGGGGCGTGACGGGCAGATCGACAAGGAATTCTCTTAGTCGGTGACGACAACGATACGACAAGCGTATCAGCGTGGTTGTTTTGTGACGCAAATCACCAAGCCAGCGGGCGCGCTGTGGGATATTAGGACGACGGCGGACTCAATGCACCTGCCGCCTGTCTCCGATTGGTACTCCAGCCACAAGGCTCGCTGACGCATGCACACGAAGCCACTCCCCGCAACCCGCACGGGAATCCGTCTCCGCCAACTGGCGATGCTGTGTTCGTTGCCGCTGCTGGGCTTGCTCCACACGACGAGTGTGGGCGCGCAAGCGCCACAGCCGCCCATCTTCATCGGGCAAAGTATCGCCACCTCGGGTAGTCTGGCCGAGCATGGTCGCGGCATCGTGCTTGGCGTGCTGGCGCACATCGAGGAATTCAACCGCGCGGGCGGTGTTGTCGGCCGTCACATCGAGCTGCGCACATTGGATGATGCCGGTGACAGCGCCAAAGCTACTGCCAATAGCCGTTCGCTGGCCGCCATGCCGGACGTACTGGCACTGTTCTCTGGCGCTGAGGGCGGGCCCTGCGTGGCTGGACTGCAGGTGGCCACGGAGCTGAAGATCCCGCAGGTTGGCTGCGCGGCCGGCTCCCCTGATCTGCGCGAGCCATTCAACCGCTACAGCTTTCCGATCCGCGCAGCACACTACAACGAGTTCGAGCGCCTGATTGCCAGTGCGTTGCAGCTCGGCGAGAAACGTATTGGTTTTCTTTACTCGCCCAACCCCAATGGCGAAAAGCACCTGGCCAACGTACGCAAGCTGCTCGCGGCCAAAGGCGAGACACTGGCGCTGGCACTTCCGCTTGATGCCAAAGCAACACCCGAAGAACTGGCGAAGAAAATTTTTGACGCGAAGATCGACGTCGTGTTCAACCACGGCAGCTACAGCACGATCGCGGCGATCTTCAAGGCCGACCGCAAATTCGAGCGGCAGACGCGCTTCATGGCGGTCAACTCGGGCGCGCAGCAGATGGTGAAGCTGCTCGGCGAGGACGCGCGCGGACTGGTGTTCACCCAGGTAGTGCCGTTCCCTTGGGCACGCACCCCCAATATCGTGCGCGACTATCGCGTCGCGCTGGAGAAGGTGGCACCGAAGGCGGAGCCGAGTTTCAGTTCACTGGAGGGCTACATCAACGCGCGCGTGCTGACGCTGGCGCTGCAGCGTGCAGGGCCACGCGTAACGCGCGAATCACTGGTGAGTGCGCTGGAGGGTTTGCGTGAGACTGATCTTGGCGGATTGCGGCTGCGCTACGGCCCGAATGACCGTACCGGGCTGAGCTACGTCGATACCGTCGTAGTCAAAGGCAACGGACAGTTCGTGCACTGACACCGCACTGCGGTGAGGGAGCGGCCAGCGCCGCTCCGTCTGCCTGCGACGGGTCAGCCGAGGTTCTTGCGCTGCGCGGTGATCTTTTCCAGCGTGGCGCTGAAACCGGCAAGACGTTCCTTCTCCTGAGCGACCACCGCCGCCGGTGCCTTGTCAGCAAAGGCCGGGTTGCCGAGCTTGGCGGTGGCCTTGGTGACTTCGGCCGTCAGGCGGGCAATCTCCTTGTCGAGGCGGGCGCGTTCGGCCACCGGATCAACCTTGATTTCGAGCATCAACCGGAAGTCACCAACCACCTGCACAGGGGCGTCGTTAGCTGGCAGCGCGTCAACAATGCGCACTTCCGAAAGCTTCGCCAGCGCGGCGAGATAAGGCGCGAATTCGCGCAGCGTTACCGCATCTCCCGTCGCGATTAGAGGTACGCGTTCTGCCGGCGAGATCTTCATCGTGCTGCGCAGCGTGCGGCACGAGGTGACCAATTCCTTGAGCACCGCCATCTTTGCATTCGCCTCGGCGCTGATGCGTTCGGCGCCGTACTTCGGGAACGGCTGGGTGCTGATTGACGCGCCAGACTTGCCCGCCAGCGGTGCCACCTTTTGCCACAGCTCCTCGCTGATGAAAGGCATGATCGGGTGCGCCAGACGCAGTGTGGCTTCCAGCTCGCGTACCAGCACGCTGCGGGTGCCGCGTGCGGCGGCGGCATTGCCTGCCTTGTCGGCATCAGTGATTTGCACCTTGGCGCATTCCACATACCAGTCGCAGTATTCGTCCCACACGAACTCGTAGAGCGCCTTGGCGGCGAAATCAAAGCGGTAGCTGTCGAGGCCTTCGGCGATGTCGCGCTTGGCGATCTGCAGGCGGCCGAGCAGCCAGCGGTCGACGAACGACAGGCTCTGCTCGCCGCCGTCAATGCCGCAATCTTTGCCTTCCACATTCATCAGCACAAAGCGGGTGGCGTTCCACAGTTTGTTGCAGAAGTTGCGGTAGCCCTCGCAGCGGCTCAGGTCGAAGTTAAGCGTCATCGACATGTTGCTCAGCGACGCGAAAGTGAAGCGCACCGCGTCGGCGCCGTAAGCCGGGATGCCGGTCGGGAAGTTCTTGCGGATGTACTTCTCCGCCTTCTCCTTGTGCGACGCGAGCATCAGGCCAGTGGTGGACTTGGCCACCAGTGGCTCCAGCTCAATGCCATCAAGCAGGTCGATCGGGTCAAGCACATTTCCCTTCGATTTGCTCATCTTGTTGCCTTCGGCGTCGCGCACCATCGCATTGATGTAGACGTCGCGGAAGGGCACTTTGTCAGTAAAGTGCAGCGTCATCATCACCATGCGGGCGACCCAGAAGAAGATGATGTCGTTGCCGGTGACGAGCACGTTGCTCGGCAAATACGCGCTGTCCTTTTCAAAGCGCGCCTGGTCTGGCCAGCCGAGCGTGGTGTGACACACCAGCGCGGAGGAGAACCAGGTGTCGAGCACGTCCGGGTCACGCGTGAGTGGTTTGCCGCCACTCTGCTTCAGTGCATCGGTCTCGCTGCGTGCGACATAAACCTTGCCATCGGCGTCGTACCACGCCGGAATCTGATGCCCCCACCAGAGCTGGCGCGAGATGCACCAGTCCTGGATGTTCTCCAGCCAGTGGTTGTAGGTCTGCGCCCAGTGTTCGGGGAAGAAGCGGATGTCACCCTTCTTCACCGCTTCCAGCGCGCGGCCGGCAAGGCCCTTCTCGTGCTTCGCGGTCGGCTTGCTGGTGGCGACAAACCACTGATCGGTGAGCATCGGTTCGACGATCTGGCCGGTGCGCTCGCACACCGGCACCATGTGCTTGTGCGGCACGGCCTTTTCGAGGAAGCCCTGCGCTTCGAGGTCTCTCAGCACCGCCTTGCGCGCATCGAAACGGTCCATGCCCTGATAGGCCTTGGGGCCGTTCTCGTTGACGTGGGCGTCGAGCGTGAAGATGGTGATCAGCGGCAGGTTGTGCCGCAGCGAGCAGGCGTAGTCGTTGAAGTCGTGGGCACCGGTGATCTTCACGCAGCCGGAGCCGAATTCGCGATCAACGAAATCATCCGCGATGATCGGAATGCTGCGATTCATCAGCGGGATGTCGACCATCTTGCCGATCAGATGCTTGTAACGCTCGTCCTCGGGATGCACCGCGAGAGCGCCGTCGGCCATCATCGTTTCCGGCCGCGTGGTGGCGATGTGCATGCCCCGGACGCCGTCGATCGGGCCGTGCGTGAACGGGTAGAGGATGTGCCACATGTGGCCGTCGCGCTCGACCGATTCCACTTCGAGATCGCTCACGGCGGACTGCAGCACCGGGTCCCAGTTCACCAGGCGCTTTCCGCGGTAGATGAGCCCTTCCTCGAACAGTTTGACGAACGTCTCCACCACGCCTTTCGACATGTGGCTGTCCATCGTGAAGTAGCCCTGGTTGGCGCCGCTGGCATCAGCGAAGCTCCAGTTGGCCGACGCGCCGAGGCGACGCATCTGCCGAGTGATGGTGGAGCCGGATTGCTCCTTCCACTGCCACACGCGTTTGGTAAATTCATCGCGGCCGAGGTCGTGGCGCGAGCTGCCTTGCGCCTGCAACTGCCGCTCCACGACGATCTGCGTGGCGATGCCGGCGTGATCGGTGCCAACGACCCAGTTGGTGTTGTCGCCCTTCATCCGGTGGTAGCGGATCATGGTGTCCATCAGCGTCTGCTGGAAGGCGTGGCCCATGTGCAGCGTGCCAGTCACGTTCGGTGGCGGCAACTGGATGGTGTAGCCCGGCTTCGACGCGTCGCCACTGGGGACGAAATAGCCCGCGCTCTCCCAGACCGGATACCACCTGGATTCAATGGCTTTCGGTTCGAATGACTTGGAGAGGGAATCGAGCGCGCTTTGGGCGGCCGGGCTGTTGGCAGTGGCGGACATGGCGACAAAAACGCCGCGACGGGCGCGGCAGCATTGAATTAGCGGAAGCGAAAATTGTAACCGCGAGAGTTACAGCTTTTCCGTAAAAGCTTTATCCAATAAGGGCGAGATCGCCAATTTTTTCAAAAGTCGATATTTGCCGTTTTACCGCTCGCAGCCCAATTTTAATAAGGATTTCAACAAAAAGCTGCACGCCTCGATGTGCGGTGCGTTGACCGAGCCTGATTGGCAGCGGCGGTTTCAACGCCCTGCCACCCAAGACGCGACTTAACGCCGCTTCGACAACTGCTCGCGCAAACGCGCGATCTCGCCATCCACGGCGCGGGAAACGACGTCGCGCACCTGCGTTGACGTGTCTTCGGCGACCTGATCAGCGATGTCGCGGGCAATGTCGGCCAGCGCCACCGTCAACGACTCACGCAAATGCGTTTTCAGCGAACCGGCAGCATGTAGCTCAAGTTGCTGCATGACCTGGCTGTAGACGCTGTGGCGCATTTCCTCCAGCCGGCTGATCAGCAATGCGTTGAATTGCTCGCGGGCGCTGGCCCCGCTGGCCGTGTTCGGCGCCGCGGCAATGGGCGTGTGTGGCGTTGTATCGCGCAACGCCGGCGGCGGGCCAACGCGTGGCGCAGCATTCGCGCTGGCGGCACTGCCCGGCGCCGCAGACGACGCGGGCACCGATGGAGCGGGCGGCGCCGGTTTACGCACAGTGGGCACAGCAGCTGTTGCCGGCGCCGGCTGCGTGCGGGCAATCGCCGGCGGTGCGGCCAGCGTGGGACGCGGTGCCTCGGTATCGCCAATCTCGATCTCTTCGACAATCAGATCGGTCAGCACCGGCAATTCTTCCGGTACGCGCTGACGCATCATGCGGTCAGCTTGCGCAAGCAGATCTTTGGCGGCGGGCGTGCTCATGCAAACATTATGCGCGCAAAAGTGTCGGTAGAAAGCCCGCGTCTTGGGCTGTCTGCAATGCTGTTGTCATCAGCGTGCTGCCCTGTCGCCAGCGGGCGACGAGACCACCGCGCTAGTTCGCCTGCATCACCGTATGCGTCAGCGGATAGCCGCGTTCTTTGTAGAACTTCCAGCGTTCCCGCCCGGCAGTGGCGCCCTCGTCATCACGTCCGATGATCTCGAACATGCGCTCGAAGCGGGCGAAGAATGGCGGCGGCTCGGTGCCAAGATTGATCAGCACGTCGATCGCGCCGCTGTGCTCGCGCGCGTGGTCGACGATGATCGGCGTCTTCGCCGCATGCGGCGAGGCCAGGTTGACGTGCGGCAGGAACCCTTCGGGCTCCAGTTCCCAGAGCAGCTTGTCCAGCGTTGCGGTGGCGGCGGCATCGGGTGTCACCACCCGCACCCGCCGCCCCTGCGCATAGGCCTTCGCCACCAGCTTCGCGGTCGCCGACAGCGGATTGGCAACGCCGGAGTAGAAGCTGATTTCGGTCATTGCTTCAGCGAGCAGTGAGCATGTAAACGGTGATCGACGCCATACTCACTGCGCATCGCTCACTTTTCGTTGGCCATCACATAGTCAACCAGTGCTGCGACCGGACGACCAGTTGCGCCCTTCTCCTTGCCCGAGCCCTTGTAGGCCACGCCAGCGATGTCGAGATGCGCCCAGTCGTACTTTTTGGTGAAACGCCACAGGAAGCAGGCGGCGGTGATCGCCCCGCCTTCGCGACCGGCCACGTTGGCCATGTCGGCAAAGTTGGAGTTGAGCGCTTCCTGATAGTCCTCCTCCAGCGGCATGCGCCAGAAGCGGTCGTTCATCTTCTTGCCGGCGGCGAGGATGTCATCCGCGAGCTTGTCGTTGCTGGCGAACAAGCCGGCGTTGTGACTGCCCAACGCAACCACACAGGCGCCGGTCAGGGTGGCAATGTCGATCACCGCCTTCGGCTTGAAGCGCTCGGCGTAGGTCAGCGCGTCGCAGAGGATCAGACGGCCTTCGGCATCGGTGTTGAGCACTTCGATGGTCTGCCCGCTCATGCTCTTGAACACGTCACCGGGTTTGGTGGCCTTGCCCGACGGCATGTTTTCGCAGGCGACGACGAGACCGACGATGTTCTGCTTGGGCTTCAGTTCGGCCACCGCTTTCATCACGCCGAACACCGTGCCGGCACCGGACATGTCCCACTTCATGTGGTCCATGTCACCCGCCGGTTTCAGCGAGATGCCGCCGGTATCGAAGGTGACGCCCTTGCCGACAAACACCGTCGGCGCGTCACCCTTCTTGCCGCCGCTGTATTCAAACACGATGAAACGTGGCGGCTCTTCACTGCCGTTGGTCACCGAAAGGAACGAGCCCATGCCCAGTTTTTCGATCGCCTTGCGATCCATCACAGTCACCTTGAGGCCGTGCGACTTGGCGAGCTTCTTCGCTTCGTCGCCCAGGCGTGTCGGCGTGCAGTGATTGGCCGGCAGATTGCCGAGGTATTTGGTGAACTCGATGCCGTGCGTCATCGCCACTGCGTTCTTGAGCGCCGCCGGTGCGGCCTTGGCCGCAGCCTCCGGCATGCCGAAGCGCACGCGCTTGAGGGCAGGTTTCGGCTTGGTGCTGGTGCCCTTGGTTTCATCAAAGCGGTAGGTCGCGTCGGAGACACCCAGCACCATCTGCTGCATGGCATCAACGGCACCTTCTGCCAGCGGGAATACCGTCAGCTCGGCCTGCTCCAGCTCAACTGCACACGCTGCCAGGGCGCGGCCCGTCGCACGCGCGTCCTTGGCGCTCAGCGCGTTGCCACTGCCAGCACCGTAGACGACAACGCGGGCGGCACTCACACCTGTCAGATTGAACAGCGGCAGCACCGCGCCGGCGCGCCCGGCAAACGACGCGGCTTTCACCGCCGCAGCCAGCGCACCCTTGCTGGCCTTGTCGATGTCCTGCGCCGCCCAGGAGAGCTTCTGGCCCTCGTGTACGGCAACCGCGACGACATCGGTCTTGGTATTGGACGGATGGTCGGCGCGCAGCGAAAAGTCGATCATGGTTCGATCTTCCTTATTACAAAAATGGTTCAGTAGGTAAACTCTGCAATTATCGCCAAAGCGCCCGCGCGCTCCGCCGCCCCCCCATGATCTTCCGACGCGCCCTGCTGCGCGAGCTGACCACCAACGCGATCTATGTCTTCGTGGTGCTGGTGGCTATCCTTGTCACGCAATTCCTGATCAAGCTGATCGGCGCAGCCTCCGCTGGTTCGTTGCCGACCGATGGTCTGATTCCGCTGGTGGGCTTTCGCCTGATCTCGCAGCTGCCGCCGCTGATCGTGATCGCCATGTTCGTGTCGATCCTGCTGACGCTTTCCCGCGGGTGGCGCGACAGTGAGATGGCGATCTGGATGTCGAGCGGGCAAAGCCTGCTCTCCTGGGTGCGGCCGGTACTCACTTTCGCGTTGCCGATGCTGGTGATCGCGATGGTGCTGTCGACCGTGCTGTCGCCATGGGCCGAGCGGCGCTCGATTGAGTACCGGCGGATTCTCGAGGCGCGCGACGAGCTGTCGGTGCTTGCCCCGGGACTCTTTCAGGAACTGCGCAAGACCAAGCAGGTGTACTTCGTTGAAGGTGTCAACCTGATCGACGGCACCATCAAGAACGTCTTTGTGTTTGCCGACGACCCCAATGGGCAGTGGCTGGTGCGTGCGTTGCAAGGCTTTCTCTACCAGGACAAGACCGGTGACCGCTACGTGATCCTCGAAAAGGGCAATCGCGTAAAGCACACCAGCGCACAGGCGGGGCCCAACGAGTACGAATTTGCCAGTTTTGATCGCTACGGCATTCGCATGACGGGCAACGAGGTCAAGGATGATCCGCTGGAAGAACGCGCCAAGGACACCATTGCCTTGCTCCAGGAGGGCACGCCATCGGGCCTCGGTCAGGTGTTTTACCGGCTTTCCGTCCCCATCGCGGGTATCGCGCTGGCGCTACTGGCAATCCCGCTGGCATACGTCAATCCGCGGCTGGGGCGGTCGATCAATCTGATCATCGCGATCCTGCTGCTGATGATCTCGCTGAACGTGATGAACATCATTCAGGCGCAGATTGACCAGCAGCGCATCGGGCTGATCGCAGCCCTGCTGGTCTTTCATCTGTCGCTGGCAGCCATCGTTGCCGGCGTCTTCTACTATCGGTACCGGGGTGCGGTGTTCATCTGGCGCAGCCGCACGCAAGCCACGACCACCGACCACGGAAGCGCGGCATGAAAACGCTGAGCCGCTACCTGGCAAAGGAAGTCGCCGCCTCTACGCTGCTGGTATTGGCGGCGCTGCTGATGCTATGGGTGTTTTACGACCTGCTCGCCGAACTGGGCTCGCTGCGCGCATTGAATGCCGCGCAGTTTCTGGTGCTGGTGGCGGCAACCATCCCCGGTCACCTTTATGAACTGTTGCCGGTGGCTGCGCTGATCGGTACCCTGTTCGCACTGGCACAACTGGCCAGCAACAGCGAGTATGGCGTCATGCGTACGTCCGGCGTGTCGGTGCTGCAGGTGGCCATGGTGCTGTTCGGTGTCAGTCTGGTTGTCGCCGGCGCTGTATTCGTGATTGGTGAATATGTGGTGCCTCGCGCCGAGCAGCTGGTGTTGCGCGTGCGCGCGTTTGCCGGCGCTCGCCCCTACGTCGCACGTGCCTTTGAATCTGGGTTCTGGTTCAAGGACGGCAACACATTCATCAACATCGGCAGCGTGCTGCCGGATGGATCGTTGCGCAAGGTACGCGTGTTCGAGTATCGCGACGCCACGCATCTCGGGCGAACCATGACTGCCGAGGCGGCGACCTTCCTCGGCGGCCAGCAATGGACGCTTGATCGTGTGACCGAAACCAGCTTTGGTCGCGAGGTCACAGTGTCGCAGAGTGACAAGGCCGAATGGCGCTCGGTGCTTACACCGAACATGCTGTCGGTGCTGCAGGTTGAACCGGGACGGCTGTCGATCAGCGGCCTGTGGGAATACATCGCGCACTTGCAGGCAAACCGGCAGGATTCGCGACGGTTCGAAGTCGCGCTCTGGGGAAAGTTCTTCTACCCGCTCGCCACCTGCGTGCTGGTGCTGCTGGCGCTGCCGTTCGCCCAGATCCAGCAGCGCGCCGGCGGCGTCGGTATGCGTATCTTCGTTGGCATCCTGCTCGGCTTGGTGTTCATCGTGTTCAACCGGCTGTTTTCCTATCTCGCGCTGCTGCACGAGTGGCCGCCATTCCTCGGCGCGATGCTGCCCGGACTGATCTTCCTGTCTGCTGCGACGGCGATGATTTACCGGCTGGAGCGAAGGTAACGGCGACGTCCGACACCGCGAATGCAGCAGACAACAAAAAAGCACCCGAGGGTGCTTTTTTGATTTGCGCGAGAGTTTTGCCTTCTCGCGAAGAGCGCGTTACTCAGCAGCAGCTGCCAGCGGAACGATGTTCGCGTACTTGCGATTCTTCTCGCCCTTGATCACGAACTGCACCGTACCGGTGACCGTCGCGAACAGCGTGTGATCCTTGCCCATGCCGACGTTGACGCCCGGATGGATGGTGGTACCACGCTGGCGCATGATGATGGTGCCGGCGTTGATCAGTTCGCCGCCATAGGACTTGACGCCCAGGCGTTTCGATTCGGAATCGCGACCGTTGCGTGTTGAGCCGCCGCCTTTTTTATGTGCCATGACTGACTCCTGTTAGTTGCTCGCAGCGGCTTCGGCTTTGGCAAGTTCCTTGCCGTCGGCGCCGTAGATTGCCGAGAACTGCACCTCGGTGTAGCCCTGACGATGGCCCTGGCTCTTGCGATAGTGCTTGCGACGACGCATCTTGAAGATGCGAACCTTGTCGCCCTTGCCGTGCTCGATGACCGTTGCATCGACTTTTGCCCCTGCGACGAGGGGCGCGCCAAACACCACATCAGCGCCCGCACCAACGGCGAGCACTTCACTGAAAGTGATGGTTGCGCCGATGTCTGCAGGTATCTGTTCTACCTTTAATTTTTCGCCAGCGGATACGCGATACTGCTTCCCGCCGGTTTTTATGACCGCATACATGGATAACAAACCTTTGATTTGATTGACTTTCCCGGCGCGCAATACGTGCTACGTGCAGAGAGCCGACGATTATAGCGTGGGCCAATGCGAGGAGCAAGCGCACGAGTCGCGACCGCCATGCTCGACGGCAATGAGCAGACTGATCGACAGTTGACTGCCAACGATACAGCTTTTCAACGAAATTACCAATTTAATTGGGCTGACAGCATAAATATGGCAAAGTCGACTTTCATAATATTTGCGCTTTAAGCCATGTAAAATGGTCGTTTCATTAGAAAGCTGATAGCTAGCTACCGGCCAGGCAAAGCAGCAAGACACACTTGCCGACTGCAACGGCGAAATGGCGGCGGCCGCTAGCAGCGTCGCAAACGCATGCCCGATATCGGAGCACGCCGTCAGTCACTACTCACCCCGCTGGCTACAATTTGCTGTATGTACTCTGAAGTCGTTGGCTCTCGCCCCGTGCAAGCCGTGCCACCTGTAGCCCCAGCGGAACGCACGCCGGGCCAGTCTGGCCGGACGGCTGCCGGATTGCAGCGGCATCTGCAGGCGGAATTGGGCGCGCTCGACACCCGGTTGCGTGCCACGCTGGATTCGGACGTTGCACTGATTCGCGCCATTTCAGACTACATCGTTTCTGCGGGCGGCAAGCGCCTGCGGCCGGTGCTGGTGTTTCTGTCGGCGCAGGCCTTGGGCACCAATCCACTGTCGCCACTGGTCATCGACCTCGCGGCCACGGTGGAGCTGATCCACACCGCCACGCTGCTGCATGATGACGTCGTGGACGAATCCGACCTGCGCCGCGGTCGTGCCACCGCCAACGCCGAATTCGGCAATGCTGCCAGCGTGCTGGTGGGCGATTTCCTTTACAGCCGGGCGTTTCAGGTCATGGTTGGCACCGGCAAGCTGCGCGTGCTGGAGCTGCTGTCTGAAGCCACCAACCGCATCGCTGAAGGCGAAGTGATGCAGCTGATGGCGCTGGGTCGGCTCGACCTGAGCGAAGCGGACTATATGCAGGTCATCGAGGCCAAGACCGCCAAGCTGTTCGAGGCGGCCGGTGCGCTGGGGGCTATCGCTGCCGGCGCTGACGCGCGCACCGAGCGCGCGATGTCTGAATACAGCCGGCGACTCGGCGTGGCCTTCCAGATTGCCGACGACGTGCTTGACTATCGCGGCGAAGCCAGCACGCTCGGCAAGAGCCTCGGGGACGACCTGGCAGAAGGCAAACTGACACTGCCCATCATCCTTGCACTGCAACGCGGCAGCGACGCAGGCAAGGCACTGGTGCGTAGCGTTTTGTCAAAACCGCATGCCGTGGAGCCTGAACAGTTCCAGCAGGTCATGGAGGTGCTCGAGTCCTGCGGCGCGCTGGATAGTTCGCTGGCGCGGGCCCAGAGCGAAGCGCAGGCCGCCGCAGCGGAGATTGCCACGCTGCCAGATAGCGCAGCCAAGCAATGGATGCTAGAATTATGTTCTTACGCAGTTAAACGCAACGTCTGAGTTGTCAGCAGACGTCTGAATCGTCAAACTGCTTCGGCTGCGATGCCTGTACACGGCACCGATCAGTCGAGTCCAAGTCGGGGTGTAGCTTAGCCTGGTAGAGCGCTACGTTCGGGACGTAGAGGCCGGAGGTTCGAATCCTCTCACCCCGACCAATTCCATTCTTCCCAAGTCAATAGCGCGGTCAGCCTGTCTGCCTGGGCGTTTGCGCGCACACGTCGTCACGACTCGCCGGTCGTAGGCGCGAAGCCTCTGCGCTCCGGCGTTGTGTCCGTGCCGCGCTACTGGCTGCCGCGGCCTCAATGCAATGCCCGGCAAGCACTCGCCCCCCTCGCAGCTAGTCTGTACGGCCTAAACCGTCGCCAGCGCCATCAACCCCGAGGCCGTGTTGGAAATCGGGATGTGATAGTTGCTGTGGATCTTCTTCAGCGTGCCCGGCACCGCTGCGCGCGCTGCGAGCCACATCAACAGCTCCACGCCCTGCGTACCGGTCTTTTCCACCAGTTCATGGATCGAGAACTGCGTCGCCCACGCCGGGTCGTGGATCATGCTGTCCATGAACTTGAGATCGAAGTCCTTGTTGATGAAGCCAGCACGTTCGCCGTCCAGCTGGTGCGACAGGCCGCCCGTGCCGATCACCACCACCTTCTTGTTGCTGTCCCAGCTGCGAATCGCATCACCCACCGCCTGACCGAAGGCATAGCAACGCCTGGCTGAAGGCAGCGGGAATTGCACGGTGTTGATGCAAACCGGCACTGCCGGGATCGGACACGGGCTTTGCGGCCAGAAGAGTTTCAGCGGAATGGTGAACGCGTGATCCACCAGCATCTCCTGGCAGGTGGTGATGTCGAACTCGCGATCAATCAGCTTGTTGATCAGGTGCCACGACAGATCAACGTCGCCGCGCGTCGGCGCCAGTGTGGGGATGCCCCAGCCCTCGTCCGCGTTGTGATATTCGGGCGCGGCGCCGACCGAGAAGGTCGGCATCTTGTCGAGGAAGAAGTTCAGGCCGTGATCGTTGTAAAGGACGACCGCAACATCTGGCTTGGTCTCGTCAAGCCATTTCCGCACGGGGATGAAGCCATCGAAAAACGGCTTCCAGTACGCATCCTGCTGCAGGTTTTTCGCGATCGCGCCCCCGATCGCGGGGACGTGGGACGTGGTGAGCATGCCGACAATTTTTGCCATGTGATTTCTCTGCTTATCCTTGGTTGGTCGGCTTAGGCATACGCCTTGAGTTTGGCCTTGAACTCGTCCACGGTCATGCCAGTCTGCAACGCGCCGATGTCCTGCATGTTGAGGCCGAGGATGCCGGCGAATTTCGCGAGGTAGTAGGCGTTGCCGCCAGCACGGATCAGGCCGAGCACATCGCGACCGCGGATGCCTGCCGCCTGCTCTTCGTTGAGGCCGTACTTATGCATGTACGCTTCTTCGTCACGCACAAACTCCTCACGGCACGCCGCCGAGTTGAAGGAGAAGCACATCTTGTTGAGGGCATAGCCCTTGCGGGCCTGACTGCCGTCAAACAGGGTGGTGCCGGGGATGGGGGGGTATTCGCTCACGCGAGGCTCCTGCTGGATGAATGTTGTGCCGGGGGCGATATCGTTTGCCGCATTCGTCAGCATTGCCGGCGACGCGCCAACTGCGCACTCGAATAACCACATTCTGACCAAGGCCTTGATTTCAATAAATAGATGCTTCATCATCTATTCCATGAACGAAATCGATTGGTTGCAGATTGATGCGCGTGCGCTGAACGTGCTCGTCGCTGTCGCGGAGGAACAATCAGTCACGGCAGCAGCCGTGCGACTCGGGGTCACACAATCCGCCGTCAGCCATACGCTCGACCGGTTGCGCGCGATCACGCACGACGCGCTCTTCGTCAAATCGGGGCGCGGCATCGTGGCGACTGCACATGCGTTGAGCCTTGCCGAGCGCGCGCTCGGCCTTCTGCACGAGCTGGAGCAATTCAGCCGCGCCCCCAAGTGGCAGCCCGCATCGTGGACCGCCACCGTCACCATCGCTGCGAACGATTTTCAGCGCGACCTGTTGCTGCCGGCTCTCGCGGCGAGGCTGCGCGAGAGCGCACCGAACGTTACGCTGCGCGTCATTCCCTCAGGCATTCCGTCGCTGGAGATGCTGCGCGACGAGCACTGCCAGCTCGTCATCACACCGCGCCCACCGGATGGCAGCGATGTTGTGCAACGACAGCTCTTCGAAGATGACTATCGCGTGTTCTACGACCCGGCAATGCGCGATGCGCCCATTACGCGCAAGGCATACCTGGACGCCGAGCACGTCACCGTTGTCTACCAACCCCGGCGCCCACTCGACCTTGATCACTGGATGGCGGCGCACGGCATCACGAGGCATTTTCGGATTATGGTGCCCGGTTTCGCCGGTATCACGCCGTTCCTGCGCGGGACAACGCTGCTCGCCACTGTGCCGGGGCGGCTACGCACCCACCTGCTCGCTGGCCTCGCCGACGCCAAAGTGCCGATCAAATGCCCGCGCATGCCGATGTATCTGGTCTGGCACCGCCGCTACCACGACGACCCTGCGTTTCGCTGGTTACGCGAGCAAGTGCTGGCCTGCGTCGCCACGCTCAAACTGTAGGCTGACGGCAGGACTACAGCGCCAGTTGCCGCTCCAGCTTGTTGAGCACCTGATAGCAGGGCAGTACTTGCGCGACGCTGCCGTTGGGTTCGCGGCCTTCCTTGATGGCGGCGAAGAATTCGCGGTCCTGCAGTTCGATGCCGTTCATTGAAACATCGACCTTGCTGACGTCGATCTTTTCTTCCTTGCCGTTCACCAGATCGTCGTAGCGGGCGATATAGGTACCGGTGTCACCGATGTAGCGGAAGAAGGTGCCGAGCGGGCCGTCGTTGTTGAATGAGAGGCTCAGCGTGCAGATCGCGCCGTTGGCTGCTTTCAGCTGAATCGACATATCCATCGCGATGCCCAGCGCCGGATGAATCGGCCCCTGTACGGCATTGGCCTGCACGATGGGGCTGCCGCACTGATAGGCGAACAGATCCACGGTGTGCGCAGCGTGATGCCACAGCAGGTGGTCCGTCCAGCTCCGCGGCTGGCCCAGCGCGTTCATGTTGGTGCGGCGGAAGAAATAGGTCTGCACATCCATCTGCTGGATGTTGAATTCGCCCGCCCTGATCTTCTTGTGCACCCACTGATGGCTCGGGTTGAAGCGACGGGTGTGGCCACACATGGCCACCAGCCCGGTTTTCTTCTGCAACTCGACGACGGCCTCGCCTTCCTTCAGCACATCACAGAGCGGAATCTCCACCTGCACATGCTTGCCCGCGTTGAGGCAGGCGGTCGTCTGCGCGGCGTGCATCTGCGTGGGCGTGCAAAGAATCACTGCGTCCAGCTCTTTCAGTGCCAGGCTGTCGGCGAGATCGGTGGTGACGTGACCGATGCCGTACTTGCTGGCGACCTCTTTCGTTTTGTCGAGATCGCGGCTGATCAGCGAGATCACTTCCACGCCGTCGATCAGCTTGATCGCGTCAAGATGCTTGATGCCGAAGGCGCCGGCGCCTGCCAGTGCGACTTTGATGGTCT